>JAFIEE010000162.1 GCA_020832705.1 Paracoccaceae bacterium
CGGGCGCTCCAGCACCACCGCGCCGGCAGCATCGGCGCGCGCGCAGGCCGCATCGGGCCGACATGCGCCCGCCGCGCGCCGCGGGGCGCCGACCGCCGCCCTTGCCGCCATTGCGCCGGATGACCTGCCCCCCCATGGTTCAGGCCGCGTCCAGCTGGCGCGACAGGATCGTGTTGAATTCGTCCGCGAAGGCTTCATAGCCCGAGACGATGGCCTCGGAATCCTCGGTCAGCTTGTTGTAGAAGATGGTCGCGGGGATGGCGGCCAGCAGCCCCAGCCCGGTTGCCAGCAGCGCCTCGGCGATGCCCGGCGCCACCACGGCCAGGTTGGTGGACTGCGCAAGGGCGATTTCCTCGAAGGCGTGCTTGATGCCCCAGACAGTGCCGAACAGCCCGATGAAGGGCGAGGCCGACCCGACCGAGGCCAGAAACGTCAGCCCGCCCTGCAGCTCGCGCGCTTCCTTGGTGATGGCCACATCCATGGACCGGTCGATGCGTTGCACCGCGCCGGGGATCAGCGCGCCGTCATGGCGGTGGCTGCGCCGCCATTCGGCCATCCCGGCGGCAAAGACGCGCGCAGGCGGCGTGGGCGGTTCGGGGCCGATCTGGTCGTAAAGCTCGTCCAGCGGTTCGCCCGACCAGAAGGCGGCGTCGAACTGGTCGGCCTCGCTGCGGGCGCGGCGGTAGCGGATCAGCTTCTGGATGATGATCCCCCAGGACCAGAACGAGGCCAGGATCAGGATGATCATGACCAGTTGCACGGTCACCGTGGCGCGCGCGAACAGCGCGACCAGCGAAAAGTCGATATCTTGCGTCGCCGCAAGGGCGGTCTGTTCCATGGGCCTGCTCACTCAAGAAAGGCCACCCTTGCACCGGGCGGCTCTGTTTGGCGGCGAATCTACAGGTTTTCGGCCCTCAAAGCCAACAGATCGACCGGTGATGCAACAAATTTATCCGTGATCGATGCAAAGGGCGCGCAGCGCGGCGGGAAACCGCCGGGGGCGGGCGCCCGCGTCCAGGCAGACCAGCACCACGCGGGCGTCGAACAGGAGCGCATCGCCGCGCCGCACCTGCTGGCGCAGGGTCAGCCGCGCAGGGGTCGCGGCCTCTGCCTCGGTGGTGACGCTCAGCAGATCGTCGAACCGGGCCGGGGCCAGATAGTCGGCCTCTACCCGCCGGACGGCGAAGACCAGACCTTGTTCGGCCTTCAGCGCCGCCTGATCGACCCCCAGCGCCCGCACCCACTCGCTGCGCGCGCGTTCGATGAACTTCAGGTAATTCGCGTAATAGACGATGCCCGCAAGGTCGGTGTCCTCGTAATAGACGCGGACGGAGTGGGTGTGGGTCATTTGGTGTCCTTCCGTCCTTGTGCGCCGTCTGGGGGGCGTGCGGTGCGCGACCCTCTAGCATCGGCGCGCGACCGGGGCCACGGGGAAGGCGGGCGGAACGGGGCGGGGGGGCAGGCGGGATCCTACCGGGAGTCATGTTGGACGGGGATCATCCGAACACCTGATAAGGACAACCATATGAAAAAAAGTTGTGTTTATCGAATATTCAAGTAATTCCAGAGGCCTGGGTGTATACACACGCCCAAGCTAGGCTTCAAAAACTCTTCCCCGCGATGAAACCAATAATATCGCCTCGCGTTGAAAGAGTCATCGTAATTTCCAATAACACCGTAATGAAACAAGTCGTCAACGAGTGTGGAGGTATTCGCAAATCCAAACTTCGCTATGACTGATCTATCGAATTCATCAAATGACTTGTAAAGTCTCTTGTTTATATTCTCCCTAAGTGTTTTAGCGATGGCATTCCCATGTCTTACGCTTATCTCATCCTTGATTTCATTCATCGCTCGCCTTGAATACTCGTTAAGCGCATTCTTTATCTCATCTTCCCCTATTCTGGGTGAATCTGGGTTCTCGTCTGCTATCGAGTTGAGTAGCTGCACAACATCACGAGGTCGTCCCCAAGTGTTTATTTTAATAAAATTCTCAAGTAGAATGGTCTTCTTTCCGAAATTAATTTTGGGTTCAACAAAATCAGCAAAATTGATTACTTCTAGATGTTTGGAGTGAATGACTTTCTGGATAAGAAGTCGAAACAGAAGTGTCTCGCTCCCATCACTCATGTCCCATTCTAGCTTAACGCTTTTGCCGTCCACGAGTTTTCCGATTTCGGAATCCATGTCATTAAGCAGATTCCGAATCTCTGGTCTGAGCGCACATACAATGTGAAAATCAAGATTGTGCTTAATAAAGAAATTATTTAATTCACGAGCTGATCTCAGTATGTCACGGACCATCGCTGCCCGAACCTTAACCTCGTCATCTGCTGCATCAAGTCGCGACAAAACTAGCTCGTCAACATACAAGTAAAACAAATGATCTTGATGGTGACGCCTCAATAGCTCGAGCGCTGCACTGATATACTCACTCAAGGGAACTTCGCTCCCCCCTTTGTATTTGGCGAAGTCAAATCCAACAGACGCTGAAATGTCAAACATCTCTGCAGATATCTCAACTGAGGCTGATTTCAAAACACCTTCGAAAATAGACGAGAGTCGACTCCTCTTTCCAAGGACGAATTTCGTAAATTGTGAAGTGAATGAGTTCTCACTCAGCTCTTCAGCAATTTTTACCAAAAAAGTTCTAAGCCAAATTTCTCGAAAATCATAATTCAAAAAAATGTTCCTAGAATTAACAACTCCCAGCATATCTATTTTTTGGGTTCTCGCGGCGCTATTGTAGTCTTTTGGCTTGACATCGGAGTGAAACGAAAAAAACTTTGATATGTATCCCTTTTCTTTTAGTTTTTCCGACAAGTAAAACTGAACAGCCGTTTTTCCTGAGCCTTTTCGTCCAACAATAATGTATTTTCTCTTGTTGTTGAGTGAATTCATCGAAAACGAGGTCGGCAGAATGAAAGTCGAGTGGAAATACTCGGGAAAGTTGTTGCCTTCGTCAATCGCCTCCACGTCGCCAAAGTAACAATCAGACAGCATCTCTTATCCATCCATCGTCAGCACATTGATAAACGCCGCCTGCGGGATATCGACCTTCCCGAACTGGCGCTTCTTCTTCGTACCCGTTTTCTGATTCTCGAGCAATGTCTTCTTGCACGCCATGTCCCCGCCGTTGGCTGCCTGGATCGGTATTTCAAACATGTTGCGGGGGATCGGCGCCTTGATGTTTTCGCACATGCCGCCGCCCCGCCACGCCTCAGGCCCGCCCCGCCGCGCCCGACAGCATCACCGGGTCCACGCCCAGCGCGCGCAGCGCGGCCTCCCATTGCGCGGGGGGCGCGGTGTCGAAGACCAGCGCGGCAGTGGCGGCGACGCTCAGCCAGCCGTTGGCAAGGATCTCCTCCTCCAGTTGCCCCGGCGCCCAGCCCGCATAGCCCAGCATCATCCGCGCCCGCGCCGGGCCGCGCCCGTGCAGCATGTCCTCGAGGATATCAAGCGTGGCGCTCATGGCGATGCCCTCGGCCACCGGCAGGGTGGTGGCACCGCCATCATACTCGGCGCTGTGCAGCACGAATCCGCGGCCATGCTCCACCGGACCGCCGAAATGGACCGCTGCATCGGGTGCGCTGTGCTGCGCGTCCTCGGCGACCAGTTCCAGATGCGCCATCAGCGCGCCCAGCCGCAGGTCCGGCAGCGGCTTGTTGACGATCAGCCCCATGGCGCCCTGCGGCGAGTGCGAGCAGATACAGACCACGCTGCGCGCGAATCGCATGTCGGGCATGCCGGGCATGGCGATCAGCAGCTTGCCGGTCAGGTCCAGGTGATCCGAGGCGCTCATGCGCTGACCATGCCGCAGCCGCGAAGGCTTGCCAAGCCATTCCCGGCGCCTGGGCGGGTGGTTTCTGCACCTTTGGGTTGTGTCATGCGATGCAGCCGGGCCACAACGCCGCCGGTCTCCGAAACGTGACTTCCCTTTCGCCGCATTACAGCGGAATCCTCGACCGCATGACCCGAGAACCGAACCCCGGACCTGCGCGGCTGCGCGCCCTTGCCCGAGCGCTGCGCCTCTCACCCGGCCCGTCCTCACCCGGCCTGACAGTGCGCCCCGCCTTGCGCGCGCTCGCCGCAGCCGCGATCATGGCCGTTGCGTCGATTGTGCCCGTCGATGCCCAGGGGCGCGGGGCCGAGCAGGTCTCGGCCGAGTTCCGCACGGGCTGGGTGCGCGACGATGGCCGCCGGATGGCCGCGCTGCATCTGCGGCTGGCACCGGGCTGGATGACCTATTGGCGGGTCCCCGGCGAAGGCGGTCTGGCATTGCGCATGGACTGGTCCGGGTCCGAGAACCTGGCCGGGGTGGACAAGCACTGGCCCAGTCCGCGCGTGTTCGTGCAGAACGGCTATTACAACATCGGTTACCGCGACGAACTGGTGCTGCCCATCGAACTGACCCCCGTCGATCCCGCGCGCCCCATGGTCTTTGTCGCCGCGATCACACTGGGGGTGTGCCGCGATGTCTGCATTCCGGTGGACCTGCGCCTGCGTGCCGATCTGAGCGCACCCGGCCGCCCCGACGCGCTGATCGAGGCCGCCCTGTCGCAAGCGCCGCGCCCGGCGCTGGACGCAGGGCTGCGCGCCGCGCGGTGCGGGCTGGAACCGGCCGAGCGCAACGGGATGCGCCTGCGCGCGGAACTGGACCTGCCGGAAACCGGCGCCAACGAACGCGTGATCGTCGAACTGCCGGGCCAGGAGGCGCGGGTGCGCGATCTGGGCAGCCTGCGCAACGGCGATCTGCTGCGCGGCGAGGCGCTGATCACGCCGCCACGGCGCGGCACCTTGAGCGTGAACCGCTCGGATATCCGCCTGACGGTGCTGAGCGATGCGGGCGCCGTGCAACACACCGGCTGCACGGCGGCGCCCTGAGCGGAAAGCCGCGCCGCCACGGTCCTGAGGCGCCGGACCGGTCGGGGCTGTCGCGCCCGATGGCGGGGAACCCGGGCCACAGTCCCCATTGCCAGACCAGAGACCGGCGCGGCCCTGTCGCCCACCGCGCACACCGAAGCGCCCGCACAGGGTGGCAGCTCGGGGGGGGGCGGCCCATTGCGGGCCGTTGTCGACCCGCGCGGGCTGCACCGCGCAAGCTGGATCATCCGCCTCATGCCAGCGCCCGGTGGGTGCCGCACGTTCGCGCCGCTCAGGCCCGGCGCCGGACGCGCCGACGTGATGACGCATCTGACCGGCCGATCCTGCGCGGTGGCGAATCAGAACGGGATTTCGTCATCCATGTCGGGCGGGCCGCCGCCATAGCCGCCGCGATCATTGCCACGGTCGCCGCCCCCGCCTCCGCCCCCGCCACTGCCACTGCCACTGCCACTGCCACTGCCGCCACCGTCACCGCCACGCCCGTCCAGCATGGTCAGCGTGCCGCCCATTCCGGCCACCACGATATCGGTCGAATAGCGATCCTGCCCGCTCTGGTCCTGCCACTTCCGGGTCTGCAGCGACCCCTCCACATAGACCTTCGACCCCTTGCGCAGGTATTGCTCGGCCACCCGCACCAGCCCGTCACCACGCAGCACCACATTGTGCCATTCGGTGCGTTCGCGCTGTTCGCCGGTGTTGCGGTCGCGCCAGCGCTCCGAGGTGGCAATGCGCAGGTTGCACAGCTTGCCGCCATCGGGGAAGGTCCGCACCTCGGGGTCGCGCCCCAGATTGCCCACCAGGATCACCTTGTTCACCGAACCTGCCATTGCGCCGCTCCCTTCGCGAATCCCGTTTCCACCCGCTTACACCAAGCCTGCGCGATACTCTACAAGACTGGTTAACGATCCCTGAAGCCCTGACTCCTTGCCGCGCCGCCCGCCCCGGAGGCGCAAACCGCTGGATTCGGCGCGCGTTTCCAGTATCATGTGCGCACGGAAACAACAGGGGCGGAACCCATGCGACAGACGGCGCGGCGCACGGGACAGGCGCTGGCGGTGCTCTGCCTGGTGGCATCGCCCGCAGCGGCGCAGGGGCTCAACCTTTCGGGGCAGTCCTCGGCCTCGCGCGCTGATATCCTGCACAACCAGACCCGGCTGATGGACGGTCGGCTGTCGGAACAGTATTCGCGCTCGGACCGGCTGCTGCCGCCCGGCACCCGCGCCGGGCGCAACGTCGCCATCCCCGCCTATACCGGCCCCCGGACCGGCCCGCATGTCGACCTCGCCCGCGCCGCCGCGCGCCGCCATGACCTGCCCGAAGACCTGTTCCTGCGCCTCGTGCATCAGGAAAGCCGCTGGAACCCGGACGCCGTGTCCAGCAAGGGCGCGCTGGGGCTGGCCCAACTGATGCCGGAGACGGCGCGGCTTCTGGGCGTGGACCCGCTGGACCCGGCGCAGAACCTCGACGGGGGCGCGCGCTACCTGCGGATGATGTTCGACCGCTTCGGCGACTGGGAACTGGCGCTGGCGGCGTATAATGCCGGGCCGGGCGCGGTCGATGCCCATGGCGGCATCCCGCCCTTCGCCGAAACGCGCCAGTACGTGCAGATCATCCTCGGGTCAGGCTGACCGCCCGGCAACGCGGGCGCCTTCACCCCGGCCGGCGCAGGGTCATGTGCACCACGTCGCAATTGCCCGACTGGAACGCCCCCGCGCAGGAGGTGAGGTAATACTCCCACATGCGGCGAAAGCGCTCGTCATAGCCCAGCGCGGCGATCTGATCCCATTGCTCGTTGAATCGGTCGTTCCAGCGCCGCAGGGTCTGGCTGTAGCTTTCGGCAAAGCCGAAACTGTCCACCAGCGTCAGCCCCACCTGCGCCGCCTGGCGCCTGAGCGGCGCGACCGCGCCCAGCATCCCGCCGGGAAAGATGTATTTCTGGATGAAATCGACATGGCGGCGATAGGCCTCGAACCGGTCGTCCGGCACGGTGATGACCTGCAGCGCGGCGCGCGCACCGGGGCGCAGCCGGTCGTGCAGGGTGCGGAAATAGGCGGGCCAGTAGCGTTCGCCCACTGCCTCGAACATCTCGATCGAGGCGACCCCGTCATAGCTGCCGCGCTCGTCGCGATAGTCGCGCAGCACGATCTCCACCCGGTCCGATACCCCCGCCGCCGCCATCCGCGCCACCGCGTAATCATGCTGCGCCTGGCTGATGGTCAGCCCGGTCACCCGCAGCCCCCGCTCGCGCGCGGCGTATTCGGCAAAGCCGCCCCAGCCGCAGCCGATTTCCAGCACGTGATCCCCCGGCTTCACCGCCAGCCGGTCCAGAAGCGCGGCGTATTTCTGCTCCTGCGCGCGCTCGAGTGATTCCTGCCCGGTGCGGAACAGCGCCGAGGAATAGGTCATCGTGTCATCCAGCCACAGCCGGTAGAAATCATTGCCCAGGTCGTAGTGATGGGCGATGTTGCGCCGCGCCTGCCCCTTGCTGTTGGACCGCAGCCAGTGGCGCAGCCGCTCATAGGCGCGGACCAGCCCCATGGGGAGCACCTCGTCATAGACGCTGGGATTGCCGTCATTGATCAGGTCCATGAAGGCCTGAAGGTCGGGCGAGGACCACCAACCTTCCAGATAGGCTTCGGAAAACCCCATGTCGCCCTCGCGGATCAGCCGTGCAAACAGGTCGGGGTTGTGGACATGAATCTCGGCCACATGGCCGGGATGCGCGCCCTCGGCCCGGAAGCGCCGCCCGTCCGGCAATACCACGTCCAGCCGTCCGCGGTTGAGCCCCTGCGCCATGCGAAAGGCCGGGGCGAAGTAGCGCGGCAGGTCGTGCTGCCCTTCGGTGCCGGTCAGGATCATCGCCGTTTCCCTGTCTTGGTGCGGACCGGGCCGATGCCTGCCGCTCTGGTCATCATCTGTGCAAAAATATCCCGGGGGGAGTCCAGCCCGTCAGGGCTGCACGGGGG
>JAFIEE010000163.1 GCA_020832705.1 Paracoccaceae bacterium
CGCCCACGAGGCGCGCGGGGTGGGTGGGTGGGCGCGGCTCGTGGGCGCTGGCTTCGCGGCGGAACAGGTGCACCCTCATGCGAGGAAGTGTTGCACCTCGCGCGACTGGGTTTCAAGGTTGCGCCGCATCTTGGCGAAGGCCGCGGCCTCCAGTTGGCGCACGCGCTCCTTGGACAGGCCCAGTTCGTCGCCCAGCGATTCCAGCGTGCGCGGCTCCTCGCGCAGCTTGCGCTCGCGCACGATGAAGCGCTCGCGGTCGGTCAGCGCGTTCAGTGCCACCAGCAGCCATTCGCGCAACTGCGCCTGATCCAGCTTCGTTTCCACCAGCTCGGTGCCGGCGTCGCTGTCATCCTCCAGCGTGTCGATCCACTCGCGCCCGTCCTCGTCGCTGGACTGGGTGGCGTTGAGCGAGAAATCCATGCCGCCCAGACGCCCCTCCATCATCTCCACATCATGGAGCGGCACGCCCACCTCGGTGGCGATACGCTCGCGCAGGGTCTGGCGGTCCAGCGTCTCGCCGCGCGCCGAAGCTTCACGCTCGATCTGTGCCTGCACCCGGCGCAGGTTGAAGAACAGCGACTTCTGGCTCGAGGTGGACCCGGTGCGCACCAGCGACCAGTTGCGCATCACGTAATCCTGGATGCTGGCGCGGATCCACCAGACGGCATAGGTGGAAAACCGCACGCCCCGGTCGGGGTCGAACTTGTCGGCGGCCTTCATCAGGCCCAGCCCGGCCTCCTGGATCAGGTCGTTCATCGGCGCGCCGTAGCGGCGGAACTTGGCGGCCATCGAGATGGCCAGCCGCATGTAGGCGTTGATGAGCCGGTGCAGCGCGGCTTCGTCGCGGTGATCGCGCCAGGCATAGGCAAGGGCGCGCTCGGTCTCGGCATCGAGCAGTTCCGCCTTCATGGCCGCGCGTGACAGGCGGCGGTCGTCAGCATACGCGTCAAGGGGCATTTGCATGGCCTCCGATGATGTTTCGTTCCCTGTTATGCAGGGATTTACGGCGCCAGGCCGGTTCCGGATGATTCAGCACGGGGCAGACAGATTGTCGCACGGGCGCCGGCGCGGCCGGATCAGCGGTCCCGCACCTCGGGCGCGGCGCCCCCCGGCGGCAGCAGCCCGGCAGGGGCCACCCACCACGCCGGGGCGCGGGCGCGCAGCCTGGCGGCGGCCCTCTCCGCCTGGTCCGGGTCGGCATAGAGCCCGAAGACACTGGCCCCCGACCCGGACATGCGCGCCAGCAGACACCCCCGGGTTCGTTGCAGCGCATCGATCGCCGCGTGCACCTGGGGCGCGATGGCACAGGCCGCCGGTTCCAGGTCATTGCGGGTGCCGCGCAGCCAGGTGCAGAAACTCCGCGTGTCCGGCCAGCCCTCGGGCAGCGAAGGCAGGCCCGGATTGTCGCGCCGCGCCAGCGCCGCGAACACGGTGGCGGTCGACAGCGGCACGCCGGGATTGACCAGCACCATCCACAGCGGCGGCAAGGGCGGCAGCGGGTCGATCCGGTCGCCGATCCCGCGCATCCGGCTGGGCGTTGCGGCCAGACACACCGGCAGGTCGGCGCCCAGGCGCAGCAGCGCCGCGCCTTCCGGCAGCGCCGCGCCGGTCCGGGCCGCAATGCAGCGCAGCGCCGCCGCCGCGTCCGAGCTTCCCCCACCCAGACCCGATGCCACCGGCAGGCGCTTTTCCAGCGTGAAGACCAGCCTTTCGGCCCCCATGGCGCGCCCCGCCCGCAGGATCAGGTTGTCCGGCCCCGGCGGCACGCCCGGCGCCTGCGGTCCGGCCAGCGACAGCGCGATCCCCGGTTCCGTCCCGGCCCCGTCGCGCAGGGTCAGCACGTCGCCCACATCGGCAAAGACCACCAGACTGTCGAGCAGATGATACCCGTCCGCGCGCCGTCCCGTCACATGCAGCGCCAGATTGACCTTGGCCGGGGCAAGCGCGCGCAGTCCCGGGGCGCGCGGGCCCGCCGCCACCCGCTCAGCCCCCGTTCCCGGTGCCGGCGCCTTCCCGGGAGTCTTCTGCGGCCTCTTCCTCGGCCAGCACCACGTCCAGACCGACCTCGAGCTTGCGGCGCACGCGGTCGAGGTCCAGATCCGGGTGCGGCGCGAACGACAGCGCCCGGCGCCACTGGAACCGCGCCTCGCGTTCGCGGCCGACCATCCAGTAGACATCGCCCAGATGGTCGTTGATGATCGGATCATTGGGCAGCAGTTCCACCGCGCGCTCCATCACGGGCACCGCCTCGTCATACCGGCCCAGCCGGTAGAAGGCCCAGCCGAGACTGTCCACGATATAGCCCGAATCCGGGTCGCCCTCGACCGCGCGTTCGATCATTTCCAGCGCCTCATCAAGGTTGCGGCGCGCCTCGATCAGCGAATAGCCAAGGTAATTCAGCACGCTGGGATTATCGGGGACGAATTCCAGCGTGCGGCGGAACCAGGGCTCCGCCTCGTCGAACCGGCCCGCGCGCTCCAGCGAGATCGCATAGGTGTAGAACAGCACCCAGTGGCGGCGCTCCGGTGTCTCGATCAGGTCGATGGCGCGCTCATAGGCCAGCACCGCCTCGTCGAAGCGCTCTTCACGGCGCAGCAGATCGCCCAGCGTGCCATGCACCGACAGATCCTCGGGGTGGTCGGCGGCGATATCCTGCAACCGCGCGATGGCGGTGTCGGGGTCGCCTGCGCGCGACAGCGCCTGCGCGCGGCCCAGTTGCGCCGACAGGAAAACCGGGTCGCCCTCGGGGATGGCGCCATAGGCTTCATCCGCCAGCGCGTATTGTTCCAGCGATTCGAGCATCTGCGCCGCCAGCATCAGCGCGTCGCTGTTGCGCGGGTTCAGGTGATGCGCCAGCCGCGCATAGATCAGGGGCAGGGCGGCCCCCTCATCGCCGACCAGCACGCCGGCAATGACGAAATACACCTCGGCCATGCCCTCACCGGCCGAGGTGATCATGTCGAAGGGCAGCGCCCCACCCGCGCCGAAGGCATCGCGCAGGGCGGCCACGTCGGCGCTGTCGGATTCGGCGCCGAAGCTTTCGTCGATCAGGTCCAGCGCATCGTCGAAGCGTTCAAGCTGACCCAGCACCAGCAGCCGCGCCAGCACGGCGCGCCGCCCCATGCTGATCGGTCCGGCCTCGTCGCCCGACAGGATGGCTTCGGCCCCTTCGAAATCGCCCACCAGCGCCAGCGCCAGCGCCTTCTGGTAAAGCGCGAAGGGAACGAACTGCCCCTCCTCGATCAGCGCATCGAGGCGCTCCAGCGCGTCCGACATGCGCCCGGCGCCGATCTGCGCCCAGGGCGGGGCCAGCGCGTCGGTCAGCGGCCCGGTGCCCGCAGCGACACCCGGCGGCGCATCGGCCGCCGCCTCCCCGGCCGCCAGCACGGCGGCGTAATCCGCGCGGGCAAAGGCATCGGCCTGCACCAGCAGCGCCGCTGCCTGGCTGCCAAGATCACGGTCCAGCAGGGTCTGCGCCAGGGGCGCGGCCTCGTCGATCCGGCCCAGCGCCAGCAGCGCCTGCATCGCCGCATCCATGAAGAAGGGGTTGTCCGGGTCCGCCCGCAGCGCGCGCTGGTAATAAAGCGCCTGCGCGGCGAAATCATTGTCCGCCTGCGCGACACGCCCGGCCAGGAACGCCCCGGCCAGGGGTCCGTCATCAGCGGCTGCGGTCTCGGCCACTGCCGGCAGGGCACAAAACGCGAGGCACAGGGCAAGCGCATGGCGACGGAACCGGGCGGCAATGCGGACGGACAATATCTGGACGGACAAGGGCAGCTCCCGTGGCTTTCACGGCGCCAACCCTAGAGCGCCGCCAACGCGCTGACAATCGCCCCGGCCCGGAATTGCCGTTTCGGGGCGGGCTTCTCACCATGGCGTGACGATCCCGTGACCCCGCCCTGCCCCCCACCGCGACGGACCGGAGCGGGGCGCCCGTCACATGTTGGGGTAATTCGGCCCGTCACCGCCCTGCGGCGTGACCCAGTGGATATTCTGGCTGGGGTCCTTGATGTCGCAGGTCTTGCAATGCACGCAATTCTGGAAGTTGATGACGAATTCCGGGCCGCTGTCCTTCTGCACCACCTCATAGACCCCCGCCGGACAGTAGCGCTGCGCCGGTTCGGCATAGGCGGGCAGGTTGACCCTGATCGGCACCGCGGCGTCCTTGAGCGTCAGATGCGCGGGCTGGCTTTCCTCGTGATTGGTGAAGGAATAGGCCACGTTCGTCAGCCGGTCGAAGGACAGCTTGCCATCCGGCCTGGGGTAATCGATCGGCTTGTGATCGGCGGCCTTGCCGGTGGCGGCGGCATCGGTCTTGCCGTGGCCCATGGTGCCGAACACGGAAAATCCCAGCGTGTTCGTCCACATGTCAAGCCCGCCCAGCGCCAGCGAGGCGGTCAGCCCGTAGCGCGACCACATCGGCTTGACGTTGCGCACCTTCTTCAGGTCGCGGCCCACCGGCCCGTTGCGCAATTCGGTCTCGTATGCGGTCAGTTCGTCGCCTTCGCGCCCGGCCTTGATCGCCGCATGCGCGGCTTCGGCGGCAGCCTTGCCCGACAGCATGGCGTTGTGATTGCCCTTGATGCGCGGGACGTTGACCAGCCCCGCCGAACAGCCCAGCAGCGCGCCACCGGGGAAAACCACCTTGGGGATCGACTGATAGCCCCCTTCCGAGATCGCCCGCGCCCCATAGGCCACGCGCTTGCCGCCCTCCAGCAGCTCGGCCACCATCGGGTGATGCTTGAAGCGCTGAAACTCCATATAGGGGTAAAGGTGCGGGTTTTCGTAGTTCAGATGCACCACGAAGCCGATCAGCACCTGATTGTTCTCGAAGTGATAGATGAAGCTGCCACCGCCCGCGTTCTTGCCCAGCGGCCAGCCCATCGTATGCGTGACCGTGCCCTCGCGGTGCTTTTCCGGGTCGATTTCCCAGATCTCCTTCATGCCGAGGCCGAATTTCTGCGGGGATTTGCCCTTCGAGAGGTCGTATTTCGCCATCACCTCCTTGGATAGCGACCCGCGCACGCCTTCGGACAGGAACACGTATTTCCCGTGCAACTCCATCCCCGGTTCGTAGCTGTCGCCCGGCGTGCCGTCGGGGTTCTTGCCGAATTCGCCAGCAACCACACCCTTCACCCGGTCGCCGTCATGGACCAGTTCGGAAGCGGCCATGCCGGGGAAGATTTCGACGCCCAGGGCCTCGGCCTGTTCGGCCATCCAGCGGCAGACATTGGCCATCGAGACAATGTAATTGCCGTGATTGTTCATCAGCGGAGGCATCGGCCAGTTGGGCACGCGGATCTGACCGGCCTGCCCCAGCATGTAGAAATTGTCCTTCGTGACCTGGACCTTGACCGGCGCGCCGCGGTCCTTCCAGTCGGGGATCAGCGCGTCCAGCCCGCTGGGGTCCAGCACCGCGCCCGACAGGATATGCGCGCCGACCTCCGAGCCCTTTTCCAGCACCACCACATTCAGCTCGGCGTCAAGCTGCTTCAGCCGGATCGCCGCCGACAACCCCGCAGGCCCCGCCCCAACGATGACGACATCGTATTCCATGGCTTCGCGTTCGATCCCGGACATGGCGGCTCCTTCGCTGGCTGGCGGGAAACAATCTTGCCCTGACGCGATAGCGCAGCGCGGGCAAGGCGGTCAATCGTGACCGGACGTGCGAACGCCGCGTCCTGACCGCGCAGATGCCCGTTTTGCGCCGCAATCCCGTGGCACCCCACGGAACACGCCAACGGAACACACGCGATTCGCATGACCGATCTGAGCAACCAGCACCCGCCCGCTTCCGCCGCCACCGGGCAGCGCGCCGTGACGCTGCGCAAGGTGACGGTGGCGCTGATCTCGCTGGCCACGACAATCGTGCTGACCGCGGGCAAGCTGGTGATCGGCGTGATCTCGGGCTCGCTGGCGCTGATCGCCGACGGGTTGCAGGGTCTGGTGGATATCGTGGTCACCGGCGTCACGCTGCTGGTGGTGGCGGTCTCGGGGCGCAGTGCCGATCCGGCCTGGACCTGCGGGCGCGACAAGACCGAAGCGCTGGCCGCGCTGATCGAGGCCACGCTGCTGGCCATCATCGCCATCTGCATCTGGTATCTGGCGCTGATGAAGCTGATGTTCGGCGTGGCCGAGGTGACGGTGGAGCCATGGTATCTGGGGGCCGTGCTGGTGGCGGTGCTGGCCGACTACTGGCGCCATGTGATGATCCGCCGTGCGGCGCGCGAAACCGGCAGCATGGCGCTCGAGGCGAACGCGGCGCATTTCCTGACCGATTCGCTGGCGTCGGCGGCGGTGCTGCTGGGCCTGCTGGCGGTGCATTTCGGCTATCCCGTGGCCGATACGCTGGCGACGCTGGTGGTCGCCGGGTTCCTGAGCTTCACCGCCTGGCGGGTGGGGGCGCGCGCGGTGGACATGCTGCTGGACCGCACCGACCCGGCGCTGTCGCTGCGCGTTCTGGACGCCCTGCAGGCCCATCCGCAGGTCCGTGACGTGCCCGTGCTGCGCCTGCGCCGCCTGCCGCAGCATCACGCCGTGGACTGCCGCGTGCGTGCCGAAGTCAGCCGGGTCGCCGGGCTGGCCGCGCTGGAAGCGGCGCTGGCCCGCGACATCCGCGCCGCCATCGGCCCGGCCGAGGTGCTCATCAGCATCGATCCGCACTGAGGCGCAGGGCGTCCCGCGCGCGATATGCCTTGCATTTGCGGCGGCGCTGCGCTCAGATGGCACAGCTTCCCAAACGGCCCCGGCATCCGCCGCGGGCGGTTTTTTTCATGATGGTGGTGTGCAATGGACAAGATACCCCTGACGCGCGGCGGCTTTCAGAAGCTCGAGGCCGAGTTGAAGCGGCTGAAGTCCCAGGAACGCCCGGCGATCATCCGCGCCATCGCCGAGGCGCGCGAGCATGGCGACCTGTCCGAGAACGCCGAATACCATTCGGCACGCGAGAAGCAGAGCTTCATCGAAGGCCGGGTCAAGGAGCTGGAAGGCATCATCGGCCGCGCCGAGGTGATCGATACGGCCCGGCTGTCGGGGCCGATCAAGTTCGGCGCCCATGTCACCCTGATCGACGAGGACACCGAGGCCGAGCACCGCTACCAGATCGTCGGCGAACCGGAAGCGAATATCGAGGCGGGGCGCCTGAACGTGCGTTCGCCACTGGCCCAGGCCCTGATCGGCAAGGAAGAGGGCGACAGCGTCGAGGTGCGCACCCCGGGTGGTCAGCGCAGCTACGAGGTCGTCCGGATCGTCTACGAGTGATCCGCCGGGACGCCGGAGGCCGATGGGGGGGCAGATGACCGCAAGTCGCGCGCCCTCGCTCCCCCGACGGCCCGCAGACGGCGCGCAGGCCCGCCGACGCCAACGCCGACGCAAGGGCACCACGGCGGAATGGATCACGGGCTTCCTGCTGGCGATCTGGGTCGGCGTGCTGTCGGTGCTGCTGGCCCGGGGCGGGCTGGCCGACCTGCACGGGGCGGTGATGGTGGCGGTAATGGTGATCCTGCTCCTGCCACTGGCGGCGCTGGCCGGGGCGCTGCTGGCGTTGCGGCAGATGCGGGCCCTGGAGGATCAGCTTGCCGCGCTTCAGGACAGTGTCGACGGGTTGCGGCTGGCCTGGCAGGCGCAGGCGCTGGCGCGCACCCAGCCCACCCCCGAGGCCGCGCCGGACCCCAGACAGGCGGCGATCGACAGCGCGCGGCGTGCCACGGACAGCGCGCGCGCGGTCTTTGCCAGCGCCCGCAGTGCGCGCTCCGCTGCGGCCGGGGCGGGGCGCCCCCCCCCCCCCCCCCCCCCCCCCCGCCATCCCCCCGCCCCCCCCCCCCCCCCACCCCCACCCCCCCCCCGCGC
>JAFIEE010000164.1 GCA_020832705.1 Paracoccaceae bacterium
GTGAATGCGCGCGGCACGCGCGCAGAGGGGGCAGAATGCCCCCTCGAACCGCGCGTCAGCGCCAGAAGACCTGCGCCCGCGGCACGCGGGCGCGCCGCATGGTCCCCGCCGGTCAGATCAGCGGCCGGATGTCCCAGACATCGGCCATGTAGCCCCGGATCGTCCGGTCCGAGGAAAACCACCCTGACCGCGCCGTGTTCAGCGCCGCCATGCGCATCCAGCGCGCCGGATCGGCAAAGGCCGCGTCCACATCGCGCTGGGCCTGCCAATAGGCATCGAAATCGGCGCAGACGGTGAAATAGTCATGCCCGCGCAGATCGGCCAGCAGGCCGGCAAAGCGCTCAGTGTCGCCGCCGCTGAACGTGCCCGCGCCGATGGCGCCCAGCGCCGCGGCCAGCCGGGGCGAGGCGGCGATGGCCCTGGCCTGGTGCTGCGGGTCGGCGCGGCAGGCGACCACCTCGTCGGCGGTCATCCCGAAGAGGAAGAAGTTCTCCGCCCCCACGCGCGCGCGGATCTCCACATTGGCGCCGTCCAGCGTGCCGACGGTGAGCGCGCCGTTGAGCGCGAATTTCATGTTCCCGGTGCCCGAGGCTTCCTTTCCGGCGGTCGATATCTGCTCCGACAGGTCCGAGGCCGGGATCAGCTTTTCGGCCATCGTGACATTGTAATTCGCCGGATAGACGACCTTCAGAAGATCACCGGTCACCGGGTCGGCGTTGATGACGCGGGCGACATCGTTGATCAGGCGGATGATCTCCTTGGCGCGGACATAACCCGGCGCCGCCTTGCCGCCGAATATCTTGACCCGCGGGGTCCAGCCCGCGTCCGGGTCGGCACGCATGGCCTGCCACAGTGCGATGGTTTCCAGGATGTTCATATGCTGGCGCTTGTATTCGTGGATGCGCTTGATCTGCACGTCGAACATGGCGCCCGGGTCCACGGTGATCCCGGTTTCGGCCCTGATCCAGGCGGCCAGATCGGCCTTGTTGTCGGTCTTGGCCTGCGCATAGGCGGCGATGAAACCCGCATCCGCGACATGCGGCTCCAGCCCGTGCAGCGCCTCGAGGTCATCCACCCAGCCATCGCCGATGGTGTCGGTGATCAGCCGCGACAGCCGCGGATTCGCCCCCAGCACCCAGCGGCGCGGGGTCACGCCATTGGTCTGGTTGACGATCCGCTCCGGAAAGGTCCGGTGCAAGTCGGCAAAGACGGTGGATTTCACCAGGTCCGTGTGCAGCGCCGAGACCCCGTTGACCCGATGCGCCATGATGAAGCTCAATTCGCCCATCTTCACGTCGCCGTCTTCCAGAATGCGGACCGGGCTTTCCGGGTGGGCGGCGACAAACGCATCCTCGATCCGGGCGATGATCTGCAGGTGGCGCGGCAGCACGCGGGCCATCAGGCTCTCGGGCCAGCGCTCCAGTGCTTCGGGCAGCAGCGTGTGGTTGGTAAACGCCAGCGTGCCGCGCGCGATGTCCATCGCCTCTGCAAACGCCAGGCCATGTTCGTCATGCAGGATGCGCACCAGTTCCGGCGCGGCGATGGCGGGGTGCGTGTCGTTGAGCTGGATGGCCACCTTTTCCGGCAGCAGGGTCAGATCGTCGTATTCGCTCAGGAAACGGCGCAGGATGTCGCGCAGGCTTGCGGCGGTGAAGAAATACTCCTGCTTCAGGCGCAGTTCCTTGCCCTCGCCGTTGCTGTCATCGGGGTAGAGCACGCGGCTGATGGTGCGCGCAAAGGCTTCCTGCGCGGCGGCGCCGACGAAATCGCCGCGGTTGAACGCGTCCAGATCGAAGGCCTGGATCGATTCGGCGCCCCACAGGCGCAGGGTGTTCGCCCATTTGCCGCGCCAGCCGATGATCGGGGTGTCATAGGCCTTGGCCATCACCGCATCGGCGGGCGACCAGTGCGCCCGGCCACCGACCTCGGTCACCGTGCCGCCGAAACCGATCCGCTCGGCCACCTCGGGGCGCTCGAATTCCCAGCCGTGGCGCTGGCGCAGCCAGTCCTCGGGCTCCTCGATCTGCACGCCCTCCTGGAAGCTCTGGCGGAACAGCCCGTGTTCGTAGCGGATGCCATAGCCCATGCCGGGGCAGCCGATGGTGGACATGCTGTCCAGAAAGCAGGCGGCCAGCCGGCCCAGGCCGCCATTGCCCAGCGCGGCGTCGGGTTCGTCGGCGATCACTTCGGCCAGATCGAAGCCCAGCCCGGCCGCGGTTTCGCGCGCGGCCTCCATCAGGCCAAGATTGTTGACCGCATCCTCCAGCAGGCGTCCGATCAGATACTCCAGCGACAGGTAATAGACGCGCTTGGACTGCGCAGCATAGGCCTTGCGCGTGCTTTCGAACCAAGGCGCCACCACCTGATCGCGCACGGCAAGGGTCAGCGCCATGCGCACGTCATAGACCGTGGCATGCGCCAGGTCCTTGCCAAGCGAGTATTCCAGATGCCGCAGCAGGGCGGCGCGCAGGTCTTCAGCGGTCATTACGGCCTCGTGTCGGGAGTGCATCCCGCCGATCCCGGGGCGGGGTGCGGGGCGCGCGGTAGCGCTATCAAACGCGGTGCTTGGCTGGTTCATCATGATGGCGGGTCCGGATGCAAGGTGTTTCTGCCAATGCGCGGTTCAAGCGGCGGCGCCGTTGTTCGGCAACCACAGACAAACCGCTGCGGCAGCGACGATTGCCCCGAAAACCGGCGACAATGCGGCGCAGGCGGGGAAAACCCTTGATCTTCGCGCTGCGGCGGAAAGCGGCGCTCAGACCGGGGTGCTCAGACCGGGGTGCTCAGACCGGGGTGCCCAGGCCGTGGCGCTCAGGCCGTGGCGCTCAGGCCGGGTCGCGCGGCGACAGCGCCGTGACGGCCATTTCCGGCACGATCTCGCCCTCGCAGTCACTGCCGATCCCGGCGGCGTTGGCCTCGTCGGTGTCGATGTGCATTTCGGTGAAGGCATCGGGCTGCACGCGGATCAGCACATGCGCAAAGGTCAGCGCGCGCTCGGCGTGGTCAAGGTTCACGTCCACGCAATCGCCGTCCGCCACGCCCAGGCGCGCGGCATCGTCGGGGTGCATGTGGATGTGGCGCGCGGCGATGATCAACCCGTCGGTATCCAGCTCGCCCGCCGGGCCGATCAGACGGACATGGGGCGTGCCGTGCAGATCGCCGCTCTGGCGCACCGGCGCGTCGATGCCCAGCAGGAAGCTGTCGGTGCGCGATACTTCGACCTGTGTGCGGTTGCGCAAGGGACCAAGGATCGCCACCCGCTCCAGCCGCCCCTTCGGGCCCGCCAACGTCACACGCTCCTGCGCGGCCCAGTTGCCGGGCTGGCGCAGGGGCTTGCCGGGCGTGAGTTCGTAGCCCTTGCCGAACAGTGCTTCCACGGCCGCCGCGTCCAGATGCACATGCCGCGCCGAAACCGCCACCGGGATCGGCCGATGCGCGGCGCGCGCGTCTGCGCGCGCGGTGGCGACCTCGTGGGCGATCATCAGTTGCTCGGCGGTTTCGGTCACCAGCACCTGCACCCGCGTGCCATAGCCTTCGATCTGCGGCGCGGCGCGCCCCGAAAGGTCCACGGCCAGGTTGCGGTCATGGTCCAGTTTCAGCCCCATGAATTCCAGCCCGTCGCAGATCCGCCGCCGCATCGACGGCGAGTTCTCGCCGATCCCGCCGGTGAAGACCAGCACATCCAGCCCCCCCATGGCGGCGGCATAGGCGCCGATATACTTGCGCGCGCGATAGGCATAGACGTTGATTGCCGCTTGCGCCTGTGCGTCACCCTCGGCGGCGCGGGCCTCCACATCGCGCATGTCCGAGGACCCGGCCAGCCCCTTCAACCCGCTGTCGGCGCCCAATGCGGCCTCTATCGTGTCGATGTCCAGGCCAAGGTTGCGCTGCAGGAAGCCGAAGACGCCGGGGTCCAGATCGCCGGGCCGCGTGCCCATGACCAGCCCTTCCAGCGGCGTCATGCCCATGGAGGTGTCGATGCTCTGCCCGCGATTGATCGCGCAGGCCGAGGCGCCATTGCCCAGATGCAGGCTGATGATGCGCAGGTCGCGCAGGTCCGCGCCCAGGGCCTCGGCGGCGCGGCGGGCGACGTATTTGTGCGAGGTGCCGTGAAACCCGAATCGCCGCAGCCCCGCCGCGCGCCATTCGGCCGGCACCGCGTAGGTGGTGGCGCGCGCGGGCTGGGTCAGGTGAAAGGCGGTGTCGAACACGCCCCATTGCGGCACCTCGGGCCAGGTTTCGCGGGCCACGCGCACCCCTTCCAGGTTGGCAGGGTTGTGCAGCGGCGCCAGCGGGGTCAGCGCTTCGATCCGGGCCAGCGCCTCGGGGGTCAGTTCGGTGGCGGCGGTAAAATCGGTGCCGCCATGAGCGATCCGGTGGGCGATGGCATCGGGCGCGCCGCTCCCTTCGTCGGCCAACACCTGCGGCACGGCGGCGATGGCCTCGGCCAGCGTGCGGTGCGGGGCGCGGGTGCGGGTGCGCTCGCTCACGCCGGTCACCATGTCGCAACCGTCCGTCCCGAAGCGGTCGAAACTGCCCTTGACCAAATGCCGCGCGCTGTCCAGCGGCGCGCCGGGTTCCAGATCGAACAGACCGAACTTCAGGCTGGAAGAGCCTGCGTTGAATACCAGTATCCGCATCGATCGCCCCCTGGGTATTGGTTTGCTGCGCAACCATTCCCTGCCAGCATGACCGCGCGATGTCAAAGCTGCGGCGTGTTCAGAGCGGCCAGATCATCGGGATCACAAGGCTCGCTGTCACCGCCATGAGCAGGTTGAGCGGAATCCCGACCTTCATGAAATCGGTGAAACGGTAGCCGCCGGGGCCATAGACCAGCGTGTTGGTCTGATACCCGATGGGCGTGGCGAAACTGGCCGAGGCCGCCAGCATCACCGCCACCACCAGCGGGCGCGGATCGACCCCCAGCGCCACCCCGACCCCGATGGCGATGGGTGTCAGCACCACCGCGACGGCGTTGTTGGTGACCAGTTCGGTCAGCAGTGATGACAGCGCATAGATGGACAGGATCAGCAGCACCGGCGGCATGACGCTCAGCGCCGGCACCACCGCGTCGACGATCAGCCGGACCGCGCCCGAATGGTCCAGCCCGGCCCCCACCGCCAGCATGCCGAAGATCAGCGCCAGCAATCGCCCGTCGATGAAGCCGAACGCCTCGTCCGCGTCGATGCAGCGGGTCAGCAGCACTACCGCGACCCCGAGGACCGACAGCGCCAGGATCGGCGCCACCCCCAGCGCCGACAGCCCCACGATCGCCGCAAGCGTCAGGATCACGATCGGCGCATGCTTGCGCCGATAGGCGCGTTCCGTGGGCTGGGCGATATCCACCATGTCCATGTCGGTGGCCAGGCGCTGGATGTCCTCGGGGGCGCCTTCCAGCAGCAGCGTGTCGCCGACCCGGACCACCAGATCGTCCAGGTTGCGGCCGATGTTCTGATTGCGGCGGTGGACGGCCAGCGGATAGACGCCGTAGCGCCGCCGCAGCCGCAGCGATCCGAGCGTGCGCCCCACCATCCGGCACCCCGGCGCGATCAGGGCCTCGACCGTGGTGGTCTTGATCGAGGACACCCGCTGCAGGGTCTGCGGGTCGGGCTGTGGCAGCGCGTCGTCATCGCGCGGCTCCGGCGGGCCTTCCCGTGCGTCATCCTCCACACTGCGGGTGGCCACATCCTTGTTCTTCTTCAGGCCCAGCACCTCGGCGATGGCGGTGCGCAGCACCACCCGGTCCCCGGCGGCCAGCTCCACTGCGGCAAAATCGCGCCGCAGCGAGGCATCGCCGCGCAGCACATCGATCACCCGTGCGCCCTCGCGCTTGAAGATATCGACTTCGGCCAGCGGCTTGCCGATCAGCGACGACCCCTCGGGGATCACGACTTCGGTGAAGAACTTCATCTTCGAACGGTCCGACAGAAGCATGCTGAGCGAATCGCGCTCGGGCAGCAGGAAGCGGCCCACCGTGGCCAGATAGACCACCCCAACCGCCGCCATGGCCAGCCCCGCGAGCGTGATTTCGAAGATGCCGAAGGGCGCCAGTCCCTGGTTCTGCGCCACCCCGTCCACCAGCAGGTTGGTCGAAGTGCCGACCAACGTGATCGTGCCGCCAAAGATGGAAAAATAGCTAAGTGGAATAAGCAGCTTAGACGCCGAAGTTCCCATCTGCCGGGCAAGCTGGATGAAGATCGGGATCATCACCACCACAATCGGCGTGTTGTTGACGAAGGCCGAGAGGAACAGCACCGTCAGGGTCAGCATGCCCAGTGTCAGCACCGGGTGTTCCTTCACGTGGCGCCCGGCAAGCTGGGTTATCCAGTCCAGCGTGCCGGTGCGCAACAGCGCGCCGACGATGATGAACAGCGCCGCGATGGTCCAGGGCGCGTGGTTCGAAAACACCTCGAGTCCGGTCTGGAACGGCAGGATGCCCAGCAGCAGCATCAGCGCCGCCCCGGCGATGGCCACCACCTCGACCGGGAAGACCTCGCGCATGAAGGCGACGAACATGCCGATGACGATGGCCAGCGCCAGCACCGCCTCGGTCGTCGGCGAAAGGTCCAGTCCGAACATGCGTCAGGCGCGCTCCCTGTGGCGGCTGTCTGCGCAGCCTTCTCTGCTTGGGCCAGTCAAGCCCGGATCACCCGCAGGGTGCAAGCGGTTTTCAGGCGCTGAACGGGCGGCGCATGGCTCTGCCCGGCCTGTGCGGCAGAAGGCGGCGCAGCGCGCCGGGCGCGCCCCTTGCGCGGGCGGTGTTCAGCGCACGGGCGGGTCCGCCAGCGACGCCGCCGGGCGGGGCTGCACCAGGACCAGCCCGGCAAACAGCAGCCCCAGCGCCCCCCAGAACCAGGGCGAAGGGCGCTCGCCCAGCAGGATCATCGCCCAGAGCACGCCGCAGGCGGTGACCACATAGGCCGCCTGCGCACCGAAGACCGACCCGGCATGGCGCAGGATCGCCACATAACCCGCATAGGTCAGCGCCCCGGTCACGCCCGAGATCGCGACCGCCCATTCCGCCACGCCCCAGGGCCGGAACGGCAGCGCTGCCGCGCCCCCGGCCAATGCCACGGGCGCCACCAGCACCAGCGCGATGACGGTGGCGCCGAAGAGCGTCTGCAACGGCCCGGCCCGGGCGCGGCTGAAATGCGCGATCACCAGCCCTTCGAACGCATAGCACAGGGGCGCCAGCATGCTGACCAGCAGAAAGGCGCTGACCGTGCCCGGCGGCAGGCTGCCCTCGGGCAGGATCAGGAGCGCGACCGCCCCCGCGCCCAGCATCAGGCCCGCGAACCGCGGTGCATGGAAGCGCTCGATTCGCAGGCCGAGCGCGAGGGCCAGCGCAAACAGCGGCACCAGCGCGATGATCACCGAATGCGCCGCCGCAGGCACATGCGCCAGCGCCCAGAACGCCGCCAGATGCGGCAGCACGATCCCCAGCAGCGCCACGGCGAGGTAGAGCTTCAGCGAGGCACGGTCGCGCGGGATCGCCAGCCGCCCGCGCGCGCGCAGCACCAGCGTCAGTGTGACCAGCCCCAGCACCGAATGCCAGAACACCAGCGCCACCGCGCTGTAGCCTTCCAGCCGTGCGATGCGCACCAGCGGCGCCCCCGCGCCCCAGGACACCCCCAGCAGCAGCAGCCCCACCCAGGGCAGGGCCGTGACCAGCCACGCCCGCGCGGCGGGGGCGGGCGAGGGGGCGCCGGTGGTCATCGTGTCACCGGGGGCGCCTGGCTGCCGGGCGCCGCCTCGAACGGTGCCCGGGCGTCGCCCGGCCGCCCCCCCCCGCGACCGACCCGCCCCACCCGGCGCGCCACGCCGGTGGG
>JAFIEE010000165.1 GCA_020832705.1 Paracoccaceae bacterium
CGCGAACGCGGGCCACCTGGTGCCGAGCGGCGACCCCGGATGCATCGCGGCCGAGTAGGCCGTTAACGGCCCCTGACCCCGGGGTGGGGCGGGGCGGCGGCGGGATCAAGGATCAGTTTTCGGCGATGATCCAGTCATCGTTCCAGGCGTCATGATCCTGCAGGAACCGCGCCAGGCCCGGGTGCACCGGGATGTCGGGGCTGCCCGCAATGCCGCCCACCTGCACGCCGACGAAGTCATTGGCCAGCGGGGTGAAGCCGGGGTCCTGCTCGACCAGCTCATCGCGCGCGTTATAGAACGCAGTGATCATGTTGTAGACCAGATCCGCATCCATGTCCGCGCGCACGTTATAGGCGAAGAAGATCGGCACGCCGAGGATGGTGTCCACCCCCACGTCCTGGCTGAATGCCGCCGACGGGTCCACCTCCATCGGCACCAGTCCGGCGGCGGTCAGGGTCTCGATCTCGTCCGGGCAGGGGTTGATGACGGTCACATCGGCGCGCAGCTCGGTCTCGCGCCAGTAGGCGGGCAAGGACCGCCCGGCGGTCGTATAGGCAACCGCCCCGTCGATGGAGCGCCCGGCCAGCGCATCGGCCTGGGTCGCGGTGTCGATTTCAACGTGGTTGAACTCGTTGCCCAGCGCGGCCTGGATGCGGCGGAAGTTCAGCCAGTTCATGAAGCCTGCGGGCGTGTGGAATACAGGACGGCCCGAAAGATCGCTAATGCAATTGAACTCGTCCGCGCGATCCGTGGACACGGTCATGAAGGTTTCCATCGGATAGGCATACCAGGTGTGGACCTGCTTGCCGACCGTCGGCTCGAACCCTTCGAAGGCGCCCGCGCCGTCATACAGATCGCGCATCCCCACATCGGCAGTATAGCCGATCTCGGCCTCGCCGTTCATGGTGGCACGCTTGGCCGCCGTGGTCGAAGGATAGGGATTCACCGTGACCACGACCTGCCCGGGCATGGCCGACTCCAGCACATTGGCCATGGCGCTGGCGACCATGTAGCCGTAGGAACCGGTGCTGGATGTGGCCCAGCGGATGGATTCACGCGCATCCGCCGCGCCCGCAGCCAGCATCATCGCGCCCGCCGCCCCGAGACCGACGGTCCCGCGGAAAATGTTGTTTCTGTAGGTCATGTTACCTCCTCCTGTCGGTACTGTTGCGTGACTGCACGCACAACAGCGCAGCCTAGGGAGTGTTCACCGCAGAGGCAAATGTTTTCCTGCACCGCTCGCCCCTACGGCGGGTCTCCGGGGCCCCCACAACCAGTGCGAGAATCACTCGCTGCGCGGGACCGGCTGCGCGCGAAAACGCTCGATCTCGGAAACAACCTGCTCGGCGAAACAGGCATCCTCCACCTGCAGGCGCTTTATCAGATGCTGGCGCCCCCGCGCATCGGTGGACAGAATTGCCCGGCGCAGGAAGGAGGTCTGCCCGCGCGCGCTGCGCGCGAAGCGTTCGGGGTCGATCAGCGCCTCGCTAGGGCTGCCCAGCATCAGCAGCGCAGGATGGCTGCCCAGCGCCCCGGTCGCGGCAAGCGTGCAGGCCGCCACATCATCGCTGCAGCGCGCCTCGCACAGGGCCCTTGCCGGAAGCGCTTCGGGCGCGGTCGCAAGCCAGTCCCCAAGGTGCGCGGCCTCGATCCCGGCACCCAGCGCGCGGCGCTGCGGGTCGCCCGGATGCAACGCTCCCGCATCGACCTCGGCGCCGTCCGGATGCGCCAGAAACCGCACCGCAGCGGGGAAATCGGGGTCGCTGACCAGTTCTCCCAGCCCGCCCGCCTCGCGCAGCGCGGCATAGATGAACGCCTCACGCGCGGCACGGACCTCGCCTGCGCGGGCGAAGTCCAGCCCCAGCGATGCAGGCGCATCCGCCCGCCACAACCGCTGCCACAGCGCCGCATGCGCACTCTGCCCTGCCGCAGCATGCACCCAGCTTGCGCCCGAAAGCCCACCGTCGGCGCGCATCAACGCCACCCGCTCCGACCGGGGCAGGCGCGCCAGCCACGGGCCCTGCAATGCCGGTGTCTTGTCGATCAGCGCCAGCAGCAACTGCGCGGCGGCATTGTCCGCCCGCGCCAGTTCGGCAAGGGCGGGAAGCGCGTCCTCCTCGGGGCCGTCCAGCCATGCAGCCACCGAATCGACAAAGGCCGGATCGGATTGCCCGGGCACGGTCTCGCCCGCTGCGGCCGCCCCCAGCCCCCCCGCCACAAACAGGATAAGCCCCAGCCAGATATGCCGGAAACATGCCACGCGCCCTGCCCTCCACTCTTGCAACTTTGACTATGGAGTGTGCGCCAGCGCCGGGCAAGCGCCCATTTGATCATCCCCGCGTGAGCAGCGCTTCGGCCCGTTCAGGCGCCGCGCCGCCCGCACCCGTCCCGAGCAGGGCGCGGCGACGATGTGAACACTCTGTTTCCCGACACGCTTGCGACAACCCATTTTTGCCCTCATTCCTTCGAACCAGCGTCACGCTTGGCGTCCAGAACCCACACATTGTTCCGCAGCTATCCCGAAGGCCCTGCCCCATGAGCCCCACCCAAGGCGACCAGCACGACGACATCGACCTGTCCAAGGCCCAGACCGAAGCGGAATGGCTGGCGCGGCTCGATGAACTGGGCGAGGACGTCGGCGACTTCGTGCCGCTGGGCACGCGCCACGCGGCCTTCGGATTGCGCGGCAAGCCGACGGTGCTGCTGGTCACCTTCGAAACCGCCGCCACGATCCGCGCCGCCGGGGGGCGCCAGCGACCGCTGGGTTACGAAACAGCGGTCGCGAACGGCTGGTCGGCGCTGGTCTTCGTGGCGCGGGGCGATACCTGGTTCCGTGACCCGGCGGTGTGGGATCACATGGACCGGCTGATCGACGACGGGTTCTTCGAAGGGTTCGACCGCGTGGTGTTCTTCGGCGCGGGCACCTGCGGTCACGCTGCGGCGGCCTATTGCGTCGCCGCGCCGGGCTGCACGGTGCTGGCCGTGGCGCCGCAGGCAACGCTCGATACCGACCGCGCCGAATGGGACACGCGCTTCCCCGGGGCCCGGCGGCTGGATTTCACCGCCCGATTCGGCTTCGCGCCGCGGATGTCCGAAGGTGCGGCGAAGGTGTTTCTCATCTATGATCCGGCCCGGCGGCTCGATGCCATGCACGCCGCGCTGTTTACCGGTGCCAACGTCACACGGCTGCGGACCCGCTGGCTGGGCCCTGACACGGCGCGCGAACTGACGGCCATGGGGGTGCTGGTGCCCGCAATCGAAATGGCGGGTCAGGGCACGCTTGATCGCAGGGGCTTTTTCCGGCTGTTCCGCAAACGGCACGGCTTTGCCACCTACCTGACGCGCATCGCGCTGCGCACCGAGGCGCTGCAGCGCCCGCGACTCACCGCGATTGCCGCGCGCGCGGCGCTTTCGCTGGTGCACTCGGAGCGGCTGTCCGAGATCCTCGCCCGCGCCGAAGCCGCCATGCAGGACGCCACCGAAACCGCCTGAGCCGCCGCCCGCCACAGACGCGCGGCGCATTTGCGATCTGGATTTGCACGCGCGCTTTGTGTAACCGGAAACGCATGGCCCTGACCCTGACCCTGCGCCGTCCGGACGACTGGCACCTGCACCTGCGCGACGGCGACATGCTGCGCGCCGTGGCCCCCGAATCGGCGCGCCATTTCGCCCGTGCCATCATCATGCCCAACCTTGTCCCGCCGGTCGTGACCGGCGCGCAGGCCAGCGCCTACCGCGACCGCATCCGCGCCGCCCTGCCGCCGGGCAGCGCGTTCACGCCACTGATGACGCTTTACCTGACCGAAGAGTCCGATCCGGCCGACGTTGTCGCCGCCCATGCCGACGGCATCATCCACGCGGTCAAGCTTTACCCGGCAGGGGCGACCACCAATTCGGCCTCGGGGGTGCGCGATTTCACCCGCACCCGCCCGGTGCTCGAGGCGATGGCCGAAGCGGGCATCCCCCTGTGCGTCCATGGCGAGGTCACCGACCCCGATATCGACATCTTCGACCGCGAGGCGGTGTTCATCGACCGGGTGCTCGATCCCCTGCGCACGGCCACACCCGGGCTGCGCGTGGTGATGGAACACATCACCACCGCGGAGGCCGCCGATTATGTCCGCTCCGCCCCCGAGGGGCTGGCCGCCACCATCACCACGCATCACCTGGTCATCAACCGCAACCACATCCTGGCGGGCGGCATCCGGCCGCATTACTACTGCCTGCCGGTGGCCAAGCGCGAAACGCACCGCTTGGCCCTGCGCGCGGCTGCCACCTCGGGCGATGCGCGCTTCTTCCTGGGCACCGACAGCGCGCCGCACACCGATGGTGCGAAGGAAAGCGCCTGCGGCTGCGCGGGCTGCTTCACGGCCCCGCACACGCTGTCGATCCTCGCCCATGTCTTCGAAGCCGAAGACGCGCTCGACCGGCTCGAAGGGTTCACGTCGCTCCACGGCCCCGCCTTCTATCGCCTGCCCGCCAACGAAGACCGCATCACCCTGACCCGCGCCGACACGCCCCTCGCCCTGCCCGAAAAGCTGGACACCGGCGATGGCCCCGTCACCCTCTTTGATCCGGGCTTTGCGCTGCACTGGCAGGTCGCCCCCGCCGAGACCCCATGACCGGCCCTTCATCTTGCCGGAAAAACTCCACGGGGGGTTACCATTGTCGCGCCATTGGTCCGAGAGACAATGGCGACGGGTGTGCCCCCCCCGCACACGCCCTGTCCATCCAGCCCCCCGCCTGAAAGGACCGCCCATGCGCCCCGCCAGCTTCGCCGACCGCGCCACCGTGGCCCGCCTGACCGCCCGGATGCTGCTGGACATCCGCGCCGTGCATTTCAATGCCACCGACCCCTTCACGCTCGCCAGCGGGCTGAAGGCCCCCACCTATATCGACTGCCGCAAGCTCATCAGCCACCCGCGCATCCGCGCGGCGCTGATGGATTTCCTGACCGCCCGCGTGCTGGAAGATGCCGGCTTCGAAGCCTTCGACAACATCGCCGGGGGCGAGACCGCGGGCATCCCCTTCGCCGCGCTGGTCGCCGAACGGCTGGGCCTGCCCATGACCTATGTGCGCAAGAAGCCCAAGGGCTACGGCCGCAACGCCCGGATCGAGGGCGAGATGACTCCCGGCCAGCGCGTGCTGCTGGTCGAGGACCTGACCACCGACGGCGGCTCGAAACTCGGTTTCGTCGATGCGATCCGCGAAACCGGCGCGGTGTGCGCGCATACGGCGGTGATCTTCTACTATGGCATCTTTGCGCAGACCGAACCGCGCCTGACCGAGCACGGCGTGCGGCTGCACTGGCTGTGCACCTGGGCCGATGTGCTGGCCGAGGCCCGGCGCGGCGGCGACTTCGACGCTGAAACACTCGATGCCGTGGCCCGGTTCCTCGACGCGCCGGAAAGCTGGCGCGCCTGACCACCACCCCCCCCCGGCGCGCAACAGGGTCAATGGGGGACCGGCTTGTTCGGGGGATCACGGTGGAGGCGAGTACCGGAATCGAACCGGTGTACACGGATTTGCAATCCGCTGCGTAACCACTCCGCCAACTCGCCGTTCCGTCGTGATGCTGGCGATGTAGCCTAGCGGATTGCGGCACGCAAGGGGGAGCGTGCGCCGATCCGGTGGCTCAGGGTCCGGGGACGCGGGGCGCGCCTGCCCCGGCCAGCAGCGCCTCGGCGAGTTCGGGCAGCGCGGCGAAATCCGCGAACCGGGCCTGATGGACGATCGCCTCGGGCGCGCTGCGGCGGTAGCCTTCGGTGAACAGCGCGAAGGGGATCGCCGCGGCGGCGGCGGTCTGCGCATCCACCTCGCTGTCGCCGACATAGACCGCCGGGCCGCCGCCAAGCGCGGCGTGGACATGGTGCAACGGCGCCGGGTCGGGCTTGCGGACCGCCAGACTGTCGCCTCCCACCACCGCGGCGAACCGCGCCGACAGACGGAAATGCGCCAGCACCGCGCGCGCCGGCGCGATGGGTTTGTTGGTGCACAGGCCCATGCGCCAGCCCGCAGCGGCCAGCCGGTCCAGCGCGGCCTCGACCCCGGGATAGACCCGGGTCAGCGCGTGGGCGTGCTCGTAGATCTCCACGAACTCGGCTTCCAGCCGTGCCAGCGCCGCCGCGTCCGTATCCAGCCCCGCCGCCGCGGCCAGACGCGCCACGAACACCCCCGCGCCCGAGCCGATGAATCCGCGCGTCTGCGCCAGCGTGATCGGCGCGCGGCCCCGGCGCGCCAGCAGCGTGTTGGCGGTGGCGCGGATGTCCGGGGCGCTGTCCAGCAGCGTGCCGTCCAGATCGAAGATGATGGTCTTCATGTCGCATCCTGCGCGGCATCGGCGCCAGGCGCATCCAGAAACGCGCGCAGGGTTTCGGCGAATTCGCGCGGCTTTTCGGCGTGCAGCCAGTGCCCGGCGCCGGGAATGCGGGCAAAGCGGGCCTGCGGGAACAGGGTGCGGATCAGGGGGCGGTGTTCGGCGCGCACATAGTCGGACGCGCCGCCCGACAGGAACAGCGCGTGCCCGTCGAACCGCCCGTCGAACCGCCCGTCGATCCCGGGCCAGCCGATGATCCGGTCCATCTCGGCCTCCAGCACATCGAGGTTCAGCCGCCAGCGCGGCGGGTTGGCGCGCAGGTCCAGCGATTGCAGCAGAAAGGCCCGCACCCCCCGGTCCGCGACCGTATTCGCCAGCCGTCGGTCGGCCTCGGCCCGCGTGTCCAGCCCGCGCAGGTCCAGCCCGCGCATGGCCTGGATCAGCGGCGCCTGGCTGTGGCCATAGGCCACCGGCGCGATATCGGCCACCACCAGCCGCCGCACCAGCGCCGGTTGCGTCAGCGCCAGCACCATCGCCGCCTTGCCGCCCATGGAATGGCCCATCACATCGACCGGCCCGCCCTGCGCGGCGATCACATCAGCCAGATCGGCGGCCATGTCCTCGTATCCGTGACGCTCCGCGCGCGGGCTGGCGCCATGGTTGCGCATGTCCACCGTCCAGACGCGGCGCGTGTCCGCCAGCCGCCTGGCGATCGCGCCCCAGTTCCGCGCCGAGCCGAACAGCCCATGCACAAGCAGCAGCGGTGTGCCGTCCGTTGCGTCACCGTGCCGGATGGTTTCCAGATCCATGCGCAGCTCCGAATCACTGGTGCCGATTGCACCGCAGCCTTGCGGGGAGTAATAGTTTGCCCTCACGCAGCCACAACCCCTGCCCCGCATTCCCGGAGCCAGATGCCCCCCGATATCGCCAGCCGCATCGCCCGGATTACCGCGCTCCTGCAGGCCGAATTCCGCGCCTCGGGCGCGACACTGGCCGATGCCCTGCCCCAGTGCCGCCGCCGCCTGCCCCGGCGCCTGCGGACCGAGGCCGATTTCCTGGCCGAAATCGAACCGCTGGCCGCGCACCCCCGGCTGGCCCGTCAACTGGACCTTGTCCGGGCCGATACCGCCAGCACCGCCCTGCTGACGCATCTGCAAACCCTCAGCCGGGGACGGCGGCGGATGGATCTGGTGCTGAGCGTGCTCGGCAGCGTGGCCTTCGGGCTGCTGGCGATGCTGGTCCTGCTGGTGCTGGTTCTGCGATGGCGCGGCGATGTCTGACTGACCCCCCCGCCTGATCGCCTGCCCTGATAACGCGGGCGCCGCGCCGCGCGTTCTGCCCGCGCGTCCGGCGCGGGCAGGGGGGCGGGTGCCGCCGCTGCCGGGGCGGGGGCCGGGCGCAGCGCCGCTTCCAGCACCAGACGTTCGGCCTCGGCGCTCTCGGGGGCGGCGGCGGCAAGATCGCGGCGCAGGCGAT
>JAFIEE010000166.1 GCA_020832705.1 Paracoccaceae bacterium
CTGCCCGGGCGGGGGGCCCCCCCCCGCCCGCCGCCGCGGCCCGGGGGGGGCCGGCCCGGGCTGGGCGGGGGCGGGGTCCGGTCGCCGGGACAGTTCAACAACAAACGGGATCGCGGCACGGGCACGCCGGGCGGCTCAGCCCAGCAGCAGCGGCGTTTCCCCGCACATCAGTGCGCCATCCACGCGCCCGGTGGTGTGGTCCAGAAACGTGGTGATGTTGTGCCCGGACCAGGCGCGGATGCGGCCGAAGCCGCTGATCAGCCCCGTGCCCCTTGCGGTGCCGGTCTCGGTGTCCTGATAGTAATAGACCATCCGCCCCGACAGCCCGTCATCGCAGGAAAACCGCACCCGGCCGAAGCCCAGGGTTTCGCCCACCGCCCAGTCTCCGGTGCAACTGACGCCGGTGTTGGTCTCGCCCGCCAGCGTGCCTTCGTCCCAGCCGACGGCGCGGCCCACGAACCACACGCCGTCGCCCGGCATGCAGGCCAGAACGGGCGTGCAACTGTCCATGCTTCCGGGGTTCAACTCGCACCCGGGCAGGTCCAGCGCTGCGGCGGGTGCGGCGGTCCAGAAAGCTATCGTCAAGGCGGCAAGGGTTGGATAGGAACGAAGGGTCATCAATACCTCGGGCCATGCGGGTCCGTGCAAAGTCGTCGGTATAGGAGCTTGGCATGAGTTTCGGCAAGGGCTGCCATCTGCATCTGATCGACGGGTCGGCCTATATCTTTCGCGCCTATCACGCGCTGCCGCCGCTGACGCGCAAGTCCGACGGGCTGCCGGTGGGGGCGGTGGCGGGGTTTTGCAACATGCTCTGGCGGTATCTGGTGGAAAACGACGCCAGCGCCGATGCACCCACCCATGCCGCGGTGATCTTTGACTATTCCTCCAGGACCTTCCGCAACGAGATCTACCCGGACTACAAGGCCAACCGCCCCGAACCGCCCGAGGATCTGCGCCCGCAATTCCCGCTCACGCGCGATGCCACCCGCGCCTTCAACCTGGCCTGCATCGAGATCGAGGATTACGAGGCTGACGACATCATCGCCACGCTGGCCCGGCAGGCGCGCGAGGCGGGCGGCCGGGTGACGATCCTGAGTTCCGACAAGGACCTGATGCAGCTTGTGGGCGGCGGCGTGGAAATGCTGGACCCGATGAAGAACCGCCCCCTGGGGGTCGAACAGGTCGAGGAGAAATTCGGCGTCGGCCCCGACCGCGTGGTGGATGTGCAGGCGCTCGCCGGGGACAGCGTGGACAACATCCCCGGCGCGCCGGGGATCGGGATCAAGACCGCCGCCTTGCTGATCAACGAATACGGCGATCTGGACACGCTGCTGGAACGCGCCGCCGAGATCAGGCAGCCCAAGCGCCGCCAGACGCTGATCGACCACGCCGACCTGATCCGGATTTCGCGCAAGCTGGTGTTGCTGGATGACCAGACACCGCTGGAGTTCGGCCTTGATGATCTGGAGGTGCGCGACCCGGACCCCGAGGCATTGCTGGGCTTCCTGAACCAGATGGAGTTCCGGACGCTCACCCGCCGCGTGGCCGAGAAATTCGACCGCGACCCGCCGCCCCTGCCCGATACGCCGGTGGCGCAGGAAGCCGAGGCGCCGGAGCCTGCGGGCTTTGACACTGCCGCCTATGACTGCATCCGGGACATGGAAACGCTGGAGCGCTGGATTGCGGAAATCCGCGAACGCGGGTTCGTGGCGCTGGACACGGAAACCACCGCGCTGGATGAAATGCGCGCCGAACTGGTGGGCATCTCGCTGGCCGTGGCACCGGGGCGGGCCTGTTACATCCCGCTGGCGCATACGCTGGGGGAGGGCGACCTGTTCGGCGGCGCGCAACTGGCCGAGGGGCAGATGGACCGCGACGCGGCACTGGCGGCGCTGAAGCCGGTGCTGGAGGATCCGGCGGTGCTGAAGATCCTCCAGAACGCGAAATACGATGTGAAGATACTCGCCCGGCAGGGGATCACGGTGGCGCCGATCGATGACACGATGCTCATGTCCTACGCGCTGCACGGGGGCCTGCACGGGCACGGGATGGACGCGCTGGCGGACCGCTACCTCAACCACCAGCCGATCCCGATCAAGACGCTGCTGGGGTCGGGCAAGAGCGCGCGGACCTTCGACAAGGTGGCGATTGACGACGCCACCCCCTACGCCGCCGAGGATGCCGACATCACCCTGCGCCTCTGGGAGGCATTCAAGCCGCAACTGCACCGCGCCCGCGTGACCCGGGTGTATGAAACCATGGAACGCCCGCTGGTCCCGGTGCTGGCGGCGATGGAGATGGCGGGCGTCAAGGTGGACCGCGATGTGCTGTCGCGCATGTCGAACGCGTTTGCGCAGAAGATGGCGGGGCTGGAGGCGGAGATCCACGAACTGGCGGGCGAGAAATTCAACGTCGGAAGCCCCAAGCAACTGGGCGAGATCCTGTTCGACAAGATGAGCCTGCAGGGCGGCAAGAAGGGCAAGACCGGCGCCTATGCCACCGGCGCCGATGTGCTGGAGGATCTGGCCGCCGAAGGCCACGACCTGCCCGCCCGGGTGCTGGACTGGCGGCAGCTCTCGAAACTGAAATCCACCTATACGGATGCGCTGCAGGACCATATCAACCCGGAAACGGGGCGGGTGCACACCTCTTATGTGATCTCGGGGGCCAGCACGGGGCGGCTGTCCTCGACCGATCCGAACCTGCAGAACATTCCCATCCGCACCGAGGAAGGCCGCCGCATCCGCACGGCCTTTGTCGCCCCCGAGGGCCGGGTGCTGGTGGCGCTGGATTACAGCCAGATCGAATTGCGCATCCTGGCCCATATCGCCGGGATCGACGCGCTGCGCGATGCCTTTCGCGACGGGCAGGATATCCACGCGATGACCGCGTCCGAAATGTTCGGGGTGCCGATGGCGGAGATGACATCCGAGGTGCGCCGCCAGGCCAAGGCGATCAATTTCGGGGTGATCTACGGGATTTCGGGCTTTGGCCTGGCGCGCAACCTGCGCATTCCGCGGGCCGAGGCGCAGGGATTCATCGACCGCTATTTCGAACGCTTCCCAGGTATCCGTGCGTATATGGATGACACGGTGGCCTTTGCGAAGGAACACGGCCATGTGGAAACGCTGTTCGGACGGCGCATCCACACGCCCGAGATCGACGCCAAGGGGCCGGGGGCGGGATTTGCGAAACGCGCGGCCATCAACGCGCCGATCCAGGGCACGGCGGCCGACATCATCCGCCGCGCCATGATCCGGGTGCCGGCGGCGATTGCCGATCTGCCCGCGACCATGCTGCTGCAGGTCCATGACGAACTGGTGTTCGAGGTGGATGCCGATGCCGTGGACGTGGTGGTGGCGCGGGTGCGCGATGTGATGGAGGGTGCCGCCGATCCGGTCCTGAAGCTGTCGGTGCCGCTGGTGGTGGATGCAGGGCAGGGCGCGAACTGGGCCGAGGCACATTGAGCCCGGCCTGAAAGAGCGCCCGCGGGCCGCGCCCACCCCCCCGCCCTTCCCCGCCCCGCGGGCGCTGCCCGGCGCCGGGCGCGCCGGGCGGGCATCGCCATCGGTGGCAGCTACAGCCCCAGACACCAGCGCATGATCGCCTTCTGCGCGTGCAGGCGATTTTCGGCCTCGTCCCAGATCACCGACTGCGGGCCGTCCATCACCGTGTTGGTGACCTCTTCCTCGCGGTGGGCGGGCAGGCAGTGCATGAATAGCGCGTCCGGTCCGGCGGCGGCCATCAGCGCGTCATTGACCTGATAGCCGCGCAGCTGGTTGTGGCGACGCTCGCGGGTGGACTGGCTGTCATGCATGCTGACCCAGGTGTCGGTGACCACCAGATCGGCGCCCGCGACCGCTTCGAACGGGTCGCGGGTGATCTCGACCGTGCTGCCCTGCGCGCGGGCAAAGGCCACCGCCGCCGGGTCCGGGTCCAGTGCCTCGGGTCCGGTAAAGGTGAAGTCGAAGCCCAGTTGCCCGGCCGCGTGCAGGAAGGAGGCACAGACGTTGTTGCCGTCCCCGGACCAGACGACCTTGCGCCCGGCGATGGGGCCGCGGTGTTCCTCGAATGTCATCACATCGGCCATGATCTGGCAGGGGTGGCTTTCGTTGGTCAGTCCGTTGATCACCGGCACGCTGGCGTGTTCGGCCAACTCGTGCAGGACCGATTCCTCGAAGGTGCGGATCATGATCAGGTCCACGAAGCGCGACAGCACGCGGGCGGTGTCGGCGATGGTCTCGCCATGGCCGAGTTGCAGTTCCGATCCCGACAGCACCATGGTCTGCCCGCCCATCTGCCGCACGCCCAGATCGAAGCTGATCCGCGTGCGGGTGGAGGGTTTTTCGAAGATCAGCGCCACCATGCGGTTCGCCAGCGGCTGTTCGGCGTCCGGCGTGGCGCGCGGGGCACCATCGCGGGCGGTCTTCATCGCCGCGGCCTGATCGAGGATGGCGCGCAGGGCGGGGGCGTCGGTGGTGTGGATGTCGAGGAAATGCGGCATTGCGTGGGGCCTCTGGTGGGCCGGGTCAGCGGGGGCCAGGCCCCGCACCCCCGGAGTATTTTCGGCAAGATGAAGGATCAGGGGAGGGTGGTGCAGGCGCGGTCGAGGCGGGTGACGGCTTCGGCCAGTTCATCCCCGGTGATGGTCAGGGGCGGCAGCAGGCGCACCACGTTGTCGGCGGCGGGCACGGCCAGAAGGTGCTGGTCGCGGGCGGCGGCCACAAGGTCGGTATTGGGCACGGCGCATTTCAGCCCGGCCATCAGGCCCTCGCCGCGGACTTCGGCGATGACCTGCGGATGGGCTGCGGCCAGGCCCTCGAGCTTCTGGCGCAGGGCGGCGCCCTTGCGCGCGACCTCGGCCAGGAAGCCGGGATCGGCGACGATCTCCATCACCTTTGCGCCCACGGCGCAGGCCAGCGGGTTGCCGCCATAGGTGGTGCCGTGGGTGCCCGCGGTCATCGCCCGTGCGGCGCGCGCGGTCGCCAGCGTGGCGCCCAGCGGGAAGCCGCCGCCGATGCCCTTGGCCACCATCATGATATCCGGCGTGACCCCGGCCCATTCATGGGCAAAGAGCCGCCCGGTCCGGCCCATGCCGCACTGGACCTCGTCGAAGATCAGCAGCGCGCCGGTGCGGTCGCAGGCGGCGCGCAGGCCCTTGAGGCAGGCATCGGGGAGGGCGCGGATGCCGCCCTCGCCCTGGATCGGTTCGACGATCACGGCGGCGATGGTCTCGTCCATCGCGGCCTCGAGTGTTTCATGATCGCCGAAGGGCAGTTGCCGGAAGCCGGGCAGGAGCGGGCCGAATCCCGCGGTCAGCTTGGCGCTGCCGGCCGCCGAAATGGCGGCCATGGAGCGGCCGTGGAACGCGCCGTCGAAGGCGAGAATGGTCTGCCGCGCAGGGTCGCCCGCCGTGTGCCAGTGGCGCCGGGTCATCTTGACGGCCAGTTCCAGCGCCTCGGTGCCCGAGTTGGTGAAGAACACCGTGTCGGCGAAGGTATGGTCCACCAGCGCCGTGGCCAGCGCCTCCTGCGCGGGGATGTTGAACAGGTTGGAGGTGTGCCAGAGCTTGCCCGCCTGTTCCGTGAGCGCCGCCACCAGCGCCGGATGCGCATGGCCCAGTGCGTTCACCCCGATCCCCGAGGTCATGTCCAGGAAGCGGCGGCCATCACGCTCGATCAGCCAGACGCCTTCACCGCGCGCGAAGGCGAGCGGGGCGCGGGCATATGTGGGCAGGATCGGCGGGAAGTCTGCATCTTTCATGGACGTATCCTCTGACGGAAGAGCAAGACCTGCCAAAGCGCGGCAGGCAAGTCAATCTTGTGGTTGCGGGAAGATGAGCAGCGTGGCGCCCCGGGTCTGCGCCCGGGCGGAAGTCAGACGCCTCGGCGTCGGGGACGATATGCGGCGCGGGTGCTCATGCGTGGTGCCAGTAGCAGGGACGGCGGCGCCTGTCCATCACCCGCTTGCCCGCCCCCCCCCCGCCGCCAGGGCCGGAATGCGCGCCCGCGCGCACTGAACGGGGCGGACGACCCCGCCAATCCTGTTGCCTTGTGCCCGATTCAGGCGTATCACGCAGGCATGTTGCGCTTCTTCGACATGACAGACCACGCGCGCCTTCCGCAGCGATTCTGCCGCGAGAACCGTTCGGTTCTGGCGCGGCTGCGCTGATCGCGCCGCATGTCGCCCGGGCCACTGCGGGCGCGCCTGAAGCCATCCCCCGAAGAATGACCGAGAGAGACCGCGCCATGACCGCTCCGAAAACACTTTATGACAAGATCTGGGACGCCCATGTCGTCCACCAGGACACCGACGGCACCTGCCTGCTCTATATCGACCGCCATCTGGTGCATGAAGTCACCAGCCCCCAGGCCTTCGAGGGGCTGCGCATGAGCGGGCGCAAGGTGCGCGCCCCGGAAAAGACCATCGCCGTGCCCGATCACAACGTCCCCACCACCGAAGGGCGCGACAACCCCGACCAGATGCCCGAAGACAGCCGCATCCAGGTGGCAGCGCTGGACACGAACGCCCGCGAATTCGGCGTGCATTACTACCCCGTCAACGACATTCGCCAGGGGATTGTCCATATCGTCGGCCCGGAACAGGGCTGGACCCTGCCGGGCATGACCGTGGTCTGCGGCGACAGCCACACGGCAACCCACGGTGCCTTTGGCGCCCTGGCGCACGGGATCGGCACCTCCGAGGTCGAGCATGTGCTGGCCACCCAGACGCTGATCCAGCGCAAGGGCAAGAACATGAAGGTGGAAATCACCGGCCAGCTGCCGCCGGGCGTGACCGCCAAGGACATCACGCTCACGGTGATCGGGCGCACCGGCACCGCCGGCGGCACCGGCCATGTGATCGAATACTGCGGCGAGGCGATCCGCGCGCTCAGCATGGAAGGGCGCATGACCGTCTGCAACATGGCCATCGAAGGCGGGGCGCGCGCGGGGCTCATTGCCCCGGATGAAAAGACCTTTGATTACATCAAGGGCCGCCCCCACGCCCCAAAGGGCGCCCAGTGGGAGGCCGCGCTCGCCTGGTGGAAGACCCTGAAATCCGACGACGGCGCGCATTGGGACAAGGTGGTGACCATCGCCGCCGAGGATATCGCCCCCGTGGTGACCTGGGGCACCTCGCCCGAAGACGTGCTGCCCATCACCGGCGAAGTGCCGACCCCCGAAAGCTTCTCGGGCGGCAAGGTCGAGGCCGCGCGCCGCGCTCTGGACTACATGGGTCTGAAACCCGGCCAGAAACTGGCGGAAATCGAGATTGACACCGTGTTCATCGGCTCCTGCACCAATGGCCGGATCGAGGACCTGCGCGCCGCCGCGGAAGTCCTGCGCGGCCAGAAGATCAAGGTGAAGCGCGCCATGGTGGTGCCCGGCTCGGGCCTTGTCCGCGCCCAGGCCGAGGAAGAGGGGCTGGCGCAGATCTTCATCGACGCCGGTTTCGAATGGCGTCTGGCGGGCTGCTCCATGTGCCTGGCGATGAATCCCGACCAGCTGGCCCCGGGCGAGCGCTGCGCCGCCACCTCGAACCGCAATTTCGAGGGCCGGCAGGGCCGCGGCGGACGCACGCACCTGATGTCCCCCGCCATGGCCGCCGCCGCCGCCATCACCGGGCGGCTGACGGATGTGCGCGAACTGACGCGCGAACCCGCCTGAACTTCATCTTGCCCCAAATACGCCGGGGTCCGGGGGCGCGCCCCCGGGGGGCGGGCCGGGGCGACCGAGGGGAAAATTAACCCCCCGCCCCCGCCGCGCCCCCCCCC
>JAFIEE010000167.1 GCA_020832705.1 Paracoccaceae bacterium
CCCCCCCCCCCCCCCGCCCCCCCCCCGCGGGCGCTGCCAGGGCGACTGGGGGCCGCAAGAACCTGGCGAAGAGGACAGAGACGATGCACAGGCAGATCGAACTGGAACACAAGGATTGTGTCGGCGGGGACATGGCGTCCGGGCCGCGGCTGGCGCTGACCGACGGGGCGCGGATCGAGGGGTATGCGAGCCTCTTCAACCGGCGCGACCGTGGCGGCGACACGGTGTTGCCCGGCGCCTATGCCGGGGCGCTCAAGCGGTTGGCGGCGGGGGGCGGCCGGGTGCGGATGCTCTGGCAGCACGATCCGACGCAGCCCATCGGGGTCTGGGACGAGGTGGTGGAGGATGCGCGCGGGCTGCGCGTCAAGGGGCGCCTGTTGCCGGATGTGACCCGCGCCCGCGAGGCGGCGGCGCTGATCGCCGCCGGGGCGCTCGACGGGCTGTCCATCGGCTATCGCACCCTGCGCGCCGCCCCGGACCCGACGGGGGGGCGGCGGCTTCTGGAACTCGACCTGTGGGAGGTGTCGCTGGTCACGTTTCCCATGCTGACCGTGGCGCGGGTAGCGGCGAAGGGCGCACCGGGCAGCGACGGGGGGGAGGCCGCGCGCGATCTTGCGGCGCTGGCGGGCGTGTTCTCGGCGGCGGGGGCGGAACTGGCGCGGCTGCGGGCGCGCCGCGCGGGACCGTGACGGGCGGGACCGTGAGGGGCGGAACCATGACGGGCGCGGCCGTGAGGGGCGGGACCGTGACGGGCGGGACCGTGAGAGGCGGGCCTGAGGCGGCAGCGCAGAAACCGCAGCGCAGAAACCGCAGCGCCGGCGTGCCGCAGGGGCCGCAGATCCTTGCCGACCGCGCGGCCTGGACCGGCACGGGCCTTGCCGCTTTGCGGTTCGGGCGGCCCGAACAGCTATCCGGCGCGTTGCGGCGGATCGGCCCGGATGGCTGTTTGGCTGGCACTGCCCCCGCGCTCAGGCCCCCCGCGCCCAGGCCCGCGCGCGGCCCAGGCCTCCCGCGCGGGCAGCGCCCCTCGCGGCGTGCAGGGCGGCGGGTGGGCACGGCCCGGGGGCGCTTTCGCGTCCCCTGCGCCAGAGCTTGCGCGCGCTGACCGGGCGGAGGCGGTATCAGTCGGGTTCGTCGATGCTGTAGCGCTCGAACAGTTTTGCCTGGCTGATGAAGAAGCCGATAAAGGCCGTCGGCAGCACGAAGGTCCGGAACGTCACCCAGGCATCGGTGGACATCAGCCGCCAGACTGTCTCGTTCGTGGCCGCCAGGACAAGGAAGAACACCGCCAGCCGCCGGGTCAGCACCATCCAGCCTTCGCGCTGGAGCGGAATCATCCCTTCCATCACCACCTGCAGCCAGGATTCGCCGCGCCACAGCCCCAGCCCGAGAACGGCGGCAAAGAGCGCATAGACGACCGTCGGCTTCATCTTGAAGAAGCGTTCGTCATTGAGCCAGACGGTCAGCCCGCCGAACACCACCACGAGCACCAGCGTCACCGCCTGCATCCGGCTCAGCCGCCCCGACAGCAGCCACAGCGCTCCCATGCAGACCATCATCAGCGGGATGAAGGCGGCGGTGACCAGGATGAAGGCTTCGTATTCGGTGCCGCCGATGGTGAAACGCTCATTGCGCAGCGAAACATAGGCGACGAAGAACGCCAGCACCGGGCCAAGCTCAAGCCCGTATTTCACCAGCGGGTGCACCTGTCGTTCCTGCATGTCGGTCTTGCCTGTTGTTGGGGTGGTCGGGGGGAGGGCGGGGGCGCTCAACCGCGCTCGGCCACGCGCAGGCGGTGCGACCGGCCGCTGCGCACATAGGTCAGTTCGCTTTCGCCGATGGCGGTGACCTGGCCGCGGTCCAGCCGGTCACCAACGCGCACCTGCTGCACGCGCCCGTTGGACAACCGCACCAGAGCGGTGCGGTTGGAGCGGGTTCCGAAGGTGCCCAGCAGGTTGAGCTGGCGCAGGTTGATGGCGCGGGTCTGCGTGGCCTCGCGCGCCACCGAGGCCGATGTGGGGATCTGCGGGGTGGCCGTGCGCGCGGGCGCCGAAGCCTGCTGCACCGGTGCGGCCTGTTGCTGCGCGGCGGGCGCCTGCTGCTGGCGTTGCTGGACCGCGGCCATGGTCTGTTGCACCCGGCGCGAGAAATCCTGCGGCCGCTGGCTGGGCCGCAGCGACAGGGCCACCGCATAGGGGCTGTCACTGGTCACTTCCGCTGTGTCGGCTTCCGGCGCGGTCGTTTGCCCGGCAGGACGCGCGATCAGCGATTCGGGCCGCGCGGCGGGGCGGAGCGCTGTCAGCACCAGCCCGCCCGGACTGGCGGTGACCGCCGAATCGGCATCGGTTGCGGGGGGCGTTGCGGTGTCGGAGGCGCCCGCCGCGGCAACTGGCGCCTGGCGCGCTGCCTGATCGGCGGCCTGATCCGTTTCCGGCGGGGTCGCGCGCGCCACGGCGGCGGCCAGAACCGTTTCGGGCCGGGTCTCGGGGCGCAGCGCGGCAAGGTCGGGGTCGGCAACGCTGAACAGGGCCAGCCCCTGCGCCTGTGCAGCGGCCTCGGCGTCGCTGTGCGGTCCGGTCAGGGAGGCGCGGTCAGGTGCTGCCATGGCTGCCGTTGCGGCGGGGCCTTCGGTTGGGGCGTCAGCGGGCGCCGCCGCCGCTGTATCTTCGGCCGGGGGAGGGGCGGCCGACACGGCCGTGGCTTCGGTTTCCGGCCGGGCCTGCGGGCGCAGCGCCGCCAGCGCGGGGTCGGCTTCGGTGAACAGTGCGATTCCCTGCGCGGCGGCCTGCGCCTCGGTCAGCGCTGCGGGCGCGGCACCTGCTTCCGTTATTGCGGCGATTTCCATGTCGGCGCTTTCGGGCGCCGGATCGACAGCAGCGCCCGGCGCGGGGGCAGCGGGCGCGGCAGCTTGCGCGGTCATCGTCGCGGGCGCGGTCGGTGCATCGGGCGCGTCCGGGGCGGGCAACGGCGCCTGCGCATCGTCCTGTGGTGCCAGCCCCGCCGGGCGCGGGGGGGGCACTGCCGCGGGGCGACCCTGGATCACCTCGGGCGGTGGTTCGAAGTCCGGGCTGCTGGCGGCGCCGGGGACCGGTTCGGTGCCAAACGGCGCGGGCGCGGGCGGTGGTTCGGGCAGGACCGCCGCCGAACCGCTGGGCGGGGTCAGCCCTGACAGGGCGAAGGGCGCATCGGTGACACCGCCCCCTTCGGTGCGCAGCGCGTCCGAGGCATCGCGCGTGGTGGCGGCCGATGGCGCGGCCAGCGGGCCCGGATCGCTGGCCGGGTCGGCGGCCAGGGCAGGGCCGGGGCCTGCGCTGTCTTCGGGGGCGCTGGCCGCGGGTTCGGCGGGCACCGGTTCGGCAGGCTCTGCGACGGGGTCGGCGGCCTCTGCCAGCGCTTCCTCTATCCCGGCGATGGTCGCGTCGATCTGCGCCTGTTCGTCGAAGGCGGGAAGCGCCTCGGGGTCGGTCAGCCCGGCGGCATCGGCAGGCGCCTCTGCGCCGGGAAGCGCCGCAACCGGCGGGGGCCCGGTTTCGGCAGGGGCCGGGATGCCGGTCTGCGGATCGGGGCTGGACGTGAAATACACGGCCCAGACCGCCACCGCGATCAGGAACAGCACCAGCCCGCCGGTCAGCATCAGCCCGCGCGACAGGAAACCGCGTTCAGCGGGCGGGTTGCCCCGCGCGCCGAAAATGGTCAGCTTCTCGGCTTCGGTTCCGGCGGCTTCGGCGGTCAGCGACTTGCGCCCGCCCCGGGCCGTCAGATCCGGCACGGGCGCCGCGAGGGCCTGCTTGAGTTCGGGCTTCGATTCGGGTTTCGACGGGGCCGCGCCCGCCGTCAGCGTGGCGGTCGCGCCCTTCACTCTTTGTGCGCCCGGACCCTTGCCCGCGTCGCCGCTCCTCTCCTTGCCGCTGTCCTTGCCGGCGCCAGCGCGTCCCGTGGGCGCGGCGTCCGGGCGGTCGCGCCCGGAGCGCTTGAGCAGGGCGCGCGCTTTCGTGCTCAGCGTATCGGAACGCGCGGCGTCCGCGGCCAAAGGCGCGTCGGTGCCGCCTGTGGCAGTCCCGGCAGCGCCCGTGCCCGCCGTCCCGGAAACCGTCGCGCCCGCGTCAGGGCGTGTTTGCGCGGCGCCGGTCGCCGCCGCGCCCGTGGCCGCGCGGCGCCGGTCGCCACCGGTCAGCCGTGCGCGCATCTGCTCCAGCCGCGCGCCCAGCGACCGCAGGCCGGAGCGGCCCGCCTTCGCCCCGGATGCCTTCGCCCCGGACGCCTTGGCCCCGGACTCCGCCCCGGCGCCCATGCGTGCAGGCGCCGCCACGCCGCTTCCGTCCGACGGCGTCGCCGCCGGGCCGGACCCTCCGGCCAGCGCCGAAGCGGGACGGCGGCGCGATGAAAACGCAATCGGCGCGGCGTCCGCCCCGGTTGGTGAGGTGCCGCCATCAGGTCCGGCACCAGGAGCCGCCCCGGCGGCGCCGGTTGCGGGCATGGCGCCGTTGCCGGTCACCCCTTCGGACGACGTGCCCGCCCCGATCACGCCCGCCCCGATCGCACCAGCCCGGGCGGTGGTGTCTGTGGCGGTCTTGAGAGCGGCGCGTGCGGTGCTGGTGGCGGCCGCACCAGGTTTGCCCCTGGCGAACCACGGCAACACGCTGGCCAGCCCCCCGGCAAGTCCGGCGCCACCCCCCGATCCACTGCCCGCGTGGCCCTGCTTCCGGGCGCCGGAGCCAACCGACCTGCGGCCGCCTTGCACGGGCGCGCTAGGTGGGGTCACGCTGGCCGAAGCGGCGGCGGGCGTGCCCGTTGCGGCCTGGCCTGCGGCGCGCACGGTTGCCGCCACGTCTTCGCCGGTCGGATCGGCGGGGTCGGCGGCGCCGCGCGGCGGCGGGGCAGGCTGCGCGGCGGCCTTGGGTGCCGGGGCGGTTTCCTTGCCAGGCACGGGGGCGGCGGCGCCGCTCCCGGAGCCGTCCCTTGCGGCAGTGCTCCCGGGAGATGAACCGCCCCCAAGCGTCGGACGCGGCACCGCCTCGGGTACTGGACCCACCGACACCACCGGCGCGGCGTCGCGCTCGATGGTTTCGTCAGGCGGCACCAGCCAGGCGGCCATGCTCGTGCGGCCGAAATAGACCTCGCCCATGAAGCGCGCATCGTCCGGGGCGGCGACAAAGGCCGCCGCGTCCAGCCCGTGCTCGGCGGCGAAGGCTTCGGCCTCGGCCAGGGTCTCGCGCGCCACGACCGCGACCTGCAATTCGTCACCAATGCCGCACCAGTCGAAGACCAGGTCGTCAATCGCATAGGGGGTCAGCCCGTCGATGGCGGCCGCGATCTGCGCCTCGCGCGCGGCGTCATCAGGACCAGGGGCGTGGACGGTCCGATAGAGGATCTCGGACTCGGGGATGATCAGCTTGGCGACGAACGGCCCCCTGACCAGTTCCTGCCCCCGCTCGCGCGCCGCACGCAGGCGCCCGGCGAGGTCCGGATCGTCCAGCGGCACCGCATTGATCGTGCGCCAGCCGTCGCGCCCGCGGTGCAGCATCTCGACGCCCGCGCTGGACAGGCCAATGGCGATCTGTGGTTTCATGCCTTGCCTCTAGCACAGTGCCGCCGGGCGCCGGGAGTCACCATTTCCCGGCACCCTTCGGATATAGCGACTTTTCGCCGAGTTTGAACCCGGCGTTTGCGCGCGCGCATGTCGCAGCCGCGACCCGGCCCCGGTCGCGGCTCACTTCGGGCCGCTGGCCCGCGTCAGCGCCTGGTCCAGATCGGCGATCAGATCGTCGGCATCCTCGGTGCCGATGGACAGGCGCACCACATCGGGCGCGGCCCCGGCGGCGATCTGCTGTTCCTCGGTCAGTTGCCGGTGCGTGGTCGAGGCCGAATGGATGATCAGCGAGCGCGTGTCGCCCAGGTTCGCGACATGGCTGAAGATCTCGACCGAATCGATCAGCTTCACGCAATCCTCGTACCCGCCCTTGAGCGAGAAGGTGAAGAGCGACGACGCCCCCTTGGGGCAATACTTGGCCATGCGCGCATAGGACGGCGAGGACGGCAGCCCCGCATAGGTGACATAGGCCACACGCGGGTCCTTCTCGAGCCATTGCGCCACCTTGACCGCATTGGCCACATGACGGTCCATGCGCAGCGACAGGGTCTCGATCCCCATCATCGTGTAATGCGCCGCCTGCGGGTTCAGCGTCATGCCCAGATCGCGCAACCCGATGGCGATGGAATGGAAGGTGAAGGCCAGCGGGCCGAAGGTCTCGTGGAACTTCAGCCCGTGATAGGCGGGCTCGGGCGCCGAGAGCGAAGGGAACCTGTCCGAGGCCGACCAGTCGAACTTGCCCGAATCGATGATCGCGCCGCCGGTGACCGTGCCGTTCCCGGTCAGGTATTTGGTCATCGAATGCACCACCAACGTGGCGCCGTGTTCGATGGGACGGCACAGATACGGCGTGGCCGTGGTGTTGTCCACGATCAGCGGCACGCCCGCGGCATCGGTCACGGCAGCGATGGCCTCGAGGTCGGCGATATGCCCGCCGGGGTTGGCGATGGATTCGCAGAAGACCGCGCGGGTGTCGTCATCGATCGCCGCGGCCAGCGCCTCGGTGTCGTCGATATCGACGAATTTCGCCGACCAGCCGAAGCGGCGGATGGTCTGGCTGAACTGGGTCACCGTTCCGCCGTAAAGGCGGTTCGACGCAACGATGTTCCTGCCCGGGCCCATCAGCGGGAACAGCGCCATGATCTGCGCCGCATGCCCCGAGGAGCAGCAGACCGCGCCGACCCCGCCCTCCAGCGCTGCCATGCGCTCCTGCAGCGCGGCCACAGTGGGGTTGGTCAGGCGCGAATAGATATAGCCGACCTCCTGCAGGTTGAAGAGCGCGGCGGCGTGATCGGCATCGCGGAACACATAGGCGGTGGTCTGGTAGATCGGGGTCTGGCGCGCGCCCGTGGCCGGGTCGGGCCGGGCGCCGGCGTGGATCTGCAACGTATCGAAACCGTGGGTGGGCGCGGTCATGGTGTCCTCCGGGGTTGAAGCTTGCGGCGCAGGCTACGCAAGGGCGCCCCGATGGGCAAGGGCGCGGGGACGACGGGTCGGGGCACGGTGCGCCGCCTGTCCCCGTGGCGCCCGGGCCCGCGGCGCCTGTCCCGGTGGCGCCCGGCCACGGCACCACGGGCAGGGGGCATGTCATGGCCCCCGCCTGCGGTGCCTGTCTGCCCCATAGGGAAGGCGCGCAGCAGACCCCCGGGCGCCCGCGGCGCGCGGCAAGCGTCGCCCGGACCCAGGGGCAGATGCCGCGCTGGTGCTTCCGTCGCCCGGGTCCCGCCGCCCCCTTGGTGCCTGCCGCAGCAGATGGCGCAGGGCGCGCAGCGCAAGCGTCCGCGCCGCCCGCGCCGTGGCGACGGAGCGCGCGCGCCTGACGGGGGCGCAGGCGCCCGCGAGAGGCTCCCGCCCGGCGCCGGGGGGGGGGCGGGGGCGCCCCCCCCCCCGGGGGCGGGGGCCGGGGGGGGGGGGGGGGCCGGGGGGGGGGCGCGGGCGGGGGGGGGGGGGGGGGGGGGGGTTTCCGCGGCCGCAAGGTAACGACCTGTTCCTTCTGCGGCAAGACCAGCC
>JAFIEE010000168.1 GCA_020832705.1 Paracoccaceae bacterium
GGGGGGGGGGGGCCGCCCCCCCCCCGCCGCGGGGGGCCCCCCCCCCCCCCGCCGGGGTTGGGCCGGGCGCGCGCTGGCGCGCGCGCTGTGGCGCCGTGTCGGTTGCGGCGGTTCGGTTCGGGGCGGGGAATTTGAGTATTTTCGGCAAGGAAATGGGGCGACGGTCGGTGCAATGTGTCTGGCGGTTGGCTGTTGACCTGCCCTCGGTGCCGCAGTAGCGCATGAAGCGTGGTGATTTGTTGCCGGATTGCGGGCCACGTGAAACAGACCGCTAAAGAGGCCGGGGCGACCTCCCGGGCTTGGTGCGATGCTCCCGGGCGCTCCGGCGGCCCGGGCGCCGGGGGGACGGAATGATGACGGACAACAACCCTGCGGACCTGGGACGGCGCACCCGGATGGTGCATGCGGGCGCGCGGCGCAGCCAGTATGGCGAGGTGGCCGAGGCGCTGTATCTGACCCAGGGCTTTGTGTATCCCGATGCCGCCAGCGCCGCGGCGCGTTTCGAGCAGGCCGGGCCGGACGAATTCATCTATGCCCGCTACGGCAACCCCACGGTCGCGGTGTTCGAGGAGCGGATCGCCGCGCTGGAAGGCACCGAGGATGCCTTTGCCACCGCCAGCGGGATGGCCGCCGTGTCGGGCGCGTTGATGGCCCTGCTGCGGGCGGGCGACCGGGTGGTGGCGGCGCGGGCGCTATTCGGCTCCTGTCATTACGTGCTGGACGAGGTCTTGCGCCGTTACGGGGTGGAGGTGGTGTTCGTCGACGGCACCGATCTTGAGCAGTGGCGCGCGGCCCTTCGCGGTGGGGCGGCGGCGGTGTTTCTGGAGGCGATCTCGAACCCCACGCTGGAGGTGATCGACCTGGCGGCCGTTGTGGCGCTGGCCCGTGAGGCCGGGGCGCTGGTGGTGGTGGACAATGTCTTTGTCACCCCGATCTTCAGCCGCGCGGTGGCGCTGGGTGCCGATGTGGTGATCTATTCGGCCACCAAGCATATCGACGGGCAGGGGCGATGCCTGGGCGGGGTGATCTGCGGGCGGAGCGATTTCATCCGCAAGACGGTCGAGCCCTTCATGAAGCATACCGGCGGCGCCATGAGCCCTTTCAACGCCTGGGTCATGCTGAACGGGATGACCACGCTGGACCTGCGCGTGCGCGCGCAGGCCGAGAGCGCGCAGCGAATCGCCGAGGCGCTGGCCGGGCATCCGGCGTTGGCGCGCGTGCTTTATCCCGGGTTGCCGGATCATCCGCAGCACGCGGTCGCGCGCGCGCAGATGGACGGGTTCGGCACCGTGCTGGCCCTGGACCTGCGCGGCGGCAAGGCGGCCGCGTTCCGGGCGCTGGACGCGCTGCGCATTGCCGTGATCTCGAACAACCTTGGCGATGCGCGCAGCATTGCCACGCATCCCGCGACCACCACACACCAGCGCCTTCCGGAGGCGGAGAAGGCGCATCTGGGCATCACGCCCGGGCTGATCCGGTTCAGCGTCGGGCTGGAGGATTGCGATGATCTGATCGCGGATCTGCGTGCGGCGCTGCAAGCCGCCTGAAAATTTCCCGCCGCGCAGGGTGGATCGCGCGGAAAAAGCGCCTATCCTTCCGTGGACCGAGAAACAGAGGGGCCTGGCCCGATGAACATGCACACCCCCGAGATCGACCTTCCGCCCAGCCGCGACGAGGCTGCGGCGGCGCTCGATGTCTTGCGGCGCTGGGCGGCCAAGGCGCAGGATGCCGAGATCGCGGCGCTGGAGCCTTCGGTTGCGCGGCTGCTGCCCGATGCGCCGCCCGCGGACTATCCGCTGCTGTCGCGCGCCTATCCCGAGGGGTTTCGGGCCGATGACGCGTATCGCGCCGATCTGCCGGACCTGCAGAATGGCCCGTCCAGCCTGATCGTCGGCGCGCGTGCGCCGATCCAGCATGTGGGCATCTCCAACTTCCGCCTGCCGATCCGGTTCCACACCCGCGACAATGGCGACCTGACGCTGGAAACCAGCGTGACCGGCACCGTCAGCCTGGATGCCGGCAAGAAGGGCATCAACATGTCGCGCATCATGCGCACCTTCTATGGTCATGCCGAGCGCACCTTCAGCTTCGGCGTGATCGAGGCCGCGCTCGATGACTACAAGTCCGATCTGGAAAGCTTCGATGCGCGGATCCAGATGCGCTTTTCCTTTCCCATGAAGGTGCGCAGCCTGCGCTCCGGGCTGGAAGGGTATCAGTATTACGACATCGCGCTGGAACTGGTGGACCGCAACGGGGTGCGGCGGCGGTTCATGCATCTGGACTATGTCTATTCCTCGACCTGCCCCTGTTCGCTGGAACTGAGCGAGCATGCCCGCATGACGCGCGGCCAGTTGGCGACGCCGCATTCGCAGCGCTCGGTGGCGCGCGTGTCGGTCGAGGCACTGCCGGGCAAGTGCCTGTGGTTCGAGGACCTGATCGGACTGTGCCGGGCCGCCGTGCCGACCGAGACCCAGGTCATGGTCAAGCGCGAGGACGAGCAGGCCTTTGCCGAGTTGAACGCCGCCAACCCGATCTTCGTCGAGGATGCCGCGCGGTCCTTCTGCCAGCAGTTGCTGGGCGATCCGCGGGTCGGGGACTTCCGGGTCATCGCCAGCCATCAGGAAAGCCTGCACAGTCATGATGCCGTGAGCGTGCTGACCGAAGGGCCGACCTTCGCCGCCGAGAGCATGGATCCGAAGCTGTTCAACACCCTGTTCCATACCGGCTGATCCGCGTTGCAATCGGCCCCGCGCAGGGGCATATAACCCGGGCTTAACAGGCCCGGGGGCTTCATGAACTATCTGGAATTCGAAAAGCCGCTGGCCGAGATCGAGGGCAAGGCGGCGGAACTGCGCGCGATGGCACGCGCCAACCCGGAAATGGACGTGGCGCATGAGGCCGCGGCGCTCGACCAGAAGGCCGAGAAGCTGTTGCGCGACCTCTACAAGGGGCTGACGCCGTGGCGGAAGTGCCAGGTGGCGCGGCACCCGGACCGGCCCAACTGCAAGGACTATATCGACGCGCTTTTCACCGAATACACGCCGCTGGCGGGGGACCGGAATTTTGCCGACGATGCCGCGATCATGGGCGGGCTGGCGCGGCTTGATGACCGGCCGGTGATGGTGATCGGACAGGAAAAGGGCAACGACACCCAGTCGCGGCTGGCGCGCAACTTCGGTATGGCGCGCCCCGAAGGTTACCGCAAGGCGGTGCGGCTGATGGACATGGCGCAGCGTTTCGGGCTGCCGGTGATCACGCTGGTGGACACGCCCGGCGCCTATCCCGGCAAAGGCGCCGAGGAGCGCGGCCAGGCCGAGGCCATCGCGCGTTGCACGCAGAAATGTCTGGATATCGGCGTGCCGCTGGTGTCGGTGGTGATCGGCGAGGGCGGCTCCGGCGGCGCGGTGGCGCTGGCGACCGCGAACCGCGTGGCGATGCTGGAGCATTCGGTCTATTCGGTGATTTCGCCCGAGGGCTGCGCCTCGATCCTGTGGAAGGATTCGGAAAAGATGCGCGAGGCCGCGGAGGCGCTGCGCCTGACCGCGCAGGACCTGCACAGGCTGGGCGTGATCGACCGGATCATCCCGGAACCGCTCGGCGGTGCCCAGCGCGGGCGCGAGGTGACCATCAAGGCCGTGGGCGCGGCGATCAAGGCGATGCTGGCCGGGTTGTCGGGCAAGAACGCCGCAACGCTTGTCGCCGAGCGGCGGCGCAAGTTCCTGGACATGGGCGGCGCGGCGCTTGGCGGGTGAGTCCCGCCGCGCGGCTGCGACCGGGGCCCAACCGCACGGAGCGTCAGCGCAGTGCCAGAAGGGGTGCGCGCCGAATGGCGCGCTCGATCCGGCAGGCGCTGGTTCAGGCCACGTTTTCCAGCGTCACCTGCGGGACAACGCCCAGTGCGTGACACACATCGCGGGTCAGATGCGCGCGGTTGAGCGTATAGAAGTGCAGATGCTCCACACCCTCGGCCAGCAGCCGGTCGCACAGTTCCGTGCACAGTGCGGTTGCCAGCAGTTCCGCGCGCCCGTCGCGGATTGCCTTGTCGAACGCGTCGTCCAGCCAGCCCGGCACGCTTGCCCCGCAGGCGGCAGCAAAGCGCCGGATGCCGGCCCAGTTCTCGATCGGCACGATCCCCGGAATCACCGGCCTGTCGATTCCCGCCTTCGCGCAGGCATCGCGGAAGCGCAGGAAGGTGTCTGCCTCGAAGAAGAACTGCGTGACGGCGCTGTCGGCGCCGGCCTCGAACTTGCGCTTCAGCCAGGCCACGTCGGCGGCGCTGTCGGTGGCCTCGGGGTGCGGTTCGGGATAGGCGCCGACGCGCAGGTGGAAATCCCCGGTTGCGGCCAGCGCCTCGACCAGCGCGACCGAATCGGCAAATCCTTCGGGGTGCGGGGTGAAGCGCCCGGCCGCTTTCGGCGGGTCGCCGCGCAGGGCGACGATCTCGCGCACCCCGGCTTTCGCATAGGTTTCGGCGATCGCCATGGTTTCGGAGCGGGTGGCATCGACGCAGGTGAGGTGCGCGGCCACGTTCAGGCCGAACTCCCGCCCGATGGTGGTCACCGCCTCATGGGTCAGTTGCCGCGTGGTGCCGCCCGCGCCATAGGTGACGGACACGAACTCCGGCCCCAGCGGCGCCAGCATGCGCACCGTGTCCCACAACCGGAAGCTGGCTTCCAGCGACCTGGGCGGGAAGAATTCGAAGGAAACGCGGGGCTGCGGCATGAGATCACTCCATCAGGATGCAATGCCTTGTCGCACGCCCCCGGATGTGAGACAAATTCATTATCCTCAACATCAATATGAAGCGCGCCGCATAATGCACATCGAATTCCGCCATCTGCGCACCATCCGCGCCATTCATCAGGCGGGGGGTCTGGCCCGCGCCGCCGAGCTTCTGAACATGACCCAGTCGGCGCTGAGCCATCAGGTCAAGGGGCTGGAGGAACAGGCCGGGGTCGAACTGTTCGTGCGCCGTTCCAAACCGCTGAAGCTGTCGGCGGCGGGCCACAAGATGCTGCGCGCCGCCGAGGATATCCTGCCCCGGGTCGCCGCGCTGGAGGAGGAATTCGCCGGGCTGCGGCGCGGCAATGCCGGGCGGCTGCACATCGCCATCGAATGCCACGCCTGTTTCGACTGGCTGTTTCCGGTGCTGGAAGCGTTCCGCCGCGCCTGGCCCGAGGTCGATGTGGACATTCGCCCCGGGCTTGCCTTCGACGCGCTGCCCGCCCTGCGGCGCGAGGAGGTGGATCTGGTGATCTCGTCCGACCCCGAGGACCTGCCCGGCGTCGATTTCCTGCCGCTCTTCGACTACGAACCCGTGTTCGTGGCGGCCCGCGCGCACCCGCTGGCAGAAAAACCCTGTATCGAGGCCGCGGATTTCCGCGACCAGACGCTGATAACCTATCCGGTGGAACGCACGCGGCTGGATGTTTTCACCCAGCTTCTGACGCCTGCCAAGGTGGAGCCGCGCGCCATCCGGCAGGTGGAGCTGACGGCGGTGATCCTGCTGCTGGTGGCGTCCAACCGCGGCGTGGCGGTGTTGCCGGACTGGGTGCTGCGCGAGGTGCGCTATCACGCCGATTACGTGACCAAGCCGCTGACCGCCCAGGGGTTGACCCGGCGGCTCTATGCCGCCGTCCGGACCGAGGATGCCGCCCGCCCCTATATGGCGCATGTGCTGCGGCTGGCGCGGACCGAACCGGTGAAACTGCAGCGCGCCGCTTTGCCTGTGTCCTGACTTCCGGCTTGCACTCCGTGCGCAAATGCGGCGAAACAGGCCCTGTTTGCGCTAACATTGCCCAACACACAACCGAGGAGGCAGAAAGATGGATGCCTGGACCAAGCTGGACGCCCTGCACGCACAGACGCAGGACCGGCCGATCATCGACCTGTTCGACCGGCCCGACCGGGCGGATGCGTTTTCGCTTCGGGTGGACGGGCTGCTGTTCGACTATGCCAAGACCGGGATTGACGATGCCATCCGCGCCGCCCTGCTGGCGCTGGCTGAAGACGCGGATGTGAACGCCCGGCGCGACGCCATGTTCACCGGCGCGCGCATCAACGAGACCGAGGACCGCGCGGTGCTGCACACCGCCCTGCGCGCGGGCGATGATGCCCGGATCACCGTGGACGGCGAGGACGTGATGCCCGAGGTGCGCGCCACCCGCGCCCGCGCCGTGGCCTTTGCCAAGGATGTGCGCACCGGGCGTTTCACGGGGCAGGGGGGGCGGATCACCGATGTGGTCAATATCGGCATCGGTGGCTCCGATCTGGGCCCGGCGATGGCCACACTGGCGCTGGCGCCATATCACGACGGGCCAAGGGTGCATTATGTCTCGAACGTGGACGGGGCGCATGTGCATGACGTGCTCAGGGGTCTGAACCCGGAAACGACGCTGGTGATCGTGGCCTCCAAGACGTTTACCACCATCGAGACGATGACCAACGCCGAAACCGTCCGCGCCTGGATGGCGGCGCGCGTCACGGAGCCCGGCGCGCAGTTCGCCGCTGTCTCGACGGCGCAGGCGCGCACGGCGGACTTTGGCATCGCTCCCGAACGGGTGTTCGGCTTCGCCGACTGGGTCGGCGGGCGCTACAGCCTGTGGGGGCCGATCGGGCTTTCGCTGATGATCGCCGTCGGGGCCGAGCGCTTCGACGAGTTCCTGGCCGGCGCGCGGGCAATGGACGCGCATTTCCGCATCGCGCCGCTGGCGCAGAACATGCCGGTGATGCTGGCGCTGGTGGGCATCTGGCACAACCAGATCTGCGGTCATGCCACCCGCGCGGTGCTGCCCTATGACCAGCGGCTGGCGCGGCTTCCGGCCTATCTGCAGCAACTGGAGATGGAATCGAACGGCAAGCGCGTGGCGCTGGACGGCAGCGACCTGCCGCGCCATTCCGGCCCCGTGGTCTGGGGCGAGCCCGGGACCAACGGTCAGCACGCTTTCTTCCAGTTGATCCATCAGGGCACGCGGGTGGTCCCGTGCGAATTCCTGCTTGCCGCCGAGGGGCACGAACCGGAGCTTGCGCATCAGCACCGGCTTCTGGCCGCCAACTGCCTGGCGCAGTCCGAGGCGCTGATGCGCGGGCGGTCGCTGGAGGAGGCGCGGGCGCTGATGGCGGCGAAAGGGCTGACGGGGGCAGAGTTGGAGCGGCAGGCGCGGCACCGGGTGTTTCCGGGCAACCGGCCCTCGACGACGCTGGCCTATGCGAAGCTGACGCCTTTTGTCCTGGGCCAGATCATCGCGCTTTATGAACACCGGGTGTTCGTGGAGGGGGTGATCCTGGGGCTCAATTCCTTTGACCAATGGGGGGTGGAACTGGGCAAGGAACTGGCGCAGGCGCTGGGGCCGATGCTGGACGGAACGGCGAGCGACGCGGGCCAGGACGGCTCCACCCGGCAGTTGCTGGCATTTGTGCGCGGGACGGCGCGTTAGACCCTGAAACCGGGCAGAAAGAAGCGCCCCCGGGGCGTGGCCCCCCCCACCCCCCCCCACCCCCCGGGGGGGGTTATCGGGTCCGGGGGGGGGGGGGGCTTCGGT
>JAFIEE010000169.1 GCA_020832705.1 Paracoccaceae bacterium
CCCCCCCCCCCCCCCCCCCCCCCCCCCCCCCCCCCCCCCCCCCCCCCCCCCACCGGCCGCGATCACGCGCATGTTGCCTCCCGGGGTGCGCATGCGCGCGAAACGCTTCTTTTCCTGCGGCGATGCAGCGGTTACACTGCGGGCACCGCGGGCGCCCGGCCCGGGGTCAGGCAAGTTCCGTGTCAGCATGCCGCCACAGAGCGGACGGCGGGGCGAAGGGTGCGAGCGGTATGAACAAGACGCAGATTGGCAGGCATGTGGCCGGGGCGCTTCTGGCATTGGCTCTTGCAGCCTGCGCCGATGGCAACGGTGCCGGGGACGGCGGCGAACCGCGGGCAACACGGGCGGTGGCGGGCGCGGCAGTGGAGCGCGATGTCGAGGCGCCCGAGGTCTTTTCGCGTGCCGACCGCGCGCTCTGGGACGGGCGGCCCTCGCTGGGCGGGGTCTGGGTCGCGCATCCGGATGTGGACGATCCCGAGCGGGTGATCATCCGCAACCCCCAGAGCGGCAAGGAAGTTGTCGGCGCGCTGTTTCGCCGCGAACGCCAGAACCCCGGCCCGGCGTTTCAGGTTTCGTCCGATGCAGCCTCGGCGCTGGGTATGCTTGCGGGCAGCCCGGTGGACCTGCGCGTGACCGCGCTGCGCACGCAGGAAGTGTCCGTCGCGCCCCCCGCAACCGAAGCGACGGATGCCGCCCCTGCCGCGGAAGAAGATGCCACCCTCGCCGCCGAGGCGATGGCGGCCGTGCGCGCGACCGATGCCGACGACGCAGCCACGCAAGAAGGCGCGCACCCCGCAACCGAAGAAGAGGCCCGCACCGCCCCGCCGCAGGAAGAGCGCCGCCGGTTCTGGCCCTTCGGGCGCCGCAGCGCGCCAACACCCGAGGTATCCGAGGCGCCGCTGGGCGACGATCCCGCCGCCGCGCCCACACCCGCGCCCCCGCCCGCTGCCGCTGCCGCCCCGGCCACCGCGGCGATCGACCGGGGGTTCATCCAGCTTGGCATCTTCAGCGTCGAGGAGAACGCCCAGCGCGCCGTGCGGATGGCGCGCGAGGCCGGGCTGGACGCGCGCAGTATCGCAGGACAGAGCGCCGACAACCGGTTCTGGCGCGTCACGGTCGGCCCCGCCGCCACCACCGCCGAGCGCGACCGAATGCTTGCGAGGGTGCGGGAACTGGGCTTTACTGATGCTTATGCGGTGGCCCGCTGACCGGCACGGTGGGCGGCGTTCCGGCGGGCGCTCCGGCGGGCGCTCCGGAGGGCAGGTTCCGGCGCCCGCGGAGGGCGCCGTCAGACCTGGGCAATCAGAGATGGGACATCAGACAGGGGCAAGGGGCATATGTATCGCTTGATCATCGGGTTTGTGGCGGGGCTGCTGGTCGCGTTTTCGCTTTGTGGCTCCGACGCGCGGGCGCAGACGGGGTTCGAGACCCGCGCCACGGCGGCCTATGTCATCGATCTGAATTCGGGCACGGTGCTGCTGGACAAGAACTCCGACGAGCCGCTGCCGCCGGCCTCGATGTCCAAGCTGATGACGCTGACCATGCTGTTCGAGGCGATCGACGACGGGCGGATGTCGCTGGACACGCCCTTTACCGTGTCCGAACGTGCGCACCGGATGGGCGGCTCGCGCATGTTTCTGGAAACCCGCCACCGCCCCACCGCCGAAGACCTGATCCGCGGCATCACCGTGCTGTCGGGCAATGATGCCACCGTGGCGGTGGCCGAGGGGCTGGCAGGCACCGAAGAAGCCTTCGCCACCATGGCCACGCGGCGGGCGCGCGATCTGGGCATGGAGAACACCACCATCGCCAATTCCTCGGGCTGGCCGCACCCGGACCATCGCATGTCCATGCGCGATCTGGCGATCCTTGCCGAACATATCATCACCGAATTCCCGCAGTATTACCCCTATCTGGCAGAGCGCGAATTCACCTGGAACAACATCACCCAGTCCAACCGCGTGCCGCTGCTGGGCGCGGGCGTGGGGCTTGACGGGCTCAAGACCGGCTTCACCTCGGAAGCCGGCTACAGCCTGACCGGGTCGGCGCAGCAGGGCGACCGGCGCATCATCTTCGCGTTTGCGGGGCTGGACAGCGAGCGCGAGCGCGCCGAGGAAGCCGAGCGCATCATCAACTGGGCGTTCCGGCAGTTCACCGAGGCCACCGTGGCGCGCGCCGGGAGCACCCTGGCCGAGGCCCCGGTCTGGATGGGCACCACCGACAAGGTGCCGCTGACGCTGGCCGAGGACCTGCGTATCCTGATTCCGGCCATCGCGCAGCGCGACATCAGCGCCGAAGCCGTGTTCGACGCGCCGGTGCCCGCACCGGTCCAGGCCGGGCAGCAGGTCGGCGAACTGGTGGTGCGCGTGCCCGAGATGGACGACCGGCGCGTGCCCCTGATCGCCGGCGCCGCCGTCCCCGAAGGCGGGTTCCTGACCCGGGTGGAGGCCGCTGCAAACGTGTTGATCCGGGACCTGCGGCGCGGCCAGGCGGGCGACCCCGTGGCAACGCAGTGAGCGACTGGGCCCATTCCGACCCCACCGGCGGGCGCGGGCTGTTCCTGAGCTTCGAGGGCATCGACGGTTCGGGCAAGTCCACGCAGGCGCGGCTGCTGGCCGAGGCGCTGCGCGGGCGCGGGCGCGAGGTGGTGCTGACGCGCGAACCCGGCGGCGCGCCGGGCGCCGAACAGATCCGCCGACTGCTGGTCGAAGGCGACGGCGCGCGCTGGTCGCCGGAAACCGAAATCCTGCTGTTCAACGCCGCAAGGCGCGACCATCTGGAGCGCACCATCCTGCCGGCGCTCGATGCCGGAAAGGTGGTGATCTGCGACCGGTTCGCCGATTCGACCCGCGTCTATCAGGGCGCGGTGCGGGCGCAGTTGCGCGGGCTGGTCGATCAGGTGCACCGGCTGATGATCGGGCTGGAACCGCATCTGACGCTGATCCTGGATGCCGACCCGGAACTGGCGCTGCGCCGTGGCCTGGCCCGCGGCGGGGCCGAGGACCGGTTCGAACGCTTCGGCCCGGGCTTCGCGCAGCGGCTGCGCACCGGGTTCCTGGACCTGGCGCGGGACTATCCGCAGCGCTGCCGGGTGCTGGACGGCAACCGCCCCGTCGATGTGCTGGGCGCCGAGGTGCTGGCGGTGGTGGAACGCGCGCTGGCGGGCAAGGTGCGTCCGTGAGTGACGCCGCCGCCCTGCCCGAGCCCGACCGCACCGAGGGCGCGCCGCACCCGCGCGACGCGGCGCGGCTGTTCGGCCATGACGCGGCCGAGGCGGCGTTTCTGGATGCATACAACGCAGGCCGCCTGCATCACGGCTGGCTGATCGCCGGGCCGAACGGGGTGGGCAAGGCGACGCTGGCCTGGCGCATCGCGCGGTTCCTGCTGGCGCAACCGGGCGGCGACCCGCACACCGTGGGGGGCATGTTCGCCCCGGACCCGCCGACCACGCTTGACGTGCCCGCGACCGACCCGGCGCATGCGCTGGTCGCCGCCGGGGCGCATCCGGGGCTGCTGGTGATCCGGCGCGGCTACGACCCGAAGCGCAAGCGCCTGCGCGCGGTCATCACCGTCGATGAAACCCGCCGCCTGCACCGCTTCTTCGGCACGCACGCGACCGAGGGCGGCTGGCGCGTGGTGATTGTCGATGCCGCCGACGAAATGAATGTGAACGCCGCCAACGCCCTTCTGAAAGCGCTGGAAGAACCGCCCGCGCGGGCGCTGCTCTTGCTGGTGGCGCACCGTCCTTCGGCGCTCCTGCCCACCATCCGCTCGCGCTGCCGGATGCTGCCGCTCGCGCCCCTGGACCCGGCGGACATGGCCGGGGCGCTGGCGCAGGCCGGGTTCGATCCGGGCCGGGATGCCGCGGCGGTGGCGGCGCTGTCGGGCGGCTCGGTCGGCGCGGCGGTGCGGCTGATGGCCGAGGACGGCGTGGCGCTATACGCCGAACTGAACGCGGTGCTGGGCGCGGCCCCGCGCATCGACCGCGCGCGACTGCTGAAACTGGCGCGCGACAATGCCGGGCGCGATGGCGACGGGCGGTTCGAACTGCTGGCGCGGCTGCTCGAACTGTGGCTGGTGCGACTGGCCCGCACCGGCGTCACCGGCCCGCCCGCCCCCGAGGCCGCAACCGGCGAGGCCGAGACCCTTGCCCGCCTTGCCCCCGATACCCATGCCGCCCGCGCCTGGGCCGAGGCCGCCGCCACGCTGCTGCCCCGGGTGCGGCAGGGCCGGGCACTGAACCTTGACCCCGCCGGGCTGGTGCTGGATACGGGACTGAAGATCGAGGCCGTGGCGCGGGGCATCCTGCGCCAGAGCGCCTGACCCAAGCCCCGGAACCGCCTTCCCATGCCCGCTGACACGCCGCCTGCCATCGTCGACAGCCATTGCCATCTGGATTTTCCGCAACTGGCCGAGGACCTGCCGCAGGTGATCGACCGCGCGCGCGCCGCCGGGGTCACGCGGATGGTGACGATCTGCACGAAGCTGCGCGCACTGCCGCAGGTCCGCGCCATTGCCGAAGCGCATGACGGCGTGTTCTTCGCCGCCGGAACGCACCCGATGAGCGTGGCCGATGAACCCATGGTCAGCGTCGATGACCTGCTGGCGGTGGCGGCGCACCCGAAATGCGTCGGCATCGGCGAAAGCGGGCTGGACTATCATTACACGGCCGAAAGCGCGGCCGTGCAGCGCGACAGCCTGCGGATCCATTGCGCGGCGGCACGCGAAAGCGGCCTGCCGCTCATCATCCACGCCCGCGATGCCGACGACGACATGGCCCGCATCCTGACCGAGGAACACGGCAACGGCGCCTTCGGCTGCGTCATGCACTGCTACAGTTCCGGCGCCGCGCTGGCGCGGGTGGCGCTGGACCTGGGCTTCTACCTGTCCATGTCCGGCATCGCTGCCTTTCCGCGCAGCGACGCGCTGCGCGCGATCTTCGCGGCCGCCCCGGTCGAGCGCATCCTGCTGGAAACCGACGCGCCCTATCTGGCCCCGCCGCCCCATCGGGGCAAGCGCAACGAGCCCGCCTTTACCGTGCACACCGCGCAGGTGGGGGCCGGGCTTTTCGGTCTGGACTACGCCGAATTCGCGCGGATCACCTCTGCGAACTTCGACCGGCTGTTCACAAGGGCCGCCGCATGAGCGCCGAGTTGCGCCTGACGATCCTGGGCTGCGGGTCCTCGGGCGGGGTGCCGCGGCTGGGTGGTATCTGGGGGAACTGCGACCCCGAGGAGCCGCGCAACATCCGCAAACGCTGTTCGCTTCTGGTCGAGCGGGTCACGGATTTCGGCACCACGCGGGTGCTGATCGACACTTCGCCCGATATGCGCGCGCAACTGCTGGGCGCGGGCGTGGGGGAGCTCGATGCGGTGATCTATACCCATTCCCACGCCGATCATGTCCACGGAATCGACGATCTGCGCATGATCGTCTTCAACACCGGCAGGCGCCTGCCGGTCTGGGCCGACGGGCCGACGCAGGAAGCGCTCTTTGCCCGTTTCGGCTATGCCTTCGTCCAGCCCAAGGGATCGCCCTACCCGCCGATCCTGGACATGAACACCATCGCGGGCGCGGTGACGGTGGGCGGCAAGGGCGGCGATATCCGCTTCCAGCCGCTGCCGGTGAATCATGGCACCATCGACGCGCTGGGATTCCGGATCGGGCCGGCGGCCTATGTCCCCGATGCGGTGGCGATCCCCGAGGCGACATGGCCCGCGCTGATGGGGCTGGAGTGCTGGATCGTCGATGCCCTGCGCCGCCGCCCGCACCCCACACATGCGCATCTGGACATGACACTGGGCTGGATCGCCCGCGCCCGGCCCGCCCGCGCGGTGCTGACCAACATGCATGTGGACCTGGATTACGCCACGGTGCACAGCGAGACCCCCGACAACGTGGTGCCCGCCCATGACGGCATGGTGCTGCGCTTTCCGGACTAGGGCGCGATGCAGGCGCTGGTATCCGTCATCCTGCCGGTGTTCCTGGTCATCGGGTTTGGCTATGTGGTGCGCTGGCGTGACCTGATCCGCGATGAACACGTGGACGGCCTCATGCTGTTCACCCAGAATTTCGCCATTCCCTGCCTGCTGTTCGTGGCCATCGCGCGGCTGGACCTGGGCCAGGATTTCGACTGGCGCCTGCTGGTCAGTTTCTACACCGGCGCGCTGGCCGGGTTCGCCGCCGGGGTCATCGGCGCGCGGTTGCTGTTCCGCCGCGACTGGGAGGACAGCATCGCCATCGGCTTCATCTGCCTGTTCTCCAACTCCCTGCTGCTGGGGCTGCCGATCACCGAACGCGCTTATGGCGCGGACGCGCTGGCGCCGAACTATGCCATCATCGCCCTGCATTCGCCGATCTGCTACGCGGTCGGGATCACGGCCATGGAGGTGGTGCGCAACCGTGGCGTGGGGATGGCGGCAACCGCGCGGCGGACGCTGACGGCGATGTTCCGCAATGCGCTGGTCATCGGCATCGGGCTGGGGTTCGTGGTCAATCTTGGCGGGATACCGCTGCCGCAGGTGCTGAACGAGGCGCTGGAGCTGATGGCACGCGCGGCGATCCCGGCGGCGCTGTTCGGACTGGGCGCGGTGCTCTACCGCTACCGCCCCGATGGCGACTGGCGCACCATCGGCTACGCGGTGGCGGTGTCGCTGCTGCTGCATCCGGCGATCGTCTGGGCCATGGGGCGCGGGCTGGCGCTGGATCCGGGGCCGTTCAACTCGGCGGTGATCACGGCGGCCATGGCACCGGGGGTCAACGCCTATGTCTTTGCCAACATGTATGGCCGCGCGCGCCGGGTCGCGGCGTCCAGCGTGTTGCTGGGCACGGCGCTCTGTGCGCTGACGGTCTGGGTCTGGCTCGAGATGCTGGGCTGAACGCGGAAGATACGACCGCGCGCGCAGCGCCCCCGAAGCGTCATGGAGGGGCCGGCGGGCGGGGCGCTGAGGGGACGCTTTTCTGCCGCCTGCCACACGCGCAACGCCAGAGGCCCCCCGCGCCCGCCCTGACCTGCTACCGCCGTCGGTCGCGCCGCGCCGACATGGGCTGGAACGCCACCGCCACATGGGCCTCGCAATAGGGTTTGCCGGGCTGGGTGGGCAGACCGCAGAACCAGAACTCCTCGGTCGCGGGGTCACCCACCGGCCATTTGCAGGTCCGTTCCGTCAGTTCCAGCAGCGACAGGCGGCGGGCCTTCTTTTCCACTTCGCGCACGGTGGCCAGCGCCTCGGCGCTGACCTCGTTGGCCGAGGGCTGCGGGGGCAGCGGTTGCCCGGCCGGGACGATGCCGCGCCGGGCAAAGGCTCCGGGCGCCGAGGGGCCTTCGACCGCCGGAGCGGGCTCGGAGACGGCGGCTTCGGGCGGTTCGGCCGCGGCGGCCTCGGCCTGCTTGTCCGCGCGACTTTGGGCCAGATCGACGATCTCGGCCCCGGCGGCGGGCTCGGGGGGCGCGGCGGGCTGCTGCGGTTCGGCCGCGGGGGGCGGC
>JAFIEE010000170.1 GCA_020832705.1 Paracoccaceae bacterium
AGTTCTGGCGTGAGTGGCAGGCCGGATGGGAGGTGATCATGCATGATCACCGCCCGACAAATCCGGGCCGCACGCGTGCTTCTGGGTTGGACGCAACAGACGCTCGCAGATAAGGCCTGTGTAGCATTGACTGCGCTCAAGCGCCTCGAGTCCCAGAGTGGCGTGAGGACGCATGAGAGCACGCAGGATCGGGTGCATCGGGCGCTTCGAGCAGCAGGGATCGAGTTCATCTGGGGCTCGAAAGGCGTCGGCGTTCTGCTCAGAGAGATTGAAGAAGAAGACAAAACCTCGCAGTAAAGCGTGACGATTGCCCGGCCGTACTGGCGAGACAAGATCAACAAGGAGGGGGGCCGCAACCGACCCTCGATAAGCATGGCCAAAGCCGAAACGACCTGGCGCGAGGTGCCACCCGAGAGCCCGACCATCACCGAATACGACCGAACGCATATGGTCCTCTATATGCGGATCTTCGATGCGGCCGATGTCGGTGCCGACTGGCGCGAGGTGGTCGAGGTCCTCTTCAACCTCGATCCGTCGGTCGATCCCGAGCGCTGCAAGCGCATCCATGATAGTCACCTTGCCCGTGCCCGCTGGATGACCGAACACGGCTATCGCGAGCTTCTCCGACAGGGTCAGAATCAACAGAAACCCTGACTTGCGCCGAATCCTGCCGATCTGCGCGAGCGGGACTCCCGCGACACAATCGCAGCGGGTAAACCCATTCGATCACGAATGTTGAGTTGAAGGCCGTTTGCAATGCCGTCGGAACCCACCGGCTGGCTGTCCTCGGCTGGGTATGACTACGTCCACGATCTGACCGCGTCTGACCTCGCCTGGGAATGGCTGCGCCGCAACAAGAGATATGCGAAGGACTATGCGGCACTGGTCCGGGCCGGCGCTGACACTGCGCGCGCGGCGGCGCTTCTCGAACCCTGGGGGTTGCGATTTCGCGGCGGACCCGGCACTTCCGGCCCCACAAGCGCGCGCGTTCTGGCAGCCCTGCGCGGATCCTGCGGTGGTGATCCTGCACCCGGCACCAGCCGGTATCAGCGCGACTTCCACTTCCCCGAACCTGCCCCGAACGATGCAAACCCCCGCCCGCGACGGGACCCATCTGCTCCTTGAGCCCGGCGGGGCGCACCGGCTGCAACTGCTGCGCGCCGGGCCGGAAGGCGTTACGGATGCCGCCCTTATCCCCCTCGACGCGGACGGCTTCGCGCGGCTCGAGGCGGTGTATCGCCTGCTCGCCCGGATGCATGGCCGGAAAATTCCCCCCGACAGCCGCCTGACCCACCAGCGCCTGCGCCGCGCCCAACTGATGCTGCGCGCCTATGACGGGCGCGAAACCGGAGCCACCCATCGCGAAATCGCCCAGATCCTGTACCGCTTGCCACCGATGACCCGTGACGAATGGCAAAGCGCCTCCCAACGCTACGCGGTCATGGCCCTGCTGCGCGACGCGCGGAACATGGTGCAGGGCGGGTACAGGGCGCTGCTGAGGCCGAGGAGATAGGTGAAGGCGACATGCACGGCCCATTGCCGCCGGTGGCCCTTCTCGGCTCAGGCCGCCAATGCGGCCACATGAGAGCGCCACAGCGAGGGGACTGACCAGCGCTGAGCGGATCTCCAAGCCAGGAGCCGCGAAGGCTCGCCCACAGCATAGGCCAGACGTCGAGCCTGAAGGGGCATCTGTCGTCTCCAATTGCTTCGCAGTAAGCGGGCCTCCAGTGGGAGAGGCGAGTTCAAGCCGACCGATACGCGACACTTAAAGGTTGCTAAAGCACTGAACTTTCGTACAAATGGCATCAGGCACGCATCGAAGGCCACGATCATGTTGAAAAGCGCTACCTTTAGCAACTTCACAAGCATACCCAGTGACCAGTGGGATTTTTCCCCCGGACTCAATATAATCGTTGGCGAGAATGGCTTGGGAAAATCTCACGCTCTCAAGGCGCTATATTCAATTCTGAACTCACTGAAGCCAGATGGAGCGCAGTTTAGAGGCGCGCTATCTGAGAAGGTTGGAAAATCTCAACTTGAAAAAGCCATCGCCGACGAATTGGTCGGCAACATGCGCCCAGATAGCTTAGGTCGTCTCGTAAAGCGCAAGCAGGGCAGGAATAGGGCCGAAGTTTCAGTCAGCTTCAAAAATAAGGGGCTCAATACAAGCTTTGGATTTGCGACCAATTCAAAGACGCAGGTTGATATTACAACGCTTCCGACTTCCATGCTGGGCAAGCCTCCGGTCTTTATTCCTACCAGAGAATTGATCACTCTATGCCCGTGGTTTGTATCCCTCTTTGATTCATATAGTGTGCCTTTTGAGAAAACATGGAGGGACACGGTTCTTCTCTTGGGGGCTCCAAGTTTGCGAGGTCCCCGTGAAAAGAAGGTTGGCGAGCTTCTGTCGCCCATTGAAGCTGCTATGGGCGGTAAAGTTGAGGTGGATGCTAACGGGCGTTTTTTCCTTAGAGTCAACGGCGGGCGGATGGAGTCGGCGCTGGTCGCCGAGGGTCTCCGGAAATTAGCGATGCTCGCACGCTTGATCAGCACCGGTGTTTTGCTAGAGCAAGGCTACCTTTTTTGGGACGAGCCGGAAACCAACCTAAACCCGAAGCTCATAAAGGTCCTTGCGCAGGTTATCGTTAGCTTGGCAGATCAGGGCATTCAGGTTTTCCTTGCCACTCACTCAGTTTTTCTTGTGAGAGAGATTGCTATTTTGACGGGCGGCCGCAAGCAGAAGACACAATCAAAATACTTCTCACTGGCTGCGTCAGGGGATGACGAGGTTTCGAGACTTGAGCAGGGTAGCGAAATTGACGAACTGAGCACCCTGGTTCTTCTTGACGAAGAACTTCTTCAATCAGATCGATATGTGGATTCGTCTCTTCATGATTGACATCACATTAGACGAAGGCAGATTGTCCTTCGAATTTGACCAGGTTGAATTTGCCCAAAAATATGATGACTGGCGCCATTATAGAGGCGTTTTCAATTCGGCTTGCGGATCTTCAAAGGCTGTTGATTTCCTAGTGTCTAAGGGGAACACTCTTTGGCTTATTGAGGTCAAGGACTACAGGAGGCATCAAAGAACAAAGCCTTCCGAGTTGGCTGAGGAAGTCATGCTAAAAGTCCGAGACACAATGGCTGGGCTTGTGAGTGCTGCGTTCGTTGGCGTAGATGCCGAGGAGAAGCGTACATCGCGGAGTGCGCTTTCTCACCGTAAACTTAGAATTGCACTACATCTGGAACAGCCGTCAAAACCATCGCGACTTTTTCCTGTGTCAGTGGATCCAGCTGACATATTGATGAAGTTAAAGCAAAGGCTTCGCTTTGCTGACTGCCACCCTATTGTCGTTGACCGAGCAAAGTTTCCGGCGTCAGTTGGGCGAGTGAGGAGCGCCTAATTGACGTCTTAATGATCTTCGCCTTGGCGCAAATTCTCAGCGTGGCCGCATGGGGGCTGACAATTAATGACCTGCGCTTCGTAGCCGATCTGATGGCCAACGCCACCGGCAGCTACCTGCGCATCGCCAAAGCCTCAGGTGCGATGGGGAACAGCAGTTATCGCAGATTTCTGCGAATGCGGTGCCGCGCCGCCGCAAGCCCGCTGTCCGCCCACACCGTCGCCGCTCGGCTCAAACATATCTCTCGCAACCTCCACCCCGCAACCATTGAAACCTCGTCGCCACGCCACCCGGTGTGCGATTTCCGCCCCCCCATCTTCGCACTCCATCCCGCCCGGCACGCTTCGCCATCCTGACCCGTGACAGCCGTCGATGTCCGACGGTCTCGATCCGGTTTCAGGAGGCCCCCGCATGCGCGCCGATCACATCCCCTTGCCGCCCCGCTACCTGCGCACCAAGGAAGCCGCGCAGTTTCTGAGCCTGTCCGCCCGGACGCTCGAGAAGCACCGCACCTATGGCACGGGTCCCGCCTATCACAAGCTCGGTGGGCGCGTCGTCTATTCCATTGAGGATCTCGAGGCCTGGGTACGGCGCGGCGCGGTCACCTCGACCTCTGATCCGCGCGGCGGGCAGGTGCTGCCCGCGCGCCGGGTGCTGACCGCAGTCCCGCCTGCGGGACGGCTGCGTCGCTGACCGGGCAACACGTCTCCCATGCCCCGCCGCCCCTCCGAACGCGCCCAGCTCGAGCTGTTTCGCAGCCTGCCAGGCGATCTCGCGCCCCGCGATGCGCAGGACCTGATGGCCTATCCGTTCTTTTCCCTCTCAAAAAGCCCACGCATCCGCCCCATCGACTTCGCGATGGGCGGGGTCGAGATCCGGGTCGAGGCGGTGCCCGATCACGGTATGGCCACGATCTGGGATGCCGATATCCTGATCTGGGCCGCGAGCCAGATCGTCGAGGCGCGCGATGCGGGGCTGCGGACCTCGCGGCTGATGGCCGCCACACCCTACGAGATCCTGACCTTCATCGGCCGCGGTACTTCGGTGCGAGACTATCAGCGGCTGCGGGCCGCGCTCGACCGGCTGCAATCGACGACGATCTGCACCACGCTGCGCCAGCCGCAGGCCGGACGGCGCCACCGTTTTTCCTGGATCAACGAATGGCAGGGGCGCAGCGACAGCGCGCGCCGCACGGACGGGATCGAGATGATCCTGCCCGACTGGTTCTACCGCGCGGTGCTGGACGACGCGCTGATCCTGACGATCGACCGCGCCTATTTCGACCTGACGGGCGGGTTGGAGCGCTGGCTCTACCGTCTGGTGCGCAAGCATGGCGGGCGGCAGCGAGAGGGGTGGCGCTTCGAATTCCGCCATCTGCATGTCAAATCCGGCAGTCTCGCCAGCTACAAGCGCTTCGCGTTCGAGCTGCGCGATGTCATCCGGCGCCAGCCCTTGCCGGGGTATCGGCTGGCGTTGGAACACGGCGGTGCCGGGCAATTGTTGTTGGGCTTCGCGCCCTGTGGACAAACTGTGGATGGGGTCGTGCCATCAGGAACCCGAGGGCACGTGCTATCGGGAACCGGACTATCGTGCCATCAGGAACCGAAACCGCCCTTAACCTCAACGCCTGCAAGCAAAATTCGACCCCTTAACTTAGAGTCTAACAAAGACTCTAACTCTTGTAGCGGCCTGCGCGCTGGGGAAAACCCTGCCTTACACCCACGATCCGGCCCAGAAACCGGCATTGGCGGGGACATGCAGGCGACCCCCTCCGGCCCCTTGCGGGAGGGCGAGCCATGAGCGGATCACCCGCGCAGCCCGGCCCCGATGCGCCCCTGACACAGGTCGAGCTGATCTTCGAAAAGGGGCGGATCGAACAATGGCTCCGCTTCGGTACGCCGGTGTCCGAGCAGCGGCTCGACCCGCGCCGTCGCGTGCTGGGCTTCGCCCCCGGCAGCGTCTTTGCAGTGAATCGCTGGGCCGCGAATGACTATGGCACGGTCCTGTCGCGGTTCGAGATCCTGCGCGCCGTGAGCCCGGGCGAGGCAAGCCAGACGCTGCCCTATCTGCGCCCCGGTGCCGAGCTGCTGCTGGCCACCCATGGCTGGCCCAGGGTCGCCCGCGTGCTGCAGACCACCGATGCGATCGAGGCTCTCGGCATCGATGCGGGCCATGTGGCGCCGGATTACTGGCGCCATCTCCACAATCGGCTGAGCGCAGGCCATCCCGCCCATCCCTATACGCGGATGCAGCACCGGGCCTGGCTGAAGCGCAAGGCGCTCGGGCGATGATCCGGCGGTCTGCACCCCTTCTGGCGGGCGCGCTGGCCGTGGCGCTGGTGACGCTGGGGCGATGGTCACCACGCATCCTGTGGAACAGCACCCCCAGCGTGCCGGTCGGGCTCTACTGGCTGGAACCCGTCGACCGTGTCGCCATCGGCGATCTGGTCGCGGTTCAGCCGCCCGAGGGACTCGCATATTTCCTCGCCGAACGCGGATACCTGCCGCGCGGGGTGCCGCTTCTGAAACATGTTGTGGCCTTGCCGGGCGCTGATGTCTGCCGCGACGGGGCGGTGATCCGCATCAATGATAAGGCGCTTGGCCTTGCGGAAGCGCGCGACCGCCTTGGCCGCGCGTTGCCGGATTGGCAGGGCTGCCACCGGCTGGCCGTGGGTGAGGTGTTCCTGATGAACCCCGCCGTCCCGGACAGCCTCGACGGGCGGTATTTCGGCCCGCTGCCCCTTGGCGCGATCATCGCGCGGCTGCGGCCGATCTGGATCCCGCGCGCCCATTCCGCACCGCCCGCTCCAACGGGCCGCGCGCCCTGAGCCCCCATCACCACCCCCTTCAACCGCAACCGAAAGGACCCCTCCCATGCCCCAGATCGGCGAATTCACTCGCTCCAAATCCGGCTTTGCCGGGCATATCCGCACCCTGACCCTCGATCTCGATGTGACCCTCGTGCCCATCGACCCGGGCGAGGTCGAGAACGCCCCCGATCACCGCCTGTTCCATGGCGACGGCGATCTGGCCCGCGAGATCGGCGCAGCCTGGACGCGCAGCGGCGAGAAGGCGGGCGAATATCTCTCGGTTCTGATCGAGGACCCGATGCTCGCCCAGCCGATCCGCGCGAACCTGTTTCGCAACGGCGACAGCTCGGTCTGGTCGCTGCAATGGACCCGCCCGCCGAAGCGCGACGGGCGGGACTGAGCCATGCCGCGGTCGTCACCCTCGCGCGTCACCGCGCTGGCGCTTCCTCTCCTTTCCGGCCTGCTCTTCACCGGGCTGCCCTCGGCGCCCGCGCTGGCGGAAACCCCGCCACCGGCGACCACCACGGCCCGCGATCCCCATGCCGCCGCCATCGCCGAGGCTGCCGCCCGTTTCGCCATCCCCGAGCCCTGGATACGCGCCGTGATCGCGGTCGAAAGCGCGGGCGATCCGCGCGCGGTCAGTCACGCCGGCGCGATGGGGCTGATGCAGGTCATGCCCGGCACCTGGGCCGCGCTTCGCCAGCAGCACGGGCTGGGCGACGACCCGTTCGACCCGCGCGACAACATCCTCGCCGGCACCGCCTATCTGCGCGCAATGCTGGATCGATACGGCAACATCGGTGCAATGCTTGCGGCCTATAATGCCGGGCCCGGGCGCTATGACGCCTATCTGCAGACCGGCCGCCCGCTGCCCGCCGAGACCCGCGCCTATGTCGCGACGCTTGCCCCCCGATTGGACGGCAGCGCACCCCCGATCCAGCGGGCGACCGCCCCCGATTGGCGCGAGGCCGGGCTCTTCGTCAGCATCCCAACTGCAGAACCTCCGCAGGCCGAGGGCGATCCGGACGCGCCCGCGCCGCAAAGCGAAACCCTTAGCCCGGCCCCCGCATCGGCGCTTTTCGTCGCGCGCGCGGGCGCAGAGGGCGCACCATGAACCGGATCGCGGGCTGGCGCGCGCTGGCGGGCGATGGCGGGCAGGCGGCGGCAGGGCGGGCCGGAACGGAAAGGGGGAAGGAAGGAGGGCAAGATAAAAGGCCCTGCCACGAATGCCGCAAGTCCCTGACGGGACTG
>JAFIEE010000171.1 GCA_020832705.1 Paracoccaceae bacterium
CGTTGCTGCATGCGGTCTGGAACTGCCCGGCGCCGGTGCTGGCTGCGGTGAACGGGGCGGCGGCCGGGGCGGGGGCGAATCTGGCGCTGGCGCCGGATGCGGGCAGCAGCGGGAAAGGGCGTTGGCATGGAATACGAGACCCTGCGGGTCGATCACGATGGCGATGTGGTGGTGATCACGCTCCACCGCCCCGAGGTGATGAACGCGCTCAACGCGCAGATGCGGGCCGAATTGCGCGTGGTGCTGCGCGAAGAGGGCGCGCGGGCGCGCTGCGTGGTGCTGACCGGGGCCGGGCGGGCGTTCTGTTCGGGGCAGGATCTGGGCCAGGAGGCGGATGTCACCGAACTGGATCTGGAGCGCATCCTGCGCGAGGAATACGAGCCGTTGCTGCATGCGGTCTGGAACTGCCCGGCGCCGGTGCTGGCTGCGGTGAACGGTGCGGCGGCCGGGGCGGGGGCGAATCTGGCGCTGGCGGCGGATGTGGTGATCGCCGCCGAGAGCGCGGCCTTCGTGCAGGCGTTCACGCGGATCGGGCTGGTGCCGGACGCGGGCGGCACCTACTGGTTGCCGCGGCAGGTGGGATTTGCCCGCGCCATGGGCGCGATGCTGTTTGCCGAGCGGATCGAGGCGCGCCGCGCCGCCGACTGGGGCATGATCTGGGAGGCGGTCGCCGACGATGCCTTTGACGCGGTCTGGCGCGCGCGCGCCCGGGCGCTGGCCGAAGGGCCGACGGTGGCCTATGGTCATGTCCGCAAGCTTCTGCGCGCCTCGATGTCCAGCGATCTGGACGGGCAGCTTGCGCGCGAGGCACAGGCGCAGGGAGAATGCGGGCGGTCGCGCGATTTCCGCGAAGGCGTGATGGCGTTTCTGGAAAAGCGCCCGGCGGGATTCGAGGGGCGCTGACGCCGCCGCGCCCGGATGGGCGCACAGGGCGTGTGCGTCCGCCCGCGCGCTCTTTCCCCCGCCCGCGCGATGGTCTATCTGGCACGCGAAACCCCGGAGGTGCGCCATGCGTTTCGAAAAGCCCGGCCCGGTCGAGGAGAACTGGCGCGATGCCATCTCGCCGCTGGAGGAGATCATCGAGGACGCCCGCAACGGGCGCATGTTCGTGCTGGTCGACCATGAGGACCGCGAGAACGAGGGCGATCTGGTCATTCCCGCGCAGATGGCCACGCCCGAGGCGATCAACTTCATGGCCGCTCATGGCCGCGGACTGATCTGTCTGGCGCTGCCGGGCGAGCGGATCGATGCGCTGGGGCTGCCGCTGATGGCATCGAGCAATTCCTCGCGGCACGAGACCGCCTTTACCGTGTCCATCGAGGCGCGCGAGGGCGTGTCCACCGGCATTTCCGCCCATGACCGGGCGCGCACCGTGGCCGTGGCCATCGACCCGGGCAAGGGGGCCGCCGACATAGCCACGCCGGGCCATGTGTTCCCGCTGCGCGCGCGCGAGGGCGGCGTGCTGGTCCGCGCGGGCCATACCGAGGCGGCGGTGGACATTGCGCGGCTTTCCGGGCTGAACCCTTCGGGCGTGATCTGCGAGATCATGAACGAGGACGGGTCCATGGCGCGGCTGCCGGATCTGGTGGCCTTCGCCCAGAGGCACGGGCTGAAGATCGGCACCATCAGCGATCTGATTGCCTATCGCCGCCGTCATGACAACCTGGTCCGTGTGACTGAAGAGCGGCAGATCACATCGGAATTCGGCGGCGACTGGACCCTGCGCATCTATGCCGACACTACGCAGGGCGCCGAGCATGTTGTGCTGATCAAGGGTGACGTGGGCGGCGACGGGCCGGTGCCGGTGCGGATGCATGCCTTCGATCCGCTGCTGGACATGGTGGGCACGGGCGGGGCCGGGCGCGCGGATGAATTCGCCGATGCGATGGAGCTGATCGCCGCCGAGGGGCGCGGCGTGCTGGTGCTTCTGCGCGACACGGCGATGAAGATGTCGAGCGGCGAGAGCGTCTCGCCCCAGACCTTGCGGCAATACGGGCTGGGCGCGCAGATCCTGTCCTCGCTGGGATTGCACGAGTTGATCCTGCTGACCAATTCGGTCACGCCGAAGGTGGTGGGGCTGGAAGGCTACGGGCTGTCCATCGTCGGCACCCGCAAGATCCCGTCACGCAAAAAGAATTCACAGGGGGCATGAGCATGGCCGGACCCGCGCATTATTCCCTGCCGCTGCCGGACTTCGACACGCCGCCGAAGCTGCTGATTGCCGTGGCGCCGTTCTATCGCGATATCGCCGAGCACCTGATTGCGGGCGCGCGCGGGGTGCTGGCGCAGGCGGGTGCCGCGCATGAGCTGATCGAGGTGCCCGGCGCGCTGGAACTGCCCATCGCCATTGCGCAGGCGCATCGGCAGTCGAATTTCGATGGCTATGTGGCGCTGGGCTGTGTCATCCGGGGCGAGACCACGCATTACGAGACCGTCTGCAACGACAGCTCGCGCGGGTTGATGCTGCTTGGACTGCAGGGGGCCTGTGTGGGCAACGGCATCCTGACGGTGGAAAACCACGCGCAGGCGCTGGTGCGCGCCGATCCGGGGCAGCAGGACAAGGGCGGCGGCGCGGCGGCGGCGGCGCTGCATCTGGTGGCGCTGGAACGCCGCTGGGGACGGCCCGGCGGCAAGGTGGGGTTTCGCCCGGCGGCAGAGAACATCCTGCTTGCGGGCGGTGATGACGGGGCGGGGGAGCGCACATGAGCACGCCCGACGGCAGGCCGAAGCGCAGCGGCGCGCGCCCGGATGCGGCGGGGCGGCGCGCGCTGAGCGGCGCGGCGCGCTTTTATGCGGTGCAGGCCCTGTTCCAGATGGAGACCTCGGGCCAGACCTTCGATACGGTGGTGGCCGAATTCGAAGCGCACCGGATCGGCGCCGAAACGCCCGAGGAAAACTGGGTCGAGGCCAACCTCACGCTGTTTCGAAAACTGGTGGAAACCGCTGTGGACCGGCAGGCGCAGATCGATCAGTTGACCGACCGTGCGCTGGTGGCGAAATGGCCCATCGCGCGGATCGACCCCACGTTGCGGGCGCTGTTCCGCGCGGCGGGGGCGGAACTTCTGGTCGGCATCACGCCTGAGCGGGTGGTGATCAGCGAATTCGTGGATATCGCGTCGGCGTTCTTCCCCGAAGGCCGCGAGACGGCTTTCGTGAACGCGGTTCTGGACCACATGGCTCGCGCCCTGCGCGCCGCCGAGGGGCGCTGAACCGGCGCCCTGCGGACCATGAATCAGCCGGTTTTCCGAAGGTGGCGGCGACACGATTCGCCCTCTGTATGCCACTGTGCGCAACAAGATTGCTTCACAGCGCGATACATTTACAACTTTACAATACCGAAGAATGTTAATCCCGAACTTTACGCGGTGACCTGAATTTCCGTGCATGCGTCACGGCCAGCCCGTATCAGTGGCGCATCAAACGCATGTTGCGTCACGCGAGGAGGCTGAACAATGGCTTACAAAATACTGATTCTGGGCGCGTCCTATGGATCGCTGCTGGGAACGAAGTTGCTGATGGCCGGCCATGACGTGACGCTTGTGTGCCGCCAGTCGACCGCCGATCTGATCAACGCCGAAGGCACCGAGGTCCGGATCAAGCTGCGCGGCGAAGATACGCACCGCGCCTTCCGGTCGGCTGATCTGCCCGGTCGTCTGGACGCGGCGGCGCCCGGTTCGGTGCAGGTCGGGGACTATGACATGGTGGCGCTGGCCATGTCCGAACCGCAGTATGGCTCGGACGACATTCGCGCGCTTCTGCGCCGGATCGCGGCGGCGGAACTGCCGTGCCTGTCGATCATGAACATGCCGCCGCTGCCCTTCCTGCGCCGGATCGACGGGCTGGACGCCAAACTGCTGGAGCCGTGCTTTGCCGCGCCCGAGATCTGGGCACCGTTCAAGCCGGGGCTGGTGTCGCTGTGCAGCCCGGACCCGCAGGCCTTCCGCCCGCCGGAGGAAAAGAACAACGTGCTGCATGTCGGCCTGCCGACGAATTTCAAGGCCGCGCCCTTCGCCGACCCGGCGCACAACGCCATGCTGCACGCAATGGCCGACGGGATCGAGGCGCTGCGCGTGGATGGCCAGGACGTGCCGGTGAAACTGCGTGTCCACGACTCGCTGTTCGTGCCCTTTGCGAAATGGGCGATGCTGCTGACAGGGAACTACCGCGCGGTCCTGCCCGTGGGCTCGCAGCCCATCCGCGAGGCCGTTCACGGCGACATCGAGGTGTCGCGGCGCATCTATTCGCTGGTGAATGACATCGTCATCCGGCTGGGTGCGGCCGAAGCCGATCTGGTGCCGTTCGAGAAATACGCGAAAGCGGCCGAGGGGTTGCTGAAGCCGTCTTCGGCGGCGCGTGCCATCGATGCCGGCGCCTCCGAGATCGAGCGCGTGGACCTGCTGGTGAAGCTGATCGCCGACCAGATCGGTCTGGGTTCGCCGCTGCTGGATGAAACCGTGGCACGGATTGACTCGCGCCTGGCCGAAAACCGCCGCGAAGCCGCCTGATCCCGCACGCCACCCACACGATTGACGACACCCCCGCGCTGCCCCTCGGCGCGGGGGTTTTCGTGCGCGTCGCGCCCACGGCCTGCCGCCGGATGGCGCGCGCGGAGGGGCCGGGGCGGGGGCCTGCGCCTGCCGGGTGCGACACCGCGGCGGCAAGGGGCGGGGGGGGGTCAGAGCGCCCCGAACTTCGCCTCCAGATAGTCCAGCAGCGGTCCTTCATCCGGGGTGAAGCCGCAGGCGGCCTCGATGGTGGCGCGGGGCTCGCGCAGGGCGCCGTGGCGCTGCAGCTTCTCGCGCAGCCAGCCGGTGGGCGCGCTCAGATCGCCCCGTGCCAGCCCTTCGTCCAGATCCGGCAGATCGGCCTGCATCGCCTTGAACAGGCAGCCGGCATAGACATTGCCCAGCGTGTAGGTCGGGAAATAGCCGAACAGCCCCGCCGACCAGTGCACATCCTGCAGGATGCCGTTGGCGGGCCGGTCCACAGGGGCGCCGAAATCGGCCTCGAACCGTGTGTTCCAGGCGTCTTCCAGATCGTCGGCTTCCATCTCGCCGCGCAGCAGATCGCGCTCCAGATCGAAGCGCAGCATGATGTGCAGGTTGTACTGGATCTCGTCGGCCTCGGTCCGGATGTAGCCCGCATGCACCCGGTTCACCGCGCGATAGAAGGCTTCCGGATCATGCAGGTTCATCGGCCCGAACTCGGCCTGCATGGCCTCGAACAGCCAGCCGGTGAAGGCGCGCGACCGCCCCAACTGGTTTTCATAGATACGGCTCTGGCTTTCATGCACGCCCATGGACACCCCGCGCCCCAGCGGCGAGAGCGCATGCGCCGGGTCCACCCCCTGTTCATAGGCGGCATGGCCGGTCTCGTGGATGGTGGAGTAGAAGCAGTTGAAGGGCTCGGTTTCCACCACGCGGGTGGTGATGCGCACATCCTCGCCATGGCCGGCGCAGAACGGGTGCACGGTCAGGTCCAGCCGCCCGCGGGCGAAGTCATAGCCGAAGGTTTCGGCCAGCTTGCGGGCGATGCGCAACTGCGCCGCCTGCGGGAAGGTGCCGCGCAGCGGCTCGGGCGCGGGGCGGGCCAGCACCGCCTCGCGCAGCGCCACCAGCCGCGGGCGCATCCGGTCGAACATGGCCGCCGTCTCGGCGCCCGAGGCGCCGGGCTCGTAGTCCTGCATCAGCGCGTCATACAGATCGCCCCCGTTCGCCAGCGCCGCCGCTTCCTCGCGCCGCAGCGCCACCACCTGCCGCAGCACCGGCAGGAAGGCCGCCACATCGTCATCGCGCCGCGCCTGCGCCCAGATTTCCTGCCCCATCGCGGTCACGCGCGCCAGTTCCGCCGCCAGCCGGGCGGGCACGCGGGTGTTGCGCGCATAGCTGCGGCGCAACTCGCGCAGCGCGGCCTGACCTGCCGCGTCCGGGGCCTTTGCGGCCTCCAGCCAGTCGCCGATGCGCGGGTCGGTGCGGCGGTCGTGCAGCACGGTTTCCAGCGCGGCCAGTTCCTCGGAGCGCAGATGCGCCGCGCCATGGGGCATCATCGTGCGCTGGTCCCAGCCCAGGCGCGTCATCACATTGTCCAGCGCCGCCGTTTCGCGGGCATGGGCCATCAGGTCGTCGAATGCGGTCATGCGTGGGCCTTTCTGCTGTCCGGGCGATGCCTGCGCGAAACCTAGACCGGGGGCGGGCGGATGAAAAGCGCGTCAGAGCGGGGTCAGCGTGATCTCGGGGCGGGTGCCGCCCAGGTCCTGGAACGCCAACTGGCGGCAGGTCAGCACGATGATCTGCTGATCCCGCGCCACCCGGGTCAGGGCGGTGAACATGCGCATGATCCGGTCGTCATCGGAAAACACCAGCGCATCGTCCAGAACGATCGGCAGATGCTGGCCCTGCCGCGCGAACAGGCGCGCAAAGGCCAGCCGGGTCAGCACCGCAATCTGTTCGCGCGTGCCGCCGGACAGCGCGTCGAATTCCTCTGCCGTGCCCGCGCGGGTCAGCCCGTCCGGCAACAGCCGGTCGCTGTCGAAGCTGAGCGCGGCATCGCGGTGCAGGATCGCCAGCAGCGGCGCGAGTTCCGCCTGCACAGGGCCGAAATAGCGCTCCTGCGCCGCGGCACGGGCCGTGTCCAGCGCTGCGCGCAGCCGCGTCAGGGCGGCGGCCCGGCGGGTCAGGCGGGCCTCGGTGGTGCGCGCGGTCTCCAGCGCCTCGGCCAGCCGGTCGCGGGTTTCCTCGATCCCGTCGCCTGCCTGCGCGCCGATGGCGGCGTTGAGTTCGGCCAGCCGCCGGGCGTTGGCCTGCCGCTCGGTTTCGGCGGTCTGCACGGCGGCCTCGGTGCGCGCCACCTCGGCTTCCAGTGTCTCGATGTCGGGCGCGTCGGCGGCCAGCGCGTCCAGCGCCGCCTGCGCCTTGCGCAGCGCCTCGTCCGCTTCGGCCTGCGCGCGCAGCAGGTCGGCGCGGCGGGTGGGGTGCGCTTCCTCGGGGCCGGTGGCGGTGCGGGCGGACTGGAGCGCGCGGCCCTCGGCGGCGGCGCGTTCGGCACTGGCGCTGGCGGTTTCGCGCGCGTGGGCATGGGCCTCGCGGGCGCGGGTCAGGGCATCGGCGCGCGCCCGCGCCCCGGCCTGCGCAGCCTCCATTGCGGCCTCCAGCGCATCGAGCGGGGGCAGGGCGGAACCATCAGCGTCGGCGGCGGCCAGATCGGCCTCGGCCTGTGCGGCGCGCAGCGGGGCGATGCCATCGGGCGCCAGCGTGTCCAGCAGCGCACGGGCGTTGTCGCGGGCGCGCAGGGCGTCGGCGCGCGCGGCGGCCAGGCTGCGCGCCTCGGCCAGCGAGGTCGCGACCCCGTAGGCCAGTGCAGCGGCGCGGGCGGTGCGGGCGGCCCGCTGGGTGGCTGCGGCCAAGGCCCCCCGCGCGGGGGGGGGGAGGTGGCGCGTGCC
>JAFIEE010000172.1 GCA_020832705.1 Paracoccaceae bacterium
CCGTAGCGCGTGCGTCATTCCCGCGGTTCATGCGAAGAAATCAGGCCAGACGTTCGCCCGCAAGCCGCTGGCGCAGCCAGCCCGAAACCACCTCGGAGATTGCCACCAGCGCGATGATCGTCAGCAGGATCGCCGCCACGCGGGTGGACTGCAGCTCATAGGTGGCGCGCTGCAGATACCAGCCCATGCCGCCGCCGCCGAAGAAGCCCACCACCGTGGCCGCCCGGAACGCCACGTCCCAAGTGTAGATGGAAATCCCCACGAAGGCGATCTTGACCTGCGGCAGCACGCCGAAGACGAAGACCTGCAGCGGTCCCGCCCCGGTGGAGCGCAGGGCCTCGACCGGTTTCATGTCGATGGCCTCGATCTCGTCCGAGAACAGTTTTCCCGCGAAACCGATGCAGAACATGGTCAGCGCCAGCACCCCGGCGAACATGCCGAACCCGATGATGGTGACGAACAGGATCGTCCAGATCGTTTCATGGATCGCCCGGCAGCCCATGATCGACAGCCGCCCGAACGGGTAGAAGATCCAGCGGTGCAGCGTCACGTTGTGCGAGGCGAACCACGCCAGCGGGATCGCCAGCAGCACCCCCATGGCGCCGCCCAGGATCGACATCTGGATGGTGTTGAGCACCGACATCAGGAAGCGCTGGTCCAGGATGAAGCCCAGTTCCGGAGGGAAATAGCGGTCGGCGAGGATCGCGCCCAGGCGGGGAAAGGCGCCCAGCACCCGCTGCAGGTCCAGGTTCAGGAAATGCACCGACCAGGCCAGGAAGACCAGCACCCCCAGCAGCGCCGAATAGCGGATCAGCGTTTCGGGAAAGGGGAAGCGGGTCCACTGCGGTGGGGCGGGACGCGGCGTGTTCATGTCCTGACTGCTCATCATGTCCCTCATGTCACGGCCTTGCGGGCATAGTGCGAAACGATCTCGCCGATGATGATCAGCACCAGGATCGCCAGCAGCACCATGGTCACGCCACCGTAGTTGAACATCGCCATCTGCCGGAAGAACACCAGGCCCAGCCCGCCTGCACCCACCAGCCCCATCACGGCGGCGCGGCGGATGTTGATGTCCCATTCGAAGATGATCGTGCCCAGCACCACCGGCATGATCTGCGGCAGGATGCCGTAATACATCACCTGGAACTGGTTGCCGCCCACGGCGCGGATGGCCTCGACCGGTTTGGGGTCGATATTCTCGATCGCCTCGGCGGTGATCTTGGAGATGAAGCCGACCGAGCGCACGGCGACCGCGAGGATCCCCGGCAGCGCGCCCAGGCCCACCGCGCCCACGAACAGGATCGCCCAGATGATTTCATGCACCGAGCGGCTGAGCACCATCAGGAACCGCCCGATGGGGTAGAAGATATAGAGGCTGGGCGTCACGTTGCGCGCCCCGAACCAGGCCACCGGCAGCGCCAGCACGCAGCCCAGCAGCGTGCCCAGCGTGGCCATCATCATGGTTTCCAGCGCAGGCACGAGCAGATGCGGCAGGAGCGAGAAGTCCAGCAGCAGGAAGCGCCCGATGCTGCCCAGCACCCCGAAGCGCCCGCCGATCCGTTCCCAGTCGGTATCGGCGATCACGGTGACGTGCAGGCACCACAGCAGCACCAGCCCCGCGCCGGTCCAGATCAGGGCGCGGCGCATCCGCTCGCTGCGGCGGCGTTCGAAATAGGTCGTGGCAGCCTCGCCCGACAGGATGCCGGCCCCGGCCCTGCCCCCGGCTGCCGCTGCCTGGTCGCTGATGGCCATGTCAGAGCACCTCCATGGCGTAGATGTCTTCCATGTCGGCCTTGCGCATGGTTTCGGTGGGGCCGTCGAATTTCTTGATCCCGTCCTGCAGTCCTATGATCCGGTTGCAGAATTCGGTGGCCAATTGCACGTCATGGATGTTGCACAGCACCGGCACGTCGAATTCGCGCGCCAGGTCCCGGATCAGCGACATCACATCGCGCGAAATCTTGGGGTCCAGCGCCGAGGTGGGCTCATCCAGCAACAGCAGGTCGGGCTGCTGCATCAGCGCGCGTGCTATTCCGACCCGCTGGCGCTGCCCGCCCGAAAGCGCATCGGCGCGCTTGTTGACATGATCCGACAGCCCCACACGGGCCAGAAGCTCCAGCGCCTTTTCGATGTCATGGCGCGGAAACAGCCGGAACACGCTGCGCAGTGACCCGGTGTAGCCCAGCCGCCCCGACAGCACATTGTCCATCACCGACATGCGGTTGACCAGATTGAATTCCTGAAAGATCATGCCGATGCGGCGCCGCATCTTCCGCAGGTCGCGCGCGTTCAGCGCCAGCACGTCCTCATCGAACAGGGTGATGCTGCCGCCCGAGGGTTCGACCAGGCGGTTGATACAGCGGATCAGCGTTGACTTCCCCGCGCCGCTGGGCCCGATGACGGCGCAGAAATCGTTCGCCTCGATGCTGAAATCGAGCCCGCGCAGGATCTCGGGGCCGGTGTTGTTGTAGCGCACCCGCAGGTCGCGCACCTCGAGAACTGCCATCGTGTTTCCCTGTAATGGTTTAGCCGCAGTGGATATGGAGAGGCCGACGAGCGCGTTGCGGTCGTCGGCCTCTGGTGCGTCTTATTGCGCGGCCTGTGCGGCGGCGATCTGACGGATGATGTCGTAATCGCTGTCCTGCATCGGCACGAAGCGGGCCGATTGCACATTGGCCAGGAAGGCCGCGGCTTCGGGGTCTTCATGCAGGGTCAGGAAGGTATCGCGGATCGCCTCGCGCAGGTCGGGGCACAGGTCGGTGCGATAGACGAACGGATCCTGCGGAATGAACTCGGACGCCCAGACGACCTGGAAATCCTCCAGCGCGACCAGATCACGCTCGACCACGTTGTCGAAGCGGTGAGTGGCTACGAAAGCGGCATCCACGCGGCCTTCGTGCACCGCGAGCGTCGACAGGTCGTGCCCGCCGCTATAGACGACGCGGCCTAACAAATCGTCTAATTCCACGGCGATCTGGTCCTGCAACACCACCCGCGCCAACAGGTTGCCCGAGGTGCTGGCCGGATCGGCCAGCGCCACCACCTGACCGCGCAGCGATTCGATGTCGTCGAACCCCGAATCCGCAAGGGTGATCAGCACCGCGCGATAGCCCGGGCCTTCTTCCTGCAGGTGGCCGGGCAGCTTGGCATAAGTGGCAAAGACCTCCAGGTTCTCGTCGCGGCTGCGCGCGATCACATAGGAATTCGGCCCGTGAACGCCCACATGCACCCAGCCGTTCAGCATCGCCTCGACCACCGAGGAATAGGACGTGGGCATGAAGAATTCGATCGATTTGCCGGTCTTTTCGCGCATACGCGCGATCACCGGCGCATAGAGGTTCACCTCCTGCGTGGTTTCCTCGGTCGGGATGATCGAAAATACAAGCGTATCCGGATCAACGCATTCCTGTGCGGCAAGCGTGCCGGTGCTCAGGACAATGGCCAGCGCCGTGGCGCCGGTTACTCGGGTCTTGGTCGTCATGACTGTTTCCTCCCAATTGACGAACCGTGAAGTGACGGGCGCCTCCTCCGGCCTTGTGGCCACGCCCGCTGTCGCGCCCTTTCGTTCTATGCCATGGTTTTCAACGACTCGAGCAAAGCCGTGCGCTGGCCAATGAAATTCTGCCCGCGCTCGCCATCAAAGGCATCGCGGACCATGTCCTGCATCCCCTGCGGGTCGATCCCGTAATCCCCGGGCAGGGTGGAAACATCCAGCCTGTGCAGGAATCGTTCCAGACGCGCGGCGGCAGCGGGGCCGGGGGGGGCGCCCAGGGCAGCCTCGATCGCCTCGGCCACCGGGCCGCCGATCCCTTCCAGAGAGCGGGCAATGGCGGGCAGGGTAAAGGAACAGGCAATCCCGTGGATCACCCCGTGTGACAAGGTGATCGGATAGGAGATCGAATGCGCGATGGCGGTCCGGGTTCCGGAAAACGCGATGCCCGCAAACAGCGCTGCCTGCGCCATGCGACTGCGCAGATCGGGGTTCCCCAGATCGCTGGCGAGCGCAGGCAGAACGGTCAGGATCTCGCGTGCGGCGGCCACGGCATAGAGCCGCGAAACCGGCGTTGCGTGGTGGTTCCAGAGACTTTCAAGCGCGTGCGAGAACGCATCCAGCCCCGTGCTGACGGTCAGATCGCGGGGCTTCGACATCATCAGCGCCGGGTCGACGATGGCGGTTTCCGGATACAGCCCGGGCAGTGAGAGCGAATATTTCCGCCCCGCAGCGCTGTCCCAGACCGTGGCCCAGGACGTGACCTCGCTGCCGGTGCCGGCAGTTGTCGGCACGGCGATGATCGGCAGCGGATCGAAGCGTGCAGCGTCCGGGCGGTCGCGCAGATGCGCCACTACCGCGGCGAGTCCGTCCCGGGCGGCCGCGGCAAAGACCTTGGCGGAATCGATTACCGATCCGCCGCCCAGGGCCAGGATCACATCGGGCGGGGTTTCCAGCGCCATCACGCGCTGCATCTGACGCTCCAGTGCCGCAAGGTCGGGATTGGGGGCGATATCGTCGATCACCAGCACCGGCGCTCCGGCTTCGGCTGCGACCCGCGCGCCGAGCTCGGCTGCGAACCCGTCGGGATAGGTCACCAGAAGATATCGCCGCCCGCCAAGCTGCCCGGCGACTTGATCGAAACCACCGGGGCCAAAACTGATTCGAACAGGATTCCAGTATGTCCACACGATCCGAGACTCCGTCTCTTTTTTTTGAAGCGTATGGGCGTGAAGATGTATTTGCAAATTCAATTTTGAAATGCATTTGATGGCAAAAATATATGACACGCGCGGTTCATGCATCCCGTTTCAGGCGCGCCCGCCTGCGGCTGCCGCCATGGTAACGCCAGGACCAGGGCGCGTGCCGCCCCCCGTTGCAAAGCGTGGAGCTGGAAAGCGTACGAGATCAGGAAAGGTCATGCTGGCGCGCCCGGAGTGGAACACCTGCCCGGCCACCGGGCGCATGTTGCGGTGCACCGGTCTGGGGGCGTGTTCTGCATGGGCGTGGCACGCGCCACGGCATCGGGCGATCGTGCGATAAACGAAACGGGGCGGAAGGATCCCTTCCGCCCCGTTCCCGATAGCTGTCCGCGCGGCAGGCGCCGCCCGGCGTTACAGACCCGTGGTCACGTCGATGGCGTTGCCTTCTTCCAGCGTGACATAGGCTTTCTTGACGTCCTTGCGCCGCCCGGCAATGCCGCGGAAACGCTTGGTCTTGCCCTTGGTGACAAGCGTGTTCACCGCCTTCACCTTGACACCGAACAGCGCTTCCACCGCTTCCTTGATCTTCGGCTTGGTCGCATCGATGGCCACTTCGAAGACCACGGCATTGGCTTCGGAGGCCATGGTTGCCTTCTCGGTGATCACGGGCTTGCGGATCACATCGTAATGTTCTGCCTTGGTGCTCATGCCAGCCGCGCCTCCAGCGCTTCCAGACCAGCGCGCGTGATCACCAGCGTGTCACGGCGCAGGATGTCGTAGACGTTCGCGCCGATCGAAGGCAGCACGTCCAGCCCGTCGATGTTGCGCGCGGCGCGAGCGAAGTTCTCGTTCACGTCGGCGCCGTCGATGACCAGCACCTTGCGCCAGCCAAGCGCCTTGGCCGCCTTGGCCAGTTGCGCGGTCTTGCCCTCGGCCATTTCGGTGCTTTCCAGCACCACCAGCTTGCCGCTTCCGGCCTTGGCCGAAAGCGCATGCTTCAGGCCCAGCGCGCGGACCTTCTTGGGCAGGTCATGGGCGTGGCTGCGCGGGGTCGGGCCCTTGTAGACGCCCCCCTTGCGGAAGATCGGTGCGTTCCGGTCGCCGTGGCGTGCGCCGCCGGTGCCCTTCTGGCGATAGATCTTCTTGCCCGAGTAGCTGGTTTCCGAACGGGTCTTGACCTTGTGGGTGCCGGCCTGGGCCTTTGCCCGCTGCCAGCGCACCACGCGGTGCAGGATGTCGGCGCGCGGCTCAAGGCCGAAGATGGCCTCGTTCAGCTCGACCTCGCCCGCAGGCGCCGCATCCAGAGTGATGACGTCGAGTTTCATGTCACTCGCCTTCCTTCTTCTCGGCCTCGATCTCGGCCTCGGCGTCCTTGAGCGCGGCCTCCTGCTCAGCGGCCTCGGCCTCGAGCTGTGCCTGACGCGCGGCCTCTTCCTCGGCGGCAGCCTGGGCGGCGGCTTCCTCGGCGGCCTTGCGGGCGGCATCGGCGGCGGATTTCAGGGCCGCGGGCAGGATCGCGTTGTCCGGAAACGGCTTCTTCACCGCATCCTTGATCGTCACCCAACCGCCCTTTGAGCCCGGCACCGCGCCCTTGACCATGATCAGGCCGCGGTCGCTGTCGGTCTTGACGACCTGCAGGTTCTGCGTGGTCACGCGCGCGGCCCCCATGTGGCCGGCCATGCGCTTGCCCTTGAACACCTTGCCCGGGTCCTGGCACTGGCCGGTGGATCCGTGCGAGCGGTGGCTGATCGACACCCCGTGCGACGCGCGCAGGCCGCCGAAATTGTGCCGCTTCATGGCACCGGCGAAGCCCTTGCCGACCGAGGTTCCGGCCACGTCCACATACTGCCCTTCGAAGTAATGATCGGCAGTGATTTCCTCACCGATGTCGATCAGGTTCTCGGGGCTGACGCGGAATTCGGCCAGCTTGCGCTTCGGCGCGACACTGGCCTTGGCGAAATGGCCGCGCATCGGCGCGGGCACCCGCTTGGCCTTGGCGCTGCCTGCGCCCAGTTGCACGGCGGTATAGCCGTCCTTGTCGGCGGTGCGGGTCGAAACGACCTGCAACCCGTCAAGCTGCAGGACGGTGACCGGAACCTGCCGACCATCCTCCATGAACAGCCGGGTCATGCCCAGCTTTTTTGCGATAACTCCAGAGCGCATCTTTTCGGCTCCTCAAACCTTGATCTCGACATCCACCCCGGCGGCGAGGTCGAGCTTCATCAGCGCGTCCACCGTCTGCGGGGTGGGATCGACGATATCCAGCAGCCGCTTGTGGGTGCGGATTTCCCACTGGTCGCGGCTCTTCTTGTCGATATGGGGTCCACGCAGAACGGTGAACTTCTCGATCTTGTTCGGCAGCGGGATCGGGCCGCGCACCTGTGCACCCGTGCGCTTGGCCGTGTTCACGATCTCCTGCGTGCTGGCGTCCAGCACGCGGTAATCGAAGGCCTTGAGCCGAATGCGGATATTCTGACCTTGCATCATTCTCTTCCTTGTCTGGCGCAGGGTGGGCCGATGACCCACCCCGGCAGGACTCTCGGCTTGCGGATCACTCGATGATTTTCGACACGACGCCTGCGCCGACGGTGCGGCCGCCTTCGCGGATGGCGAAGCGCAGCTTTTCTTCCATGGCGATGGGGGCGATCAGTTCGACGTTGAACT
>JAFIEE010000173.1 GCA_020832705.1 Paracoccaceae bacterium
CGCGCCCGATCCGCTCCAGCGCCTTGGCGATCCGTTGCTCGAGTTCCGTTGTCCGGCTCATTTTCGCCCCTCCTGTCGCGCATCCGGCGAATCACCGGGCGCCGCCTGCCCTGTTTGCCGGACCGAGATTAAACACTAAGGCATTTGTTTCCAACCGATCCGGGGCTTCAACATGGTTTCCGAGGCCGCCGCAGGGTGGAATCGCCCCGGCAAACTGGATATCAGGGCGCCAACGCAACCCATCGAAGGAATCCCACCCGTGGACATCGACGCCCTGCGCCAGCGCAACCCGGATCACTGGAACAAGGCCTGCGCCATCCGCGCGCTGGCGATGGACGCGGTGCAGGCCGCCAACTCGGGCCATCCCGGGATGCCCATGGGCATGGCGGATGTGGCCACCGTGCTGTTCGGCCAGCATCTGAAGTTCGACGCCAGCGCCCCGGACTGGCCGGACCGCGACCGCTTCATCCTGTCGGCCGGGCATGGCTCCATGCTGCTTTACGCGTTGCTGCACCTGACCGGCTACGAAGACATGACGCTGGATCAGCTCCGCAACTTCCGCCAGTTGGGCGGCATCACCGCCGGGCACCCGGAATACGGCCACGCCAAGGGGATCGAGACCACCACCGGCCCGCTGGGTCAGGGGCTGGCCAATGCCGTGGGCTTTGCCATGGCCGAGGAAGCGCTGCGCGCCGAGTTCGGCGCCAAGGTGGTGAATCACCGCACCTGGGTGATTGCGGGGGATGGCTGCCTGATGGAAGGCATCAGCCACGAGGCCATCGGCCTGGCGGGGATGCAGAAGCTGCGCAACCTGATCGTGCTGTGGGACAACAACGATATCTCCATCGACGGGCGGATCAGCCTGTCGGACATCACCGACCAGCGCGCGCGCTTTGCCGCTGCGGGCTGGCATGTGATCGCCTGCGACGGGCACGACCCCGTTGATATCGACCGCGCCCTGACCGAGGCCAAGGCATCCGACCGCCCCGTGCTGGTGGATTGCAAGACCATCATCGGGTTCGGCAGCCCAAACAAGGCCGACAGCGCGGGCGTGCACGGCTCGCCGCTGGGCGCGGACGAAATCGCCAGGGTGCGCGAGATCTACGGCTGGCCGCATGCCCCGTTCGAGATCCCGGTGGATGTGCGCGAAGCCTGGGCCGCCATCGGCGCGCGCGGCGCCTCTGCCCGCGCGGAATGGGAAGCGCGGCTGGGCAAGCTCTCGGGCGCGAAGCAGGCGGAATTCCGGCGCCGGATGGCGGGCGAGGCGCCGAAGAAGCTGACCTCGGCGCTGCGCGCGCTGAAAAAGCAGGTGTCCGAGACCGCGCCCAAGGTGGCGACGCGCAAATCCTCGGAAATGGCGCTCGAGGTCATCAACAAGGTGATGCCGGAAACCATCGGCGGGTCGGCCGACCTGACGGGGTCCAACAACACCAAGACCGCGGGCCTCGGCATCTTCGGCCCCGAGAACCGCAAGGGCCGCTACGTCCACTACGGCATCCGCGAACACGGCATGGCGGCGGCGATGAACGGCATGGCGCTGCACGGCGGCGTGCGCCCCTATGGCGGCACCTTCCTGTGTTTCACCGACTACGCGCGCGGGGCGATGCGGCTGTCTGCGGTGATGGGCAAGCCGGTGGTCTATGTGATGACCCATGACAGCATCGGGCTGGGCGAGGACGGGCCGACGCACCAGCCGGTCGAGCATCTGGCCATGCTGCGCGCCACGCCCAACGTGCATGTCTTCCGCCCCGCCGACACGGTGGAAACCGCCGAGGCCTGGGAATGCGCGCTGACGGCGCCCGCCACGCCCTCGGTGCTGGCGCTGAGCCGTCAGAACCTGCCCACCCTGCGGCTTGAGCACAAGATGAAGAACCTGACTGCACAAGGGGCCTATGTGCTGGCCGAGGCCGAGGGGCCGCGCCGGGCAATCCTGATGGCCACCGGATCCGAGGTGGAAATCGCCATGGCCGCGCGCGACATCCTGCACGCCGAAAAGATCGGCACCCGTGTGGTGTCCATGCCCTGCTGGGAGTTGTTCGAAGAGCAACCCGAGAGCTACCGCCGCCGCGTCCTGCCCGCAGGGCCGGTGCGCGTGGCGGTCGAGGCCGCGATCCGCTTCGGCTGGGACCGCTGGCTTTTCGGCGAGCGCGGGCGGCGCGAGAAATCGGGCTTCATCGGCATGCACGGCTTCGGCGGCTCTGCCCCGGCGCCCGAGCTTTACCGCCATTTCGGCATCACCGCCGAAGCGGTCGCCGACAAGGTGCGCAGCCTGCTCTGAGCGGGCGGTGCGCTGAACACCGGACGGAGCCCGCACCATGCCGTCAGCCGCCAGCGCCGAAGCATCCCCGCGGGACCTGACGCCCGGGGGGATGCGCGCGCTGGCGGGTATCGCGCTGTTTCTGGGGCTGCTGCCGATCCTGCCGCTGAAGCAGGGATTCGGCATGCCCGCAGCGGTGCTGCTGGCCGGAGCCTTCGTGCTCTGGCAGGGCTGGCCCGCGGGCCGCGCGTGGCGGCAGTGGCTGTTGGTGGCGGTCGGCCTGCTCTACCTGATCGCCCAGCTTTCGGCCGGATGGTATCATGGCGCCCGTGGCCTGAGCGCGCCGGGGGCCCTTGGTCTGGTCTACATGCTTGTCGGGGCGGTCGCGTTCGGGGCGCTTGGCCTGCATATGGCGCGGGTGCCTGTGCTGGCCGGGCGCTGGCTGGCGGTGGGGGTGGCGCTGAGCTGCGGCGCGCTTGGCTGGGAGTACCTGCTGCACGCCCAGCCCGGCGCGTGCCGCGTGGCGGGCGGCGCCATGCACCCGAACCTGGCTGCCGGGATGCTCCCGCCGCTGGTCATCCTGGCCGTGATCCTCGGCGGCGCGCGGGCGCCGCGATGGGCTGCGGCGGGGCCGCTTGCGCTGGTCGCGCTGGCGACGGCGGCGCTGATCTTCACCGGCGCCCGCATGGCGCTCTACAGTTTTGCCTTGGCGGTGCTGCTGCTGGGGGCGCTACGCCGTCACGCACAGGACGGGCGGGAATGGACGCATGTGCCCCGGTTCCTGCCGCTGACCGCCGCGCTGGTGGCCGGGTGGGGTGCGGGACTGCTGGCCGATCACCTGAAGGGGTGCGATCTGGGGCCCCGCATTGCCGACACCGTGACCAGCGTGCTGTTTGTGGCGAACACGGTCGACAGCCTGTCCGATGCTGCGCCGCTGGATGCCTGGGCGCTTGAAGTCGCGGGCATGCCCGCGTCCGAGGGCGAGCGGCTGGCGCTGTGGAAGACCGCGCTGACGCTGGCCCGGCATGCGCCGCTGCGGGGCTTCGGACCGCACCTGGAAACCGAACTCGCCTACAGCACGCCCGAACGCTGGGCCGTGCATTTCCACAATCAGCCGCTGAGCTGGATGATCTGGGGCGGTGTGGGCATGCTGGCGGCCGGGCTGTTGCTGCAACTGGCGCCGGTTCTGCTGTCGCCGCGCCCGGTTGCGATGGCGATGGTGCTGCTGCCGTGGTGGCTGGCCCTGGGCACCGACAGCCTGTTGCGCTGGACCGAGATGACCGCTGGCTACATCTTCCTGATCCTGCTGGCCCTGCCGTTGCTGAGCCGCGCCGCGGTGCGCGCGCCCCCGTCCGGGTGAGGCGCCCCCTACCCGACCCGCGCCCCCGCTGCGGCGCGGGCGGTGGCGCGCTTCAGCATCGCCTCGCGCCACGAGATGAAGCACACCGCGCCGATGATGACCGACCCGCCCAGGATCACCCAGACATCCGCCGGTTCGCCAAAGAACATCGCGCCGATCAGCACCGCCCAGACCAGTTGCAGGAACGTGACCGGCTGCGTCACCGTGATCGGCGCGGCGGCAAAGGCCAGCGTCATCGCATAATGCCCGCCGGTGGCGAAAAGCGCGACCAGGAACAGCCAGCCCAGTTGCTCCAGCGTCGGCGGCACCCACACCCACCACGCAAAGGGCGCCAGCGCGATGGTCACCGTGATCGACAGCATGCCCACCACCACCGCAGCGTTGGAGGTGGCCGACATCACCTTGGCCAGCATGTAGGACCCGGCGAACAGCACAGCGGTCACCAGCATGGCGATATGCCCGGGCGAAAGCTCGCGAAACCCCGGGCGCAGGATGATCAGCGCCCCCAGCAAGGCCGCGCCCACCGCAAGAATGCGCCGCATCGCCAGCCGCTCGCCCAGAAACAGGGCCGCGGCGATGGTGATGTAGACCGGCGAGAGGTAGTTCATCGCCGTCACCTCGGCCAGCGGGATCTGGGTCATGGCATAGAACCACAGGATCACGCCGAGCGCATGCACGATCCCGCGCAGCCCGAACATGCGGAAATCCCCTGGCGACAGTCTGGCCGCGCGCAGGGCCGGGATCATCGGCAGCAGGAACACCAGCCCCAGAAGATACCGCAGGAACGCCGATTGCGCAGCGGGCATGTCATCGCCCAGGTGTTTCACGGTCGCCGTGACGGCCACAAAGCAGAACCCCGTCACCAGCATCCAGAACACCCCCAGCAACGGGCGCGAATCGGTTGGCAGGGGGGCGGCATTAGTTACCATGTGAAGTTCTTCGCATCATTTGGCGCCCCGGGCAAGCACTGCACCCGGCCAGCCCGGCCCCACAATCCGTGCGTGCCCTGATCGCATGAATCCCCGCCTGATTTGCGCCCGACACAGGGGCGCGCACAGCATCCCCGGCACGTATGCGGCAGAATTCCCTTCGCATCGCGCCCCGCGTGTGGCAGCGTGGCCGGGTTTCAGGGAGGCACGAACATGTCCATCGAATGGAAACTGGTCAAGGACAGCTGGACCGGAGATCCGATCGGCGCGGTCGGTTTCATCGACAACCGGATCGCGGTCATCACCGCCTTTCATGATGACAAGGACCTCGATCAGGATGGCCGCGTCAGCCTGAGCGAGCGGTTCCTGTCGATGTTCTCCATGCGCGGGCGCGCGGTGGCCAAGGTGGCCAATCACGCCTATGCCGATCCGGACATCCTGATGCGCGACCCCACGCTCTACAACCTGCGTGGACGGCTGACCGCCCAGTTCGCCGCCGGTCTGGTGGCCGAAGGCGTCTACAAGGCCTATTTCAGCCGCGGCATCTCGGCGCTTTCCGGCGCGGTCGCGAACCGCCTGACCGGCAACGTGGTCAAGGCGTTCGTCATCCGCAAGGGGATGGAGAAGGCGGTGGAAGACGCCTACGTGCATCTGGTGCACTGACCGCGCAGGGCGGCGTGTGGGCGCGCGCAACGTCCGGGGATGCGGCGGGCGCCCGCGCGATCCGGGCGGACCCGGCCAGGGAGACCGGGTCGGCGGCGCTGGCATCAGCGGGCGGGCTGCGGTATCGCGGGCCGAACGTCCCCCGCCAACGCAGGTTCACATGATCCCCCCCTCCCCCCGCCCCGCCGTTCGCCTGCGACCCAAGGTCGACCCACGCCCCCTGCGCCACGGGTTTCCCTGGGTCTATGCCGACCAGCTGGTGACCGACCGGCGCACCCGCGCGCTGGACCCGGGCGCGCTGGCGGTGCTCGAGGATGCCGAGCGCCGTCCGCTGGGCCTTGTCACCGTCAACCCCAACTCGAAGATCATCGCCCGGATGCTGGACCGTGACCCGGAGGCCGAGATCGGCGCCGACTGGCTTGCCACCCGTCTGCGCCACGCGCTGGCGCTGCGCGCGCGGCTGTTCGATGCGCCCTTCTATCGCCTGGTCCATGCCGAGGGCGACCGTCTGCCCGGCGTCATCATCGACCGGTTCGGCGATCTGGCGGTCATCCAGCCCAACGCCGCCTGGGCGCAGACGCATCTGGACGCGCTTGTGGCCGCGCTGGTGTCGGTGACAGGGGTGGCCCGCGTCGTCTGCAACGGGACCGGGCGCGCGCGCGCGCTCGAAGGGTTGCCCGAGGTGACCGAGGTGCTGCGCGGCCATGTCGATGCGCCGGTGCCGGTGGCGATGAACGGCGCCACCTATCTGGCCGATGTGCTGGGCGGGCAGAAGACCGGGCTGTTCTTCGACCAGCGCCCCAACCACGCCTTCGCGGCATCGCTGGTGCGCGGCGGCGGGCGGGTTCTGGACGTGTTCGCGCATGTCGGGGGATTTGCGCTGGCCGCGCTGGCCGCCGGGGCCGACAGCGCGCTGGCCGTGGACAGTTCCGCCCCCGCGCTGGCACTGGCCGAACAGGGCGCGGCGGCGGGCGGGACGGGCGCGCCGCTGTCCACCCGGCGCGGCGATGCCTTCGCGGTGATGGAGGCGCTTGCGGCCGAGGGCGCGCGCTTCGATCTGGTGGTCTGCGATCCGCCCGCCTTTGCCCCCAACCGGGGCGCGCTGGACGCGGGCCTGCGCGCCTATGAGCGCGTGGCGCGGCTGGCGGCGCCGCTGGTGGCGCCGGGGGGCTATCTGGCGCTCTGCTCCTGCTCCCACGCCGCCGACCTCGGGGCCTTTCGCGCGGCCTGTGCGCGCGGGATCGGGCGCGCCGGGCGGGCCGGGCAGATCATCCGCACCGGCTTCGCCGGGCCGGACCATCCGCAACTGCCACAACTGGCCGAAAGCGGGTATCTCAAGGCGCTGTTCTGGCGGCTGGACGGATGACCACACCGCCGCCCCCGCGCGCGGTCCTGGACGCCTGCGTGCTGTTTCCGTCGGTCCTGCGCGAAATCCTGCTGGACGTGGCCGCTGCGGGGGGCTTCACCCCGCTCTGGTCGGCGCGCATCCTGGCCGAATGGCAGCTTGCCGCCGCCCGAAAGGGGCCGCAGGCCGCCGCCACAGCGCAAACCGCCATCGCCGCGCTCCGCGCCCGCTGGCCGGGCGCGGAAATCCCCGCCGCGCCCGAGATCGAGGCCCGGCTCGACCTGCCCGATCCCGCCGACCGCCACGTGCTGGCCACCGCCATCGCCGGGGGGGCGGCGCTGATCCTCACCCGCAACCTGCGCGACTTCCCCGCGCGCAGGCTCGCGCCCGAAGGCCTCTGCGCGCGCGCGCCCGACGATCTGCTGATGGAGCTGTGGCTGGCGGATCCCGGCCCGGTGGAAACCGCCGTCGCCCGCGCCGTGGCCGCGACCGAAGCCGCCTCGGGCCGTGCCCAGCCTGTCCGCCCGCTGCTGAAGCGCGCGGGCCTGCCCCGGCTGGGCAAGGCGCTCGGCTGAACCCTGGCACGGACGCGGGCGCCCCCCCCCCCCCCCGCCCCCCCCCCCCCCCCCAAAAAAAAACCCCCCCCCCCCACCCCCCCCCGGGCCCCCCCCCCCCCC
>JAFIEE010000174.1 GCA_020832705.1 Paracoccaceae bacterium
CCCGGTGCGCGGCGCGCCATCGGTCAGCGCAGCAGCCCGGCCCCTTCGGCGGCGGCCAGCCCCGGGGCCAGCGCCTCGGGGGTTGCGCCAAAGACGACCTGCGCTTCTTCCCAGATCGCCTGCGCGCGCTCGGTGTCACCCATCACCCCCAGCGCCGCGATCAGCCGCGCCCAGTCGTCCGGCGCGCCGCCCTCGGTCGCCAGCCGGTTCATCAGCCGCGCCACCATGCCTTCGACCATTTCGGTGCGCTCGTCCTCGGACAGGTCCGCCGCCGCCTCGATATCCTCGCGCGAGGGGCCCGGCCCCTGTGCCGCCAGATCTGCGCGGGCGGGCGGGCGCGGCGGCAGCGTGTAGCGCACGCCTGCGATCTCGGCCAGTTCCGGCAGCGATGCGCGCAGTTCGTCCATCCAGGGGGCATCGCCCGGCGACATGTCATGCAGCCGCTGCCAGATGGCAAAGGTGCGGTCCTGCCGCCCGGTCTGCGCAAACAGCAACCCGGTGTAATAGAGCGCGACCCCGTTCTGCGGATCGCGCCGCAGGACCTGTTCCAGCACCGCCTCGGCCTCGGGCGAGACCGCGCCGCCCGCGGCCAGGATCAGGTATTCGGCCAGCACCGCGTGATCGTCGCCCGTGGCCTCGGCGCCGCGAATCTCGATCACCCGCGCCTGGGCGTCCGCCGCTTCGCGGAAATTGCCCAGCAGCGCTGCGTTATGGGCCAGAAGCTGGTGCCCCTGCAGGTCCAGCGGGCGGCTTTCCAGCGCAGTGCGCAACTGCGCCACCAGCGCTTCGTGTTCGGCGCGGTCAGGGTCATCGGCGGGCGGCGCGGGGCGGCGCTCGGCCATCCGCGCCTCGAGCGCGGCCTGATCGGGGCGGGTCTGGTGTATCGCGGCGGCGCGCTCCAGCCGCTGCGCCAGCGGCAGGTCGCCATAGCCCGGCGCGCCCACCTGCCAGTAGGTCAGCGCCGCCAGCGGCAACACCCCCAGCACCAGCCCCAGCCCCAGCCCGCGCATGGCGCGCGGCGCAGGCCCGCGTCCCCGCGCCCGGGAGCGGGAAGTATCGGCATCAAGCAGGCGGCGCGAGACTTCGGTGCGCAGCCGCGCCGCCTCGCCTTCGCCGATCACGCCGCGCTTCAGGTCGCGCTCGATCTCGTCCAGTTGGTCCCGGTAGACGCGCATCTCGCGCTCATAGGCGTCATCGAGGCCCTCTGCGCGCGCACGCAAGAGCGCCAGCACGCTCAGCGCCAGCACGGCGATGGTGATCGCCGCCGCCACAACCAGGAACCAGAGCATGTTCATCGCGTATCCTCTTTCGCTCGCCGCGTTCTGATGTATCGCGCCTGAGAGCGGACAGAAAGGGCAGGGCGCACGCAATCGGTCACATCTGCGTCTGGGGCGGGGGGACATCGGGTCGCAGGCCCGCGGGCCCCGCACGCGGGCGCGTGTCGGTTTTCGCCCCATTCTGCCGCTTGTGGTCGGGGCGGGAATCGACGCAAGGATAGAGAAGGCAGCGAAGCCGCGCCGCACGGGCGGCCAGCACAGAAATCCACGACCGGGAGCCGGGCATGAAACGCTACTCCGCCTTTGCCATCGCCCGCGAGGCCCTGCGCCAGCACCGCGGCTGGACCGAGGCCTGGCCCAGCCCCGCACCGCGGGACCGCTATGACGTGGTGATCGTCGGCGCGGGCGGGCACGGGCTGGCCACGGCCTATTACCTGGGCAAGAACCACGGCATCACCAATGTGGCGGTGATCGACAAGGGCTGGCTGGGCGGCGGCAACACCGGGCGCAACACCACCATCATCCGCTCGAATTACCTGCAGGACCCCTCGGCGGCGATCTACGAAAAATCCCGCGCGCTCTATGAAACCCTGTCGCAGGATCTGAACTACAACATCATGTTCTCGCCCCGGGGCGTGATGATGCTGGCCCAGACCGAGCACGAAAAGCGCGGCTACCTGCGCACCGAACGCGCCAACGCGCTGCAGGGCGTGGACACGCGCTTCATCTCTCCGGCCGAGGTGAAGAAACTGGTGCCGATCATCAACCTGGACGGGCCGCGCTACCCGGTGCTGGGCGCGCTGTGGCAGGCACGCGCGGGGACCGCGCGCCATGATGCGGTGGCCTGGGGCTACGCGCGGGCGTGCGCGGCCATGGGCATGCATGTGATCGAGAATTGCGCGGTGACGGGGGTCGAGGCCGTGGGCGGGCAGGTCACGGCCGTCAACACCACCCGCGGCACCATCGGCTGCAAGAAGCTGGGCATCGTGGTTGCCGGGCATTCGGGAAAGCTGGCCGAGATGGCGGGCTTCCGGCTGCCGGTGGAATCGGTGGCGTTGCAGGCGCTGGTCTCCGAGCCGATCAAGCCCTGCATGGATGTGGTGGTCATGGCCAACACGGTGCATGGCTACATGAGCCAGTCCGACAAGGGCGAGATGGTCATCGGCGGCGGCGCCGACGGCTACAACAACTACACCCAGCGCGGCAGCTGGCACCATATCGAGGAAACCGTCCGTGCCCTGTGCGAGACCTTCCCCATGATCGCGCGGCTGAAGATGCTGCGTCAGTGGGGCGGGATCGTGGACATGACCGGCGACCGCTCGCCCATCATCTCGAAAACTCCGCTCAGCGGCTGCTTCATCAACTGCGGCTGGGGCACCGGCGGGTTCAAGGCGATTCCCGGCTCGGGCTGGGCGATGGCGGACCTGATGGCGAAGGGCGAAAGCCCCCTGGCCGGGGCGTTCTCGATGTATCGCTTCCGCGAGGGCCGTTTCATCGACGAAAGCGTGGCGGCGGGGGTGGCGCACTGATGCCGTCCGTCGCGCTTCAGCTTGCCGGAAATACGCCGCGGGAAGTCGGCTTTGCCGATGACGTCATGGGGGCGGGGCAGCGCCCCCAGCACCCCGCCGGACATTTTTTCGCCATCCCCCCCCTGACGATGCGCGCGGCGCAGCTACCTCCCTGCGGATCACCTTTTCCGGAGGCTTCATGCGCTACGTCCTGTTCTACCGTGCCCTTACCCGTCATCCGCACCGCGTCGCGGGTTTTGCCGCCGGGGCCGCGCTGCCGCTCATCGGGGCGGCGCTGGTGCTTGCCATGCTCACCGGAGGGCTGTCCGACACCCCGCCGAGCCCGCCGCCCGCTTTCGTGGTGGACACGTTCGACTGACCGCGCAGGCCGCTTCCCGGCGCGCGGTGCCCCCTACACGGCCCCCGACCGGAGCGCATCATGCTTCTGCTGACCTGTCCCTGCTGCGGCGTCACCGCCGAAGAAACCGAATTCGCCCCGGGCGGTGAGGCGCATCTGACGCGCCACGGCCCCGGTTCGGACGATGACGCCTTCGAATCCTACATGTTCAACCGCAAGAACGTGATGGGCGTGCATTTCGAGCGCTGGCGCCATGCCTATGGCTGCGGCAAGTGGTTCATTGCCGCGCGCTGCACGGTCACGCTGGAGGTGTTCGGAACATATCCTGCGCAGACGACCGAACCACCGCCAGGGATTGTCGAGAAGATAAAGGCGAAGCGCCCGGAGTGGGAGGGCTACAAATGAGCAAGCGTCTGGCCTCGGGCGGGCGGTTGATCGACCGCGCACGCCCGCTGAAATTCACCTTCAACGGCACGCATATGTCCGGCTTTGCGGGCGATACGCTGGCCTCGGCCATGCTGGGGCGGGGGCAGGTGCTGGCGGGGCGCTCGTTCAAGTATCACCGCCCGCGCGGGATCGTTGCCTCGGGCGCCGAGGAACCCAATGCGCTGGTGGGGCTGGGCACGGGCGACCGGTTCGAACCGAATGCGCGGGCGACCACGACCGAGCTGTTCGACGGTCTGGCCGCCGAAAGCCAGAACCACTGGCCCAGCCTGGAGTTCGACCTGCTGGCGGTGAACAACCTGGTGCCGCAGTTCCTGACCGCCGGGTTCTATTACAAGACCTTCCTGCGCCCGCGCGCCTTCTGGAAACACGTCTATGAACCCATCATCCGCCGTTCCGCCGGTCTGGGCCGCGCGCCCGAGGCGGAAAGCCGTGACCCTGACCGGTATGAGCTGGTCTATGGCTTTGCCGATGTTCTGGTGATCGGGGGCGGCGTGGCCGGGCTGCAGGCGGCGCTGGCCGCCGGGCAGGCCGGGGCGCGGGTCATGCTGTGGGAGCAGACCGCCCATTGGGGCGGGCGCGCGCCGGTCGATGACGTGCAGATCGACGGCCAGCCCGCCGATGACTGGATCAAGAGCGCCGTGGAAGCGCTTGAAAAAATGGAGAATGTCAGTCTGCGCCTGCGCTGCATGGGGGCGGGCGTGCATGACCACGGCTATGTGCTGGGCAATGAGCGGGTGGCGGATCATCTGCCGGGTGCCTCGGGGCCGCGCCAGCGGCTGTGGCGGGTGCGCGCGGGCCGCGTGATCACCGCCACCGGTGCGATCGAACGGCCGCTGTCCTTTGCGGGCAATGACCTGCCGGGCGTGATGCTGGCCAGCGCGGTGCGGGACTATGCGGTAAACTGGGCGGTCAGCCCCGGCCGCACCGTGGTGGTGACCAACAACGATGATGCCTATCGCACCGCCATCGCGCTGAAGGAGGCGGGCGAGGATGTGCCCGTGATCGCCGATGCCCGCGAGGAAGTGACCGGCGCGCTGCCGCAAAAGGCGCGCGACATGGGCCTTCGCATCGTGACCGGCACCGGCGTGCAGAAGGTCAAGGGCGGCAAGCGGGTCACCGGCGTTGCGCTCTGCCGGATCGACAGCGACGGGTCCACCCATACCGAAGTGCTGGACTGCGACGCGGTCGCCATGTCCGGCGGCTGGTCGCCGGTGGTGCATTTGTGGTCCCATTGCGGGGGCAAGCTGATCTGGGATGACGCGCAGGCGTTCTTCCGCCCTGACCCCGACCGCCCGCCGCTGGGCCATGACGGCGCGGGGTTTGTGGTCTGCGCGGGCGCGGCCAGCGGGGCCATGGGGGCGGCTAACGGGCTGGCCGATGCCCATGCCGCAGGCGCGGCGGCCGCCCGCGACACCGGCGCCACCGGAGACGCCGGCCAACCCGCCCGCGCCGAGGCGCCCGAGGAAGCGCCCCTGCGCCAGGTCTGGATCATGCCCGCCCGCGCGGGCTACGCGCTGCGCATGAAGATGTGGCTGGATTTCCAGAACGATGTGAAGGTCTCGGACGTGCAACTGGCCGCGCGCGAAGGGTATCAATCGGTCGAACACACCAAGCGCTACACCACGCTGGGCATGGCGACCGATCAGGGTAAGCTGAGCAATATCAACGGTCTGGCGGTGCTTTCTGATGCGCTGGATCAACCTATCCCGGCCACCGGCACCACCACCTTCCGCCCGCCCTACACGCCCATCACCCTGGGCGCCATCAGCGGCGAGGCGAAGGGCGACCTGTTTCAGCCCCTGCGACGAACGCCGATCCACGAATGGCACGAAGCCAACGGCGTGCACTGGGAACCCGTGGGCCAGTGGCGCCGCCCCTTCGCCTATCTGCGGCCGGGCGAGGATGTGCACAAGGCCGTCAACCGCGAGGTGCTGAACGCGCGCCGCAATATCGGGCTGCTCGATGCCTCGACCCTTGGCAAGATCCTTGTGTCCGGGCCGGATGCGGGGCGGTTTCTGGACATGCTCTATACCAACATGATGAGCACGCTGAAGCCGGGCAAATGCCGCTACGGGCTGATGTGCAACGAAAACGGCTTCCTGATGGATGACGGGGTGGTGGCGCGGCTCGATGAGCAGAGCTTTCTGGTCCACACCACCAGCGGCGGCGCGGACCATATCCATGCCTGGATGGAGGACTGGCTGCAGTGCGAATGGTGGGACTGGAAGGTGCACACCGTCAACCTGACCGAGCAATTCGCCCAGATCGCCGTGGTGGGCCCAAAGGCGCGCACCTTGCTGGAACGCATCGGCGGCATGGATGTCAGCCGCGAGGCGCTGCCCTTCATGGGCTGGGCCGAGGGCAGGCTTGGCGGGGTCCGCGCGCGGGTGTTCCGCATCAGCTTCTCGGGCGAGTTGTCCTTCGAGGTGGCGGTGCCTGCGGCGCAGGGCCGGGCGTTCTGGGACATGCTGCTCGAACAGGGGCATGATCTGGGCATCATGCCCTATGGCACCGAGGCGCTGCACATCCTGCGCGCCGAAAAGGGCTTCATCATGATCGGCGATGAAACCGACGGCACGGTGATCCCGCAGGACCTGAACCTCATCTGGGCGATTTCGAAGAAGAAGGCCGATTTCCTGGGCAAGCGGGGGATGGAGCGCGCGGCGATGACCGACCCCGAGCGCTGGAAGCTGGTGGGGCTGGAAACGCTCGATGGTTCGGTGCTGCCGCACGGGGCGCTGGCCGTGGGCGAAGGTGTGAACGCCAACGGCCAGGCGCAGACCGAGGGGCGCGTGACCTCGGCGTATTTCTCGGCCACGCTGGGGCGCGGGATCGCCATGGCGCTGGTGCGGCGCGGGCCGGAGCGGATGGGCGAGGTGCTGCAGTTCGCCGGGCCGCATGATGCGCGGATCGCGGCGCGGATCGTCGATCCGGTGCTGTATGACAGGGACGGGGAGAAGCTCCATGGCTGAGGCGGCAAGCGTTCTGGACGGGGCGCGCTACACGGGCTTTGTCACCGTGACCGATGCGGGGCCACGCGGCATGATCACCCTGCGGGGCGATCTGGCTTCGGACAAGGTGGCGGCGGCGCTGCGGGAGGTGACGGGGCTGGCCGTGCCGGGCCAGCGCCGCGTGCTGGCCGAGGGCGAAACCGCCGTGGCCTGGATGTCGCCCGATGAGGTGCTGGTGATGGTGCCCCACGCCGAGGCGCCGACAGTGGCTGAACGGCTGGCAAATGCGCTGGCCGGGCAGTTCGCCACCGTGGCCGAGGTGTCGGACGCGCGCGCGGTGTTCACGCTGTCGGGCGGGATGGCGGATGCGGCGCTGATGAAGCTCTGCCCGGTGGATTTCGCGCGGCTGGAACGGGGCGAGATAAGGCGCACGCGCGCGGCGCAGGTCGCGGTGGCGCTGTGGCGGTCCGGCGCGGAAGAGGTGACGCTGGTCTGCTTCCGCTCGGTCGCGGCCTATGTCTTCGGCCTGCTGTCGAACGCGGCGGCACCGGGGGGCGAGACCGGGTTGTAAGCCCGTCGCCGACCACCCCCCCCCTCCCCCCCGGGGGGGGGGGGGGGGGGGGGGGGGGGGGGGGGGGGGGGGGGGGGGG
>JAFIEE010000175.1 GCA_020832705.1 Paracoccaceae bacterium
CGAAGCCAGGGCGTCCGGGTCCAGATCTATCATCGCGGCCTTTTAGTACTCGGGTCCGCCGACGCCCATGACCATGGAATCGAACATGGTCGCGTCCTGCCAGGCCTGCCCGCCATGGGCCAGCGCGGTCAGCCCGGCATCCTGCGCGGCCTGCATGGCGGCGACGAACTCTTCCCAGGTTTCCGGCTGTTCCAGCCCCAGATCGGCCATGACGGAGGTGTTGGCCCAGACCCAGTTGGTGGAATGCACGTTCACGGGTGCCGCGACCCAGCTGCCGTCAAAGGTCGAGAACCTTTGCAGCGCCGCGGGCACCACATCGCCCCAGCCCTGTTCGGCGGCCAGATCATCGAGGTTCGCCAGCGCGCCCTCGGCGGCCCAGTCCTGGATGGCGAAGCCCAGCATCTGCACGGCGGTGGGCGGGTTTCCGGCGGTGACGCGGGCGCGCAGCACGGTCATGGCGTCCGACCCGCCGCCACCGGCCACCGGCATGTCCTGCCAGGTGATGCCGCCTTCGGCCAGCGTGTCGCGCAGGGTGCCCACGGCCGCAGCTTCGCCGCCCGAGGTCCACCAGTGCAGCACTTCGACCTCCTGCGCGGTCGCCATGCCGGTCGACAGCGCCAGAACGCCGACGCTCAGTTGCAGTTTCCTCATCATGGTCATGGTTTGGTTCCTCCCTTTTCCGACCATCGCCCTCATCGGGCCTGGTGCTATTGAAACGTTACAAATCAGGGCTCCGTCAACAGGATTTTTCTGGCCCAGGCACGCAGATCACGCATAATATACTCTGCAAAAGACGAAATTCTGCAGCGCAGCAGGGGTTGCGTCGTCTCCTTTGTTGTTGAAACGTTTGAAATCGGTGGCATTATGCCAGCAGAATCACGCAACCTTGGCAGTGAAGCATGACGGACGGCGCGCAGACTGAAAAACCGACGCTCCGCACGCTGGCGCAGGCCACCGGCTTCGCCGTGGCAACGGTTTCGCGCGCGCTTTCGGGCGATCCGCGAATCGCCGCCAAGACGCGCGCCACCGTCGCCGAGGCCGCCGCGCGGATGGGCTATGTCCCCGACCGTGCGGCCCGGCGTCTGCGCACCGGGCGCACGCAGGTCATCACGCTGCTGCTGCACACCGAGCATGAATTCCTCGGCTTCACCCATGAGTTGCTCACCGGCATAACCGAAGCGCTGACCGGCACCGGCTATTCGGTGACCGTGGTGCCCGACAGCCCCGGCGGCGACCGGCTGGCCCCGGTCCGCACCATCCTGCGCAACAATCTGGCCGACGGGCTGCTGTTCACGCGGATCGAGACCTTCGACCCCCGCGTGCGGCTTCTGATGGAGGCGGATTTTCCGTTCGTCAGCCATGGCCGCACCGAATTCGCCGCCCCGCACCCCTGGGTCGATTTCGACAACGAGGCCTTTGCCCGCGCCGCCGTGGCGCATCTGGTGGCGCGGGGGCGGCGGCGGCTGGGTCTGGTGCTGCCGGGCGAGAAGTTCACCTTTACCCAGCATCTGCGCTACGGTTTCCTGTCGGCGGTGCGCGAGGCCGGGATCGACCATCAGATCGTCGCGGGCGTGACGCTGGACAGCCCGCGCGACGAGATCGCCGCCGCCCTGACCGCCCTGCAGCGCGGCCCCGCGCCGCCCGATGGCTATGTCTGCGTGGGTGAGGTGACAGCGCTGGTTGCGCTGGCCGTGCTGGCGGACACCGGCGCCGTATATGGGCTGGACGCCGATATCGTGGCCAAGCGGGCCTCGCCCATCTTCGATGTCATCCGCCCGCGCATTGCCAGCGTGCGCGAGGATCTGCGCGCCACCGGGCAGGTCATGGCGGAAATGCTGTTGCGCCGGATGCGGGGCGAACCGCCCGAAGATTTGCACCGCCTGTTCATCCCGTCGCCACGGTTCGACGTGCCGGGCCCCTGACGGGCGCAGCGCCATCATGGCACCCCCCGTCATGACACCCAGGGCGCGCGCGTGCGCCCGATGCGCATGGTCACGGTCTTGACCTCCTGGAACTCCTCCAGCCCGTAGCGGCCCAGTTCGCGCCCCTGTCCGCTCTGGCCGAAGCCGCCGAAGGGCAGTTCCGGAAACCCGTCCATCCAGGTGTTGGTCCAGACCGTGCCTGCCCGCGCGCGGCGCGCGAAATCAAGGCAGGTGCTGACATCGCGGCTCCAGACCCCGGCCGAGAGGCCGTAGTCGGTGCCATTGACCAACGCCACTGCCTGATCGAAGCTTTCGAACCGCAGCACCGAAAGAACCGGGCCGAAGACTTCCTCGCACGCAATGGGCATGTCGGGTCGCACATGGTCCACCACGGTCGGCGCATAGAACTGCCCAGGCAGGCCATCGATGTTCAGGGCGCTGCCCCCCAGCGCCACCCGCGCCCCGCTGTCGCGCGCCGCGCGCACATGCGCGTCGATCTTGTCCAGATGCTCGGGCGTGACGATGGCGCCGACCTGCGTGCGCGGGTCCAGCGGATCGCCGAAGCGCACGCGGCGGCTGAGCGCCACCACACGCTCCACCAACGCCCCGGCCACGTCCGCGTGCGCGATGATCCGGCTGCTGGCGTTGCAGCACTCGCCCGCGTTGAAATAGACCCCGAAGGCGATGGCATCGGCGGCCTCGTCCAGATCGGCATCGGGAAAGATCACCTGCGGGTTCTTGCCGCCCAGTTCCAGGCTGACCTTCTTCAGCGTCGCGGCGGCATTGGCGCTGATGCGGCGGCCCACGGCGGTGGAGCCGGTGAACGATACCATGTCCACGCGCGGATCGGTGGCCAGCACCTCGCCCACCGGATCTCCGAAGCCCAGCACGATGTTCACCACACCCTCGGGCAGCCCGGCCTCGGCCAGCAGACGGCCCAGCATGACGGTGGTGCCCGGCGTCAGTTCGGAGGGCTTGAGGACGCAGGTGCAGCCCGCCGCCAGCGCATAGGGCAGTTTCTGCGAGGCGATCAGGAAGGGAAAGTTCCAGGGCGTGATCAGGGCGGCCACCCCCACGGGTTCGCGCAGCACCAGCCCCAGCATGTCCGGGCCAAGGCTGTTGTGGCTGTCGCCGTGCTGCGTGCGGGCCAGGGCGCTCGCGTGGCGCCACAGATCGGCGGCGCCTGCGATCTCGGCCAGCGCCTGGGTGATGGGTTTGCCGGATTCCAGCACTTCCAGATGCGCGATGGCGGCGCGGTCGCGGTCGATCAGGTCGGCGACCTTGAGCAGCAGCGCGGCGCGCGCGCTGGCGGGGCCGTGGGGCCAGTCGCCTGCGTCAAAGGCCGCGCGGGCGGCGGCAATCGCGGCCTCGGCCTCGGCGCGGCCCCCGCGCGCGGCCACCGAGACCGGCACGCCATGGGCAGGCGAGGTGCGCGCGCTCGTTGCCCCGTCGGCGCTGTCGATCCAGGCGCCGCCGATCCAGTGGTGCAGCCGTTGGGGCGCTGCGGGCAGGTCGGCGCCGGGCAGGGCGGGGATCAGGCTCAGGTCGGTCATATGTCGGTTCCGGTGAAGTCGGGTTTGCGTTTGGCGGCAAAGGCGGCGACGCCCTCGGCCTTGTCCGGGTGGGCGGCGATCATGCCTGCCCCCAGCGCTTCGATCATGGCGCCGGGATCTTCGCCTGCGGCGGCGTGGATCTGGTATTTCGCAACTTCGACCGCGCGGGGCGAGGCGGGCAGCAGCGCCTGCGCGATGGCTTCGGCCGATGCGGCGGGGTCATCCGCGACCTCGGCCACGAACCCCAACGCATGCGCCCGGCCCGCATCCAGCCGCCGCCCGAAGAGCGCCATTTCCTTGAGCACGGGTTCAGGCAGCAGACGCGCCAGCCGCTGCGTGCCCGACCAGCCGGGCACGATGCCTACCTGCGCCTCGGGCAGGGCCAGCGTGGCGCCCGGTGCCATCACCCGCAGGTCGCAGGCCGCCGCCAGTTCCAGCCCGCCGCCCATGGCGTGCGCGTGGATCACGGCGATTGTGGGTATTGACAGCCGCGCCAGCCGGTCAAAGATCCGGTGCCCTTCGCGCACCCAGTGGCGGGCGAAGTCGAAGGGCGACAGCGGCGCCCAAGCGGAAATGTCGGCGCCCGCGCAGAACGCGCGCGCGCCTGCGCCGCACAGGATCACCACGCGCACCCCGTCCGCGCGTTCCAGCGCCGCGCAATGGGCGTCCAGCGCCGCGAGCATCTGCGGCGTGAAGGCGTTGAGCCGCTTGGGATTGTCCAGCGTCAGCCGCGCCACGGGGCCGTCGATGGCCAGATGCAGCGCGCTCACAGCGCCAGCCCCATCGGCCGGTCGGCCAGCAGCGCGCGCGGCATTTCCACCGCGTCCGCCGCCAGTTGCACGCGGCCCGCGCTGGCGTCCACGATCTCGCGCGCGGGGTCGATGCCGGGCATCACCTCGGTCGCGACCAGCCCCTGCGGCGTCAGCCGGATGACGCAGCGCTCGGTGACATAGATCACGTCCTGCCCCTGTTCGAGCGCACGCGCGCCCGAGAAGGTGACGTGTTCGACCGCCGCGACCAGCTTGGGGAACTTGCCTGCCCTGGTCACGCGCAGCGACCGGTCAGAGAGCGCAAGCTCGGCCCCGGCCTCGAAGAACCCGGAAAACACGATCTTTGGCGCGTGCGCGGTGATGTCCACGAAGCCACCACACCCGGCGGTCAGGTAGGGGCGCTTGCCCAGCTTGGACACGTTCACGTTGCCCTGCACATCGATTTCCAGAAAGGACAGGAAGGACTGGTCGAACCCGCCCCCCTGGAAATAGGTGAACTGGTTCGGGCTGGGCACGAAGGCATCGGCGTTGGACGCGCAGCCAAAGGCGAAGCCCGTCAGCGGCATGCCGCCCACCGCGCCCTGCTCGATCGCCCATGTCACCGCCTGCGCCTGGCCTTCCTCCAGCAGCACGCGCGGGACCAGTGCCGAGATGCCGAAGCCGAGGTTCGCGGTCTGACCCTTGCGCAGTTCCATCGCCGCGCGGCGGGCGATGACCTTTTCCACCCCGTGTTCGGCCAGCGCGAAGGAGTCCCAGGGCCGCATGATCTCGCCCGAAATCGCCGGGTCATAGGGCGTTTCGGTGGTCTGTTTCTGGTCCGGCGCCACAACGATCAGGTCCACCAGATGGCCGGGCACATGCACGTCATGGGGGCGCAGCGACCCGGCGGCGGTCAGGCGCTTGACCTGCGCAATCACCAGCCCGCCGTGATTGCGCACCGCAATCGCCTGATCCAGCGCGCCCAGATACGCGCCTTCGTGCTCATAGGTCAGGTTGCCGCGCTCATCGGCGGTGGTGGCGCGGATGATCGCCACCTGCGGGGTGATGTTGGGAAAATGCAGCCACTCCTGCCCGCCGAACTCCACCCGGTGGACAATCGGCGCGGCGGCGGCGCGGGCGTTCATGGCGCAGCCTTCGCGGCGTGGGTCGGCGAAAGTGTCCAGCCCCACGCGCGTCAGCACGCCGGGGCGCCGGGCGGCCACGTCGCGGTGCATGTCGAACATGATCCCCGAAGGCACGTTGTACGCCGCGACCCGGTCCTGCACGACCATTTCCCAGATCGCGGGCATCGGCAGGGACGAGGGCCCCGAAGGGTAGCTTCCGGCGATGATCCGCGCCAGCAGCCCGTCGCGGGCAATGTGGTCGATCCCCTTGACCCCGTACATGTCGCCCGCGGCAATTGGGTGCAGCGTGGTCAGGTTGCGCGGGTGTCCCTCAGTGGCGAAGCGTTCGCCGAGCGCCTGCAGCACCGCATCCGGGCAGCCCAGTGCCGAGGAGGAGGAGACCGTGACCACCGCATCATCGGGAATGCGCGCCACGGCTTCGGCGGCGCTGACGTGCTTGCCCATGCGTTCAGATCCCCTCGTAATCGACCGCCACGCGCCGCCCGCCGCGCGCGGCCTCGGCCACCGCCGCGGCCACGGCCAGCGATTTCACCCCGTCCACCCCGTCGGCGGCGGGGCGGCCCTCGCCGCGCACGGCGGCACTGAACAGGTCCAGACCGCGGGCATAGAGATTGTGCTTCTCGAAGGGCAGGTCTTCCGCGCCAGCGGCGGTGCGCAGCGTGATCTCGCCCGCCGGGCGCTGCGTCATCACATCGCGGGCGATGATCGACCCTTCGGTGCCGTGGATTTCGAACCCGGTGCGGGCGTGGGGATGGGTGAAGCTTTCATGCGTCATTACCATCGCGCCCGAGGGCATGGCCCAGACCGACATGGCGCTGTCCTCGACGCCGCGGCCCAGGCCGCTGGCGGCATCCATGGCCACCACGTCCACCGGGTCTTCGTCCAGATGAAAGCGCACGGTGTCGGCGTCATGAACAACGATATCAGGGATCACCCCGCCCCCCGCGCCGGGATTGTCGATCCGCCAGCCTTGCAGGAAGGGCGGCAGGTGGACCGCGTGGAACACGCGCACGCTCAGCACCGTGCCGATCCGTCCCGCGCGCACCGCCTCGCGGATTGCCAGATGCGACCCCGCGTTGCGCAGGTGGTGGTTGGTGGCGAACACCAGCCCCGCATCGGCGGCTGCGCGCACCATGGTCACGGCATCGGCCACGGTCATCGCCAGCGGCTTTTCGCACAGCACATGCTTGCCTGCGGCGATGGCGGCCATCGCCTGATCGAAATGCTTTTCGTTGGTAGTGGAGATATAGACCGCGTCAAGGTCATCTTCGGCCAGCAGCGGGTCCAGCCCGTCGAAGCCGTTCGGGATGCCGTGCTCTTCGGCATAGGCGCGGGCACGCTCGGCGCTGGAGCTCAGGACCGAGCGGATGTCCCCGCCCGCGCCCCGGATCGCACCGATCATGTGGTTTGCCGCAATCGAACTCGCGCCGATCAATCCCCACCGCATGCGCATTTCTCCGTCTTGTCTGCTGATGAATCGCCGAGCGTTCGGAACGTTCCAATTCCATTATTGGATCGTTCCAGAGGTTCTGTCAACCGGCGGTGTCTTCTGGTTCCGTGCGCTTGGGAATCGCAGGTGGGCATCCTTGGGGTCGGAGCGCAAAGCGCCCTCGTGGCGTGCAGGCGCGGGGGGGGGGGGGGGGCCCCCCCCCCCCGACGGGGGGGGGGCCCCCCCCGCGGGTCCCCCCCCCCGGCACCGGCCCGGCCCCCCGCGCCGAGAGCGGCATCAACCCCCCCCCCGGCGTGCCG
>JAFIEE010000176.1 GCA_020832705.1 Paracoccaceae bacterium
CGCTGTTGCAGGGCGGGCGCCCCGATGCGGCAGCCGCAGCGCTGGCGCGCGGACGGGGGGTTGCAAGGACGGCGCCGGGCCGGGCCGAGCTTGCGCTGGTGGCCGGGGAGCTTGCGCTCTGGCAATGTCGGCCGGAACCGGGTCTGGCGGCGCTGGCCCCCGTGGCGCGCGACTTTCCGGCGCGGCCCGCGCTCTGGCCGCTGCTGGCGCGGCTGCATTTCGCCGCCGGGGACCTGCCCGCTGCCCGGGCGGCGCTGGACCGCCACGCCGGTTTGCAGGCCGCGCGCGGGGGCGCTGCGCCCGATCTGCGCGACCTGATGGTGGCGGATGCGATGACCTCGGGCGCAGGCCCGGGGGCTGCGGCGCGGGCACTGGCCGCCGCCCCGGCGCGCTTTGTGCCCGCGACACCGGGCCCGGAGATCCCGCGCCGGATCGCGCATTACTGGGAGGGGCCGGAAAGCCCCGCGCTGGCGCGCGCCCGCGCCCGCTGGGCGGCGCTGCATCCCGGCTTCACGCAGCGCGTCTTCGATGCCGAGAGCGCGCGCGCGTGGATCGCCGCACAGGAGGGCGCGGCGCTGGCCGCGCGGTTCGCCGCGCTTCCCGGACCGGCCCTGCGCGCCGATCTGTTCCGGTTGTGTCTGATCCGGCGCGAGGGGGGGATCTTCGCCGATCTGGACGAATTCCCGCGCCTGCCCGTCACGCCATGGCTGGAGGGCGCGCGCGTGGTGCTGTGCCGCGAGCGCGGCTTCGGCACGGTGGCCAACAACTTTCTGGCCGCGCGCCCGGGACAGGCGCTGTTCGACCGGGCGCGCGCGCATGTGCTGGCAGCGCTGGACGGGACCGCGGCGCCCTATGCCTGGTGGCACAGCGGTCCGGCGCAACTGACCCGGGCACTGGCGGCCGAGATCGCCGCCGCCCCCGCACCGGGCCTGCGGCTGCTGAGCCAGGCCGAATACTGCCGCCGGGTGGCGACCAACCTGCCCTGGCCGCACAAGCGCGGCCCGGATCACTGGCGCAACACCGGTGCGGTGGACAGCGACGCGGGGTTTTCCTAGGATCATCGCGCACAACCGGGCGGACCCATGGGCACAGACGCAACGCAGGAGCCGGGTCTTGACGACCCCCGCGCCGCCGAGGCGCTGATCGTCGATGTGGACGGGTTCGAGGGGCCACTGGATCTGCTGCTGACGCTTTCGCGGACCCAGAAGGTGGATCTGCGCCGCATCTCGGTGCTGCACCTGGCCGAGCAATACCTGGGCTTTGTCGAACGCGCGCGGACGCTGCGGATCGAACTGGCGGCGGATTACCTGGTCATGGCGGCCTGGCTGGCGTTCCTGAAATCGCGGCTGCTGCTGCCGCCCGATCCGGCTGAGGAAGGCCCGAGCGGCGAGGAAATGGCCGCGCATCTGGCGTTCCAGCTGGAGCGGCTTCAGGCCATGCGCGATGCGGCAGCGCGGCTGATGGCGCGCGACCGGCTGGGGCAGGATTTCTTTGCCCGTGGCGCCCCCGAGACGGTGGGCGAAACCCGCCGCATCCGCTACGATGCCGGGCTGCTGGACCTGCTGCAGGCCTATGCGCGGCTGCGCACGCGTGACGATTTCCGCCCCTATGCCTTTGAGCGTCATGATATTCTGGCGATCGAGGCGGCGCTGGAGCGGCTGGTGGCCATTCTGGGCGAGGTGCCGGACTGGACCGCGCTGCAGCGCTTCCTGCCCGAAGGCTGGCGCGGATCTCCGGCGCGGCGGCGTTCGGCGGTGGCGTCGACCTTTGCTGCCACGCTGGAACTGGCGAAGCAGGGCCACGTGGAATTGCGCCAGGCCGCGCTTTTCGCCCCCATCCACCTGCGCCGGAAGCCGCGCCCGTGAGCACCGAGCCCGATCCGCCCCTGTTTTCCGCCCCGCCGATGCCTGAGCAGGAGCGGATGGTCGAGGCGATGCTCTTCGCCGCCCCCGCGCCGCTGAGCGTGGCCGAGCTGGCGCGGCGGATGCCGCATGGCTGCGATCCGGCCGAGGCGCTGATGCACCTGCGCTCGCGCTATGCCGGGCGGGGCGTCACGCTGGTGCGGGTGGGCGACGGCTGGGCCATGCGTACGGCGCCCGATCTGGGCTGGCTGATGCAGTCCGAGCGGGTGGAGACCCGCAAGCTGTCGCGCGCGGCGATCGAAACGCTGGCGATCATCGCCTATCACCAGCCCGTCACCCGCGCCGAGATCGAGGAAATCCGCGGGGTTGCCGTGTCACGGGGGACTGTGGACCTGTTGCTGGAACTGGAGTGGGTCCGGTTGGGGCGGCGGCGGATGACGCCGGGGCGCCCGGTGACCTTTGTGGTGACCGAAGCGTTCCTGGATCATTTCGGACTTGAATCGGCGCGCGACCTGCCGGGGCTGGCGGAGCTGCGCGCCGCAGGGCTTCTGGACAGCCGCCCGCCGCCGGGGCAGGGGCAGGCCGTGGACGATGACGAAGACGCCACCCCGCACGGGCAGAGCGAACTCTTCGAGGATTGAGCGGACCCTGCGGTTGGTTTGGGCGCCCGCCCGTGTTAGGGTGGATAATCGGCCCGAAAGAGGTTGCCACAAGAGGCTGTCACGGGCGGAACGGACAGACGGCACGAGCAGAGGAGCCCGCACCCATGAACATTTCCCGCATTCTTCACGATATCTGGCGCCAGGTCTTCGCGCGCCGGATCCGGTCCTCGGTCTACAGCAAGATGGCGCGGGGCGAGCGCAAGGTCAGCGATTCGATCCGCAACACCATGACCGGCAGCAACCGCGGATCAGGCAACGACGACAAGTGAGCCTGCGACCGTGACGGACAGGGTGGCGCGCTTCAGCCGCGCCGCCGCCGCCGTGACGTATCGCCACCGCCGGTGTTGAAGCTGACCTGCGGCAGCGTGACCACCTTTGCCAGTTCCGGGAACGGATCCACGGCGTGGGGCAGGGCGCTTGCGTTGACGAAGTGTTCCTGAAACCGTGGCTCGATCGCGGTTTCGACCTTGTGGATGCGCTTGACGGTCGCTTCGATGGCGCCGCGCGCGCCCGCGTTGCACAGCGCGATCCGCGCGCCGGTCCCGGCCGCGTTGCCCGCGCTGGTGACCTTGTCCAGGGTCACATCGGGGATCATGCCCAGCACCATGGCGTGTTTGGGCGAGATATGCGCGCCGAAGGCCCCGGCCAGCACCACACGGTCCACCCGGTCGACGCCCAGTTCATCCATCAGCAGCCGCGCGCCCGCATAGAGCGCCGATTTCGCCAACTGGATGGCGCGGATATCGCCCTGGGTGACGGTAATGCGCGGCCCGCCCGTTTCGCTGGCGTCATGGATGACATAGGCATGGGTCCGCCCTTCGGCCACGCAGCGCTCCGTGCCGGTCTGCGCCGCCGATCCGATCAGCCCGGCGGCATCGACGATGCCGGCCATACGCATTTCGGCCACGGCTTCGATGATGCCGGAGCCGCAGATGCCGGTGATGCCGGTGGCGGCGGTGGCCTCGGCAAAGCCGGGATCGTCGGACCACAACTCACAGCCGATGACGCGGAAGCGCGGCTCCTTGCTGACCGGGTCGATCTCCAGCCGTTCGATGGCACCGGGGGCGGCGCGCTGGCCGGAACTGATCTGCGCGCCCTCGAACGCCGGGCCGGTGGGCGACGAGCACGCCAGCACGCGGTCCCGGTTGCCCAGCAGGATTTCGGCATTGGTGCCCACATCCACCACCAGCACCAGATCCTCGGATCTGTCGGGGGCTTCCGACAGTGCCACGGCGGCGGCATCGGCGCCGACATGGCCCGCGATGCACGGCAGCATGTAGAGCCGTGCTGCCGGATTCAGCGCATCGAGGTCAAGGTCGCGCGCGGGCAGTTCCACCGCGTCCGAGGTCGCCAGCGCGAACGGCGCCTGGCCCAGTTCCACCGGGTCGATACCCAGAAGCAGGTGGTGCATGACCGGGTTGCAGACCACCACCGCCTCGACCAGATCGCGGGTGTCCACCCCGGCCTCGGCCGCCGTTTCGCGGATCAGCGCGTTCATGCCCTCGCGCACGGCGCGGGTCATCTCTACATCGCCGCCGGGGTTCATCATGGCGTAGCTGACGCGGCTCATCAGGTCCTCGCCGAACCGGATCTGCGGGTTCATGATCCCGTTCGAGGCCAGCACCGCGCCGGTGCGCAGGTCCACAAGATGCGCGGCGATGGTGGTGGAGCCCAGATCGATGGCCAGCCCGCACAGCGGCGCCTCGCGCAGGCCCGGCCAGAGGTCCACCAGCCGCCACGCCCCCCCGCGATGATCCCGGAACAGCGCCGCGGTGACTGCCCACTTGCCCGCGCGCAGGGTCGGCTGCAGTTTGCGCATCACATCAAGATCAGCGCACAAGTCTTTGATATCCCATTGCCTGCGCAGTGCTTCGGCCAGGCGCTCCAGATCGCCTGAAGGCTCGTGCATGTCCGGTTCGGTCACCTCGACATAGAAAAGCCGGGTCGCCGGGTCCATGACGATATCGCGCGCGGCGGCGGATTTGCGCACCACCTGGCGGTGCACCTGGCTTTCGGGCGGCACGTCGATGACCACATCGGACATGATCCGCGCCTGACAGCCCAGACGCCGCCCGTCGATCATCCCGCGCTTGTCCTTGTAGCGCGCTTCGACCGCGTTCCACGCCGACAGCGCGCCCGGCGCCACTGTTACCCCGTGCTTGGCAAATTCGCCCACCCCGGGCGAGACTTGACACTTGGAGCAGATGCCCCGCCCGCCGCACACGCTGTCCAGATCGACGCCAAGCTGGCGCGCCGCCGTCAGCACCGGCGTTCCCGCCGGAACGCGCCCGCGCTTGCCCGATGGGGTGAAGATCACAAGCGGGTCGGTCATCTGGCACTCCTGCGCATGGCCTGCCAGAGCTCAGATAACCCAGCGCCCGGTCAGAAGAAGACCGGGCGCGGCATTCAAGCGTTCATTTGCGGCATTCAGGCGTCAGTTGAACCGGCGCGACACCAGCACCGAGACCGGCGAATGGCGCACGACGCGTGCGGCGGTGGAGCCGATGAAGTAATCGCTGAACCCCGGCTTGTGCGAGGCGATCATGATCAGGTCCGCGTTGCACTCGCGCGCGCATTCGAGGATCTGGGTCGAGGGCTTGCCCGCGCGCAGGTCCACGTCCACCTGCTTGCCCCGCGCCGAGGCCGCCAGCGATTCAAGCTGTTCGCGCACCGCCTTGCGGTGGTTCATCAATTGCTCCTTGGTCATCGCGGCGACCATATAGGCCGGGATTTCGTCCAGTACGTGCACGACCGTGATGGTGCCGCCCGGGGATAGCATCTTCCCCGCTTTCTCGATCAGTCCGCGGCTGGTCGCGCCCTTGCTGAACAGGGCGGCGGCGACAACGATGGAATTGAACATGCAGGTTCTCCCATATCCTTGCAAGGCGCAGTGGCTTCGACAGCGCTAACGCCGATGACAGTGCCACGCGCGCACAGTGAAATCAAACGGCGAAAGCGAACCGCAAGGCCGCCGCCGCTCAGCGCAGCACCAGCACCGAGGTCTGCGCGTGCCGGACCACCCGGGTTGCGGTCGAACCGATGAAGTAATCGCCAAAGCCCGGCTTGTGCGAGGCGATCATGATCAGGTCGGCCCTGGTTTCGCTTGCCGTGCCCAGGATCCCGGCCGAGGGCGTGCCCATGCGCACCACGGTCTCGACCTTGATGCCCCCGGCCTCGGCGGCGATGGCTTCGAGCTCGTCCGCCGCCTCGCGCTGCCGGTTGCTCTGAAGCTCCGCCGGGATGCGGGCGGCGGCATACTGGGGAATCTCGTCGATGACATGGACCAGCACAAGCTTTCCGCCGGGGTTGAGCATGCCGCTTGCCTTGCGGATCAGACCGCGGGTCGTCTGGCCCTTGTTGAACAGGGCGGCGGCGATCAGGATCGTGTCATACATGGCGTTCCTCCGAAAGCTTGCGCGTTGCTGCGCGTTTGATGCGCCCGACATTATCGCCCAATTGCCCTGTGCGTAAGCCCGCAGCGCCGTCACGGACCCGCAAAGCACCACCGGCGGCGATCCCGCCGGTGGCGTGCGCTGCCTGCCGGGCTGACGCGGCGGACCGGGCGCTCAGCGCGCGATCAGCACCGAGGTCTGCGCGTGCCGGACCACCCGCGCGGCGGTCGAGCCGATGAAATAGTCGCTCAAACCCGGCTTGTGCGAGGCGATCATGATCAGGTCGGCGTTGCTGTCCTCGGCCGATTGCAGGATCTGCCCCGAGGCCGCGCCCATGCGCACTTCGGTTTCCACCCGTGCCTCCACGCCGCCCGCGAGGGTCTTCAGCTCCACGCTGGCCTCGGCCCGGCGGCGGTCCGACAGGTCGCGCGGCAGTTCGGCGGCGATGTAGCTGGGCACTTCTTCCAGCACATGCAGCAGCCGTATCTCGCCCCCGGCGTCGATCAGTTGAACGGCCTTGGCCAGCAGCGTCTTGCCCTGGTCGATATTGGCCAGATCGACGGCGACGATGATGCGGGAATACATATGGCGCTCCTTCCTGTGCGTTCGCGTTGCGTGCAAGTTATGGCGCAGCGTGCCACGCGGCGTTGATCCTGGTCAAACGGGTTGTGGCGGAGCGGACGGATTCCGCCGTGCCGGGGGTGCTGACCTGGCCGAGCACGTCGGCGGCACCCTGCCTGTGTTTCGCGCTGTCGCCAAGTGTGAGTCGCAGTGCCGTTGCATTCAGGGCCTGTCCGGATCATACGATCCGGCAGGGCGACATTGAAAAGAGCGTAGAGGCAATGAGCATTTCCCTTGTCATTCTTGCGGCAGGGCAGGGCACCCGCATGAATTCCGACCTGCCCAAGGTGCTGCACCCGGTCGCCGGGGCGCCGCTGGTGGCGCATGCGCTGGCGGCCGGGCGCGCGCTGGAACCTGTGCGGGTGGTTGTGGTGGCCGGGCACGGGTCCGATGCCGTGCGCCGCGCGCTGGCCGAGGCCGAGGAAGACGTCACCGTGGTCGAACAGACCGAACAGCGCGGCACCGCCCCCACCCGGGGCCCGGCCCGGGCCCGGCGGGGTCACGGCAGGGGGGTGGGGGTGTGGGGTTATTTGGGCCCGCCTTTGAAA
>JAFIEE010000177.1 GCA_020832705.1 Paracoccaceae bacterium
GCCCGCAGGCGGGCGCCCCCCCCGGGATATTTCTGCACAGATGATGAAGGGCGGGGAAGGGGGTGGCGCATCGGGTTGCGGGCCGGGCTAAAGGGGCAGGTGTTCGCCGCTCTTGATGTCGGCGACATGCATCAGCGCTTCAAGATCGGCGATATGGGGCAGGGTCAGGATGCGTTCGCGATAGAGGCGGCGGTAATCGGCGATATCGCGGGCGATGATGTTGAGCCGCACGTCCACGCGGCCGAGAAAGGTCTGGATTTCCAGCACCTCCGGCACCGCGCGGGCGGCGGCGATGAAGTCGTCAAAGGCGCGCGGGTCGGTCTTGTCCAGGGTGACGCGCAGCGACACCTCGACCGTCCAGCCGAGCGCGCGCCAGTCGATCACCGCCTGCTGCCCGCGCAGGATGCCGCGTGCGCGCAGCCGGTCCAGCCGCCGCCAGCAGGTTGCCTCGGGCAGGCCCGCGCGGCCGGCAAGCGCGGCAGTGCCGAGTGTGGGTTCGGCCTGAAGCTGGCGCAGCAGGCGGCGGTCGGTGGCATCGATCTGCATGACCCCTTCAGTATACTCGAATTACAGGAATGAAAACCTGCAAATATCTCGGATATCCTGAAGTTTTGAACGCCATTTCACCGGATCTGCCGCTAGGGTGCGCCGATCTGCAAAGAGGAGAGAGACATGCGCGTCTACTATGATCGCGATTGCGATGTGAACCTGATCAAGGACCGGAAGGTGGCGATCCTGGGCTATGGCAGCCAGGGCCATGCCCATGCGCTGAACCTGCGCGATTCGGGGGCGAAGAATGTGGTGGTGGCGCTGCGCGAGGGGTCGGCCAGCGCCGCCAAGGCCGAGGCCGAGGGGTTGCAGGTGATGGGCATCGCCGAGGCCGCGGCCTGGTGCGACCTGATCATGTTCACCATGCCCGACGAGCTGCAGGCCGAGACCTATCGCAAATATGTCCATGACAACCTGCGCGAGGGGGCGGCGATCGCCTTTGCCCACGGGCTGAACGTGCATTTCGGGCTGATCGAGCCGAAGGCGGGCGTCGATGTGATCATGATGGCGCCCAAGGGCCCCGGCCACACCGTGCGCGGCGAGTATGTGAAGGGCGGCGGCGTTCCGTGCCTGGTCGCCGTGCACAACGACGCCACGGGCCGGGCGCTGGAACTGGGGCTGAGCTATTGCAGCGCCATCGGCGGCGGGCGGTCCGGGATCATCGAGACCAACTTCCGCGAGGAATGCGAGACCGACCTCTTCGGCGAGCAGGCGGTGCTCTGCGGCGGGCTGGTCGAGCTGATCCGCATGGGGTTCGAAACCCTGGTCGAGGCCGGTTACGAGCCCGAGATGGCCTATTTCGAATGTCTGCACGAGGTCAAGCTGATCGTGGACCTGATCTACGAGGGCGGTATCGCCAACATGAACTATTCGATCTCGAACACGGCGGAATATGGCGAATATGTCAGCGGCCCGCGCATCCTGCCCTATGACGAGACGAAGAAGCGCATGAAGGAGGTGCTGACCGACATCCAGACCGGCCGTTTCGTGCGCGACTTCATGCAGGAAAACGCGGTGGGCCAGCCGATGTTCAAGGCCACCCGGCGCCTGAATGACGAGCATCAGATCGAACAGGTGGGCGAGAAGCTGCGCGCCATGATGCCGTGGATTTCCAAGGGCAAGATGGTGGACCGCGCGCGCAACTGACACCGGCGCGAGCACGGCGTCCGAACGGCGCCTGCGGGGCGGCCCTTTCCGGTGCGGAGAGGGCCGTTTGCCTCTGGGGGTGCCGGGTGTTCCGCCGCTGTCACCCCGCCGCCGCCCGCGCGCTCAGCCGCGGAACACGCTGAGGATCTGGGCCAGCGGCTTCTTTGTCTTGGCGGCGGCGGGCACCGTGGCATCGGCGGCGGGCCAGCCCACCGGCAGGATCATCACCGGCTTTTCCTGCGCCGGGCGCTGGCAGAGCGCGGGCAGGAATTTCATCGGGTTCGGGGTATGGGGCAGGCAGCAGAGCCCCGCCTGATGCAGCGCCGTGATCAGCACCCCGGTGGCGATGCCCACGCTTTCGGGGACGTAATAGTTCTTGTAGCGCGTGCCCTCCTGCGTGATCCCGTAGCGCTGGGCGAAGACCACGATCAGCCAGGGCGCGGTGGTCAGGTGCGGCTTTTCCGCCCCGGTGCCGATGGGCTCCAGCGCCGCGAGCCATTCATCGCCTGCCCCGCCGGAATAGAAGGCGCGCTCTTCCGCCTCGGCGGCGGCGCGGATGCGGGCCTTCATCGCCGGATCGGCGATGGCGGTGAAATGCCAGGGCTGGTGGTTGGCGCCCGAAGGGGCGGTGCCTGCGGCCTCGATACAGGCGGTGATGATGCTTTCGGGGACCGGGCGCGGGTCGAAATCGCGCACCGAATGGCGTTTCCTCATGGTGTCGCGGAAGGCGCGTGCATCGCGCAGCGCCACATCATCGGGTTTCTGCACCCGGTCCGGCAGGGGCAGGGGGGTGTAGCGGGTGGTGCCCTTGGCATGCATGGCGCGCTCCGGCGGTGGCTGTGCCGCGCAGCCTAGGGGATCGGTCTGCGTCCGGAAAGGGGGGCGACAGGCGCTTCGGGACCCGGGCGTTGAACCTGAGCCCTGAAAGTGCGACAATGCGCCGCATAGGGGGTGCGCATGTCTGTTTCGGTGCTGGTGGGAACCACCAAGGGTGTCTTTGTGCTGCGGTCGGGCGATGATGCGCGGTTCAGCGTGTCGGGTCCGCATTGCGATGGCTGGCCGATCAACCATGTCATCGGCGATGCGGCGACCGGGGATATCTGGGCCGGGGGCGGGGGCGACTGGTTCGGCGCCGGGGTCTGGCATTCGGGCGACGGCGGCGAAAGCTGGACGCTGCACCGGCTGTCCACCGGGCAGATGGATGACTGGGCCGCCAATGACGCCGATTTCGCGGCGATGATCGGCTGGAGCGCGCCGGAGGTGCCATTCGGCACGGACATTGCGCAAATCTGGTCGCTCCATCGGGCGGGCGGGCTGCTCTATGCCGGGTGCAAGCCCGCCGCGCTGCTGGTCAGCCACGACGATGGCGCCACATGGAAGCGGGTCGAAGGGCTGGACAACCACCCCTCGCGCGCCGACTGGAACCCCGGTGCGGCGGGGCTGGTGCTGCATTCCATCGCCACCGATCCGGGCGATGCCGCGCGCGTCTGGGTGGGGGTTTCCGCCGCCGGTGTCTTCGCCACCGAGGACGGGGGCGCCACCTGGGACCGGCGCAACCGGCTGTCGAACGCCGAAAGCTGCAGCGGGCACCACCACCATCCCGCCGCCCCTGCGGCCGGCGAGACCGGGCATTGCGTGCACAACCTGGTGCGGGCCGGGGCCGCTGCGGGCGACCTGCTTTATCAGCAGAACCATCACGGCGTCTGGCGCAGCCATGACGGCGGGCGCAGTTGGGATGACATCACCGCGGGGCTGCCCTCGACCTTCGGCTTTCCGGTCGCCGTGCACCCCGATGATGCGGACAAGCTCTGGGTTCTGCCGCTGAACGGGGACATGGAAGGCCGCTTCCCGCCCGGTGCCCGCGCCGCGGTCTGGCATTCCGATGATGGCGGTGCCACCTGGCGCGACCAGCGCGACGGGTTGCCGCAGGAGGCGTGTTTCTTCACCGTGCTGCGGCAGGGCATGGCCACCAGCAGCGCCGCGCCGGTGGGGGTGTTCTTCGGCACCAACAGCGGGTCGGTGTTCGCTTCCTTCGACGAGGGCGCGCGCTGGTCCGAAATCGCCCGCCACCTGCCCTGCGTCCTGTCGGTCGAGGCGCTGGATACGGCCTGACACCGGCCCTGACACCGGCCCCCTGCCTCAGATCCTGCCTCCGGCCGCCTGACAGCGGCCCTGACAGCGGACACGGTCGATCCGTCCGACCGCGCCGCCGCAGGCCGCGCCGCCAAGGCACCGCGACGGTCGGCTACAGATCGAAAGCCGCCAGCACCGGCGCATGGTCCGAAGGCTGTTCCCACCCCCGCGCGGCGCGCAGGATGCGCGAGCCGTGCCCGGCGGCGGCGATATCCGCGCTGGCCCAGATATGGTCCAGCCGCCGCCCCTTGTCGGCGGCGTCCCAGTCGCGGGCACGATAGGACCACCAGGAATAGAGCGGCCCCTCGGGGATGTCCTGGCGGGTGATGTCCACCCAGCCGCCAGCCTCCTGCGCGGCGCCCAGGGCTTCGACCTCGACCGGCGTGTGGCTGACCACCTTCAGCAGTGCCTTGTGGTTCCAGACGTCATCCTCGCGCGGGGCGATGTTCAGATCGCCCACCAGGATCGCGCGCTCGGGGCGGCTGTCCGCGAAATGGGTGCGCAGTTCTTCCAGGAAATCCAGCTTGTGGCCGAACTTGTCGTTCACCGCGCGGTCCGGCACGTCGCCGCCCGCGGGGATGTACAGGTTGTGGATCACCACCCCGTTGTCCAGCCGCGCCGCCACATGGCGCGTGTCGCCCCGCCCGCACCAGTCCACATGCCCGGCATCCTCCAGCGGCAGGCGCGACAGGATGGCCACCCCGTTATACCCTTTCTCGCCGCGAGCGACCATGTGTCCATAGCCCGCCGCTCTGAAGACCGAGGCGGGGATCTTGTCGACCGGGCTCTTGCATTCCTGCAGGCACAGCACATCGGGCGCTTCCTCGCGCAAGAGCCGCGTGACCAGCGCGGCGCGCAGCCGGACCGAGTTGATGTTCCAGGTGGCGATCGTGAAGGGCATGCGGGGCGGCTCCGGGTCCAGTGGCGGACCCGGGGGTTAGCAGATGGCGCGCGCCCGGTGCAACAGGTCCCGTTCCCCGGCCCGCAAAGAAAGACCGGGCACGCAGGCCCGGTCCAGTCCAACAGGGAGGAGGGTGGTGCGTTTGCCCCACGCACCGGGGGGATACTCGAAACCTCGTTAAGCCACTCTTGCCGTGATCCCGTTATCGCCGCCGATTCGGGCGGCAATAAGACACTCACGAGACCAGTTTGTAGCCACCCGATTCCGTCACCAGAATGCGCGCGTTCGACGGGTCGGGCTCGATCTTCTGGCGCAGGCGGTAGATATGGGTTTCCAGCGTGTGCGTGGTCACGCCCGCGTTGTAGCCCCAGACCTCGTGCAGGAGCACGTCGCGCGGCACCACGCCCTCGGGCGCGCGATAGAGGAACTTGAGGATGTTGGTTTCCTTCTCGGTCAGGCGGATCTTGCGCTCGCCCTCGTCCAGCAGCAGCTTCTGCGCCGGGCGGAACTGATAGGGTCCAAGCTGGAAAACCGCGTTCTCGGACTGCTCGTGCTGGCGCAACTGCGCGCGCAGGCGGGCCAGCAGCACCGGGAACTTGAACGGCTTGGTCACATAGTCATTGGCCCCGGCATCGAGGCCCAGGATCGTGTCGGCATCCGAATCATGGCCGGTCAGCATCACGATGGGGCATTTCAGCCCCGCCTTGCGCATCCGCTTGCACAATTCGCGCCCGTCGGTGTCCGGCAGGCCCACGTCCAGGATCGCCAGATCGAAATGCCCGGCCTTGACCTGCTCCATGGCCTCGGCGCCGTTGGCGGCCTCGAACACGTCGAAATCATCGGTCATGACCAGTTGCTCGGACAGCGCCTCGCGCAGGTCGTCGTCATCGTCCACCAGCAGAATGCGGTTCACTTTCGGCATGATCGGTCCTCCTGTAAACTTGATCCCACAGATGTCGCGGCGCACATCGGGCACAAGATTTGCAACACTCCCCTCACGCGGACGTGTCGTTTCGCGGGCATATGTTTCAATTCCGCTGCCCTGGCGCTAGACCCGGGGGGCCTGAACCGGGACTTCCGCATGAGCCTGCAGCCGACCGCCATCGAACTTGTCAACCGCGCCCGCGCCGACCTGCGCATGGGCCTGCCGGTGGTGCTGGCCGATGGCACGGCCGCGGCGCTTGCCATCGCCGCCGAGACGCTGAGCGCCCAGCGGCTGGCCGACCTTCGCGCGCTGGGGGGCGCGCTGATCCTCGCCATCACCGCGCACCGCGCCGCCACCCTGCGTGCGCGCGCCTATGACGGCGACTGCGCCCGGGTTCAGGTGCCGCACGGGGCGACGCCCGCCTGGATCGCCGCCGTGGCTGACCCCGCCGACGATCTGCGGATGCCCATGAAGGGGCCGCTGATGACCGCGCGCGACGGCTCCGCCGCGCTCCATCGCGGGGCGCTGGCGCTGGCCAAATCCGCGCAGCTTCTGCCCGCGGCGCTGGTGCTGGAGCATGCCGGGGCCGAGGCGCTGGCGCAGGCGCAGGGGCTGACCCGGCTGGACCTCTCGGCGATCGAGTCCGCCGTGGCGCGGGGCAACACGTTGCACCCGGTGATCGACGCGCGCCTGCCCATGGCCGCGGCGCAGGCCGGGCGCGTGCATGTCTTCCGCCCCGAAGACGGCGCCGCCGAACACTACGCCATCGAGATCGGCCAGCCCGACCGCGCCGCCCCGGTGCTGGCGCGGCTGCATTCCGCCTGCTTCACCGGCGATGTGCTGGGCTCGCTCAAATGCGACTGCGGGGCACAGTTGCGCGCGGCGCTGGCCCGCATGGGGACCGAGGGCGCGGGCGTTCTGCTCTACCTCAACCAGGAGGGGCGCGGCATCGGCCTGGCCAACAAGATGCGCGCCTATTCGCTGCAGGATCAGGGCTTCGACACGGTGGAGGCCAACCACCGGCTGGGGTTCGAGGATGACGAACGCGACTTCCGCATCGGCGCCGCGCTCCTGCGCCGCATGGGGTTTTCGCGCGCCCGCCTGCTGACCAACAACCCCGGCAAGGTGGATATGTTGTCGGCAAACGGGATCGAAGTGGTCGAACGCGTGCCGCTGCGCGTGGGCGAAACCGAGGAGAACCGCGCCTACCTGGCCACCAAGGCCGCGAAATCGGGGCATATCCTGTGATCGCGTTCCGGACCCGCCGGGTCGGCGTCAGCGCGCCGCCGCGATCCCCAGGCCATGCCGCGGCAGCGCCCCCAGCGGCGCGGGGGGGGGGCGCCCCCCCCCGCCCCCACCCCCCCCCCCCCCCCCCGCGCCC
>JAFIEE010000178.1 GCA_020832705.1 Paracoccaceae bacterium
CACAGGCCCAGGCCGCGCTCATCTCGACCCTGACCGCCGAGCGCGATGCCCAGGCCCGGGCGCTGGCCGATGCCACGTCGCGCATCACGGAATTCGAGGCGCAGGTCGCGGGGCTTCTGGCCGACCGGGCGCAGGATCTTGCGGCGATCGCAGGGCTCGAGGATGAACAGACCCGGCTTCTGACCGAACAGGAGGCGCTGAACCTTGCGCTGGCCCAGGCCCGCGACGAGATCGACGCCAGTGCCGAAGCCGCCCGGCTTGACGCGGCCCGGCGCGAGGCGCTCGAGGCGCTGATCGCCTCGCTCGAAGCGGGTGCCGATGAGGATGCCGGCCGGATCGCCGCGCTCGAGGCCGAGGTGACGGCGGGCGAAGCGGCGATCAGCGAACTCGAGGCGGTGCGGCTGGTCGAGGCCGCCGCAGCCGAGGCCCTGCGCGAACGGCTGGCCAATGCCGATGCCGAACTGACCGCCATGACGCTGGCGCTGGAAGAGCAGCGGCGCGAGGCCGAACAGACACTGACCCTTCTGGCCGCGGCCGAAGCGGCGCGCGACGCCCTTGATACGCGGCTGGCGCTGGCCTTTCTGGCCCGTCAGCAGGCCGAAGAGGGTCTGGCGGCCGCACAGGCCGAGGCATCGTCGCTCGATGCGCGCCTGCTGGCCGCCTTGTCGCAACAACAGGCGACCGTGGCCGAACTTGCCAATGCCGAGGCCGCGCTTGCAGCCGCGACTGCCGATCAGGAGGACATCCTGCTTCGCCTCGCTGCGGCCCTTGCCGCCCAGTCGGATGCCGAAGCCGACCGTGCAGCCATCGAAGCGGCCCTGGCCGAGGCCACCATCAGCCGCGACGAGGTCGAACAGCGGCTGGCCAACGCGCTTCTGATGATGAGCGCGCTCGATGCCGAACGCGAAGCTGCCCTCGCCGATGCCGATGCGGCCGCCGCGCTTGAGATCGAACGCGCGACGCTTGAGGACAGGCTTGCCGCGGCGCTGATCCGCATGACCGAACTTGAGGCCGAGGTCGCCTCGCTCGCCTCGACCGATGCAAGCGAGGCCGACCTGCGCGCGGCCCTGGCCGAGGCGCTGACCGCCATGGCCGCGGCCGAGGCAGAGGCAGCGGCGCGCCTGACCGATGCCGAGCGGCAGGCGGCTCTTCTGGCGCAGGCCAATCTGGCGCTGGCCGAGGAAGAGGCGATGACCGCCGAACAGCAGCGGCAGGTCGCGGTCCTGAACGCGCAGGTGGCCGAGCTTCGCCAGCAGATCGGCAACCTGCAGGCCTTGCTCAACCTGGCCGAAGAGGCCGATGTCGAGGCGCAGGTGCAGATCCAGCAGCTGTCGTCGCAGATCAACACCGCGATGGCCCGCGCGCTGGCCGCCGAAGGCCGGACCCGCACGCTTGAACAGGCCGAGCGCGAACGGCTTGAGGCCGAGGCGGCCCGCCTGGCGGCCGAAGCGCAGGATCTGGAGCGCTACCGGTCGGAGTTCTTCGGGCGGCTGCGCGACGTGCTGGCCGGGCAGGAGCGTATCCGCATCGAGGGCGACCGCTTCGTCTTTTCCTCGGAGGTCCTGTTCGACGCAGGCCGGGCCGAGCTTTCGCCCCAGGGCCGGGCCGAGATCGCCACCGTGGCCGAGATCCTGCGCACCGTCTCGGGCGATATTCCCGAGGGTATCGACTGGATCATCCGGGTGGATGGCCATACCGACAACGTGCCGCTGTCGGGATTTGGCGAATTCCGGAGCAACTGGGAACTCAGTCAGGCCCGCGCTCTGTCGGTCGTGCTCTACATGATCGAAAACCACGATATCCCGCCCGAACGGCTGGCCGCGAACGGGTTCGGCGAATACCAGCCGGTCGCACTTGGCGACTCGCCCGAGGCGCGGGCGCAGAACCGGCGGATCGAGTTGAAGCTGACCGAGCGCTAGCCGGGCACCCTGTCCTTCACCGACGTGGCCACGAATCCGTCAAGGAAGCGGCAGAGCGCGTCCCAGTCGGTGTATTCCGTGTCGCTTCGTGGATCGACATCAGGGTTCTTGCGGGCCGCGATCCAGCGCATCGCCCAGCTTTTCAGGAAATCGTATTGGGTAAAGCGAAAGGCGCCGGCGACATGTTCCACCTGTTTCGGGGACCAACCGGTTTCGGCCTGCATCTTGCGGACGCATTCCGCGATGGCCTCGTGATCCTCGGGATCGTCGCTTGCCGCCGAAAGCGACACCGACACGAAAGCATTCGGCATGCGGGCAAGCGCCTCGGCGTTGCGCAGGACGGCCGACAGGAACTCTGGCTGGTAGCGGCCGGCATGGATCGAGGCCATCAGGATCGCGCCGTCATAGGACCGCGGCTCGATCTGGGCAATCTCGGCGGCGGGGACAAGCTCGACCGAGCGGCCGTGCGCGCTGAGATGGGCGGCGGCACGGCGGGCGATCTTGCGGGTCTGGCCTTCGGTCGTGGCGTAAAGGATAAGGATGGACATGGGCCCTCCGGACAAGGGTGGTGATGCGACCATTCATGCCCATGATGCGGACCCTGCGCATTGACGCGGATCAAACCGGTCTTCCGGATCGGGCAATGGCGGACTGCAGCCGACCGTGCGCCCCGCCAGCAGTGTGGCCAATGACCATCTGCCGTGCCCGCAGGCCGCGTGACGAAATTCCGCGCAACCCGCAATAGCGCACCCCGCGAAACATGCTGGCGGCAAGGTGCCCCGAACGCCATGCCGCGACCCGGACGATACGCTTGCCCGCGAAATACTCCGACCCGCACGATGTGCTTGCCCGGACCCCTCGCCCGGGGGAAAACCGCGCGCCTTGCGAAACCGCGGACCGGGCGACAGCGACTGCCGCCCGGTTCGCGTCTCAATCCGCCGTCAGAAGCGGCGGCTTGCTGCCTGACAGGCGCGGCGTCCCGGGCGCTTCGAACTGAAGGTCGATCTTGTCGTCCTTCACGCCGACCTTGACGATCCCGCCCTTTATCAGCTTGCCGAAGAGCAGTTCCTCGGCCAGCGGCTTCTTGATGTTTTCCTGGATCACGCGGCCAAGGGGACGCGCGCCCATCTTGTCGTCATAGCCTTTCTCGCCCAGCCAGGCGGCGGCTTCGGGCGACAGCTCGATATGGACGTTGCGGTCCATCAACTGCGCCTCGAGTTGCAGGACGAATTTCTCGACCACCTTCAGGATCACCTGCCGCGGCAGGGCGCCGAAGCTGATGACCGCATCCAGCCGGTTGCGGAACTCGGGCGAGAAGGTGCGCTCGATCGCTGCGGTATCCTCGCCCTCGCGCCGGTCGCGGCCGAAACCGATGGCCGCCTTGGCCAGCTCCGAGGCCCCGGCATTCGAGGTCATGATGAGGATGACGTTGCGGAAATCCACCTGCCGCCCGTTGTGGTCGGTGAGTTTTCCGTGATCCATTACCTGCAGGAGGATGTTGTAGACATCCGGATGCGCCTTTTCGATCTCGTCCAGCAGCAGCACACAATGGGGGTGCTGGTCCACGCCGTCGGTCAGAAGCCCGCCCTGGTCGAAGCCGACATAGCCCGGCGGGGCACCGATCAGGCGGCTGACGGCGTGTTTCTCCATGTATTCGGACATGTCGAACCGCAGCAGTTCCACCCCCAGCGACTGCGACAGTTGCTTGGCAACCTCGGTCTTGCCCACGCCGGTCGGCCCGGCGAACAGGTAGTTGCCGATGGGCTTTTCCGGTTCGCGCAGGCCCGCCCGCGCCAGCTTGATCGACGAGGCCAGCGCCTCGATCGCCGCGTCCTGGCCAAAGACCACCCGCTTGAGCGTGCGCTCCAGATCGCGCAGCACCTCGGCGTCGTCCTTGGACACGTTCTTGGGCGGAATGCGGGCGATCTTGGCCACCACGGCCTCGATCTCCTTCGGCCCTATGGTCTTGCGCCGCTTCGATTCGGCCACCAGGTGCTGCGCCGCCCCGGCCTCGTCGATCACGTCGATGGCCTTGTCCGGCAGCTTGCGGTCGTTGATGTAGCGGGCCGAAAGCTCCACCGCCGTCTTGATGGCATCATTGGTGTAGCGGATATCGTGGTGGCTTTCGAAATAGGGCTTCAGCCCCATGAGGATCTTGACCGAATCCTCGACCGAAGGCTCCACCACGTCGATCTTCTGGAACCGGCGGGAAAGCGCGCGGTCCTTTTCGAAGTGCTGGCGGAATTCCTTGTAGGTGGTCGAGCCCATGCAGCGCAGCTTGCCGCCCTGCAGCGCGGGTTTCAGCAGGTTCGAGGCATCCATTGCCCCGCCCGAGGTGGCCCCCGCGCCGATCACGGTGTGAATCTCGTCGATGAAGAGCACCGCGTCCTCGTGATCCTCCAACTCCTTCATCACCGATTTCAGGCGCTCCTCGAAGTCACCGCGATAGCGGGTGCCCGCCAGCAGCGCGCCCATGTCCAGACTGTAGATGGTCGAATTGGCCAGCACCTCGGGGGTGTCGCCCTCGACGATCTTCTTGGCCAGGCCTTCGGCAATGGCGGTCTTGCCCACGCCCGGGTCGCCCACCAGAAGCGGGTTGTTCTTGCGCCGACGGCACAGCACCTGGATGCAGCGCTCCACTTCGGCCGCGCGGCCGATCAGCGGGTCCACCTCGCCCTTGCGCGAGCGCGCGTTCAGGTCCACGCAATACTTGGCCAGCGCGCTGTCCTTTTCCTCGTCCTTGGCGGCGCTGTCGGTCTGTTCACCCTCGGGCTGTTCGGCGCCGGTCACGGGGCGCGACTGCGAGAACGCGGGGTTCTTGGCCACGCCATGGGCGATGAAGTTCACCGCGTCATAGCGGGTCATGTCCTGTTCCTGCAGGAAGTAGGCCGCATTCGATTCGCGCTCGGCAAAGATGGCGACCAGCACGTTGGCGCCGGTCACCTCGGTCCGGCCCGAGCTCTGCACATGGATCGCCGCGCGCTGGATCACGCGCTGGAAGGCCGCCGTAGGCACCGCCTCGGACCCGTCGATATCGGTCACCAGCGTGGCAAGCTCTTCCTCGATGAATTCCGTCAGGGTCTTGCGCAACTGGTCCAGATCGACGTTGCACGCGCGCATGACCTGCGCCGCGTCCGGTTCGTCCAGCAGCGACAGCAGCAGGTGTTCAAGGGTCGCGAACTCATGCCTGCGTTCGTTGGCAAGCGCGAGTGCGCCGTGGATGGATTGCTCCAGTGTGGTCGAGAACGAAGGCACGGTCACGCTCCTGTATCTGGTCGCTGCGTCGAACGGGTCTGCTCAAGCCCTGCAACAACTGTGGACCTCTGATCTTAAACTTCGGTTTTTAGAGCGCGGCTTCAAGTTTTTTTTCACCTCGCTACACGATGCCGTGCGCGGCGTGGTATTCACGCCCGAAAACTGCGCGCTGTTTTCCGGGCACCGGGCTACATGCGTTCAAGCGCCGCCAGCAGGCGCGCGCGCGCTTCGGGCAGTGGTCTTTCGCCCAGTGCGGGCGCCAGATGGTGGTGCAGGAAATGCCCGGTCAGGTGCAGCCCCGCCATCAGCCCGTCGCGGTCCATCGTCCCGGCCCCGTCCAGTCCCGGCGGCAGCGGCAGGAGGCGTGGCGCCCAGTCGCCCGCGCCCCGGCGGCTGACCGCACGCCCCGAGCGGGGCGAGACATAGGCCAGCCCTCCGGTCTCCCCGGTCACCGCGCAGCGGCTCAGATCCAGTCCATAGCCGGTCTGCGCCAGCAACTCCAGTTCCCAGTGCAGATAGGCCCGCAGCCAGCTCTCCTGCCCCAGCCGGTCCAGCAGGGCGCAGCTGTCGTCGTAAAGCCCCGGATATGGCTGACGCTCCGGCAGGGCGAAACGCAACAACGCGCAGACGGAGCCAAGCGCCAGCAGCGCCAGCCGGTCGTCCATCAGCCCGGCGGCACGCTGGCGCAACGGCTCGACAGTGAAGCTGCCCAGATGCGAGTCCAGCCGCGCGCGCCAGACCAGATCCAGCATGGCGCCGGGCTGCAGCACCGGCGCCATGCGTCGCCCGGCACCGCCGCGCACCACGCCCGCGCAACGGCCCTGCCCGCGCGTCATCACCTCGATGATCGCGGCGCTTTCGCCATGCCGGCGCACGGCCAGCAGCACCCCTTCGTCACGCCATTCCATGGCCCGACTATGCGCGCATCCGCGCCGGGCGCAAGCGACGCCACGGCAGGCGCGAAAGGCGCTTGCACCGCGCGCGCCGCACCGTATCGTCACGGGACACGCAACGCAGCGGACAGGGCCGATGACGGACGCACGCATGACAGGCCAGCCCATGGACCCCCGGTTTCGAATCGTCGCCGGGGTGCTCGGCGCGGCAGGGGCGGCGGCGCTGATCGCGCAGGTGGGGCTGAACATGGCGCGCGACGGCGCCGGAGTGCTGGCCACGCTCTGGGCGCTGGCGGGGTTCTTCACGATCCTCACCAACACGCTGGTGGCGGTTACCTTCCTGCGCATCGCGGTGACCGGGCAACGGCCATCCTACGACTGGATGTCGATGCTGACCGTGGCGATGATCATGGTTGCCGGGGTCTATCACGTGATGCTGGCGCATCTCTACGATTTCAGCGGGCTGAACTGGTGGACCGACCAGATGTTTCACACCGTGATGCCGGCGCTGACCGTCTGGTTCTGGCTGATGGAAACCACACGCAGCGCGCCACGTGCCGGGCGTCCCGTGGTATGGCTGGCCTGGCCGGCCGCCTATGCGGTCTACATGCTGGCGCGCGGCGCGGCGACAGGGTGGTATCCCTACCCGTTCATGAACCCGCTGGCCACGTCATGGGGGTCGGTGGTGCAGGTTCTGGCGTTGTTCGTGGCCGGAGCCGCGGTGCTGGCACTTGCCGCCCATGCGCTGGGCCGCGCGATGCCGTTGCGGCGCCCCCCCGGCACCGGAGGTCAATGACGCGAATGCCATAGCGCCGCATGTCCGGAGGCAGGCGGCCGGGGGTGCCGGGGCCGCGCCCCCCCCCCCCCCCCCCGCGGCGGGGGGCGCCCCCCCCCCCGCGCCCCCCCCGGGGGCGCCCCCCCCCCCCCCCACACCCCCCGCCCCGCCCCCGCCCCCCCCCCCCCC
>JAFIEE010000179.1 GCA_020832705.1 Paracoccaceae bacterium
GGCGCTGAAATACGCCCGGCCATAGCCGCCCGTGGCCAGCACCACCATCTTGGCGTTGAACGCATGCAGCGTGCCGTCATCCAGCTTCCAGGCCAGCACGCCCTGACACACACCATCGTCGGACATGATCAGGTCAATGGCGAAATATTCGATGTAGAATTCGGCCTTCTGCTTCAGGGACTGCCCGTAAAGCGTGTGCAGCATGGCATGGCCGGTGCGGTCGGCGGCGGCACAGGTGCGCTGCACCGGGGGGCCTTCGCCATATTCGGTGGTATGGCCGCCAAAGGGGCGCTGATAGATCCTGCCGTCCTCGGTCCGCGAAAACGGCACGCCGTAATGTTCCAGTTCATAGACGGCTTTGGGCGCTTCGCGGGCCAGATACTCCATGGCATCGGCATCGCCCAGCCAGTCGCTGCCCTTCACGGTGTCATACATGTGCCACTGCCAGTTGTCCGGCCCCATGTTCGACAGCGACGCCGCAATCCCCCCCTGCGCCGCCACGGTGTGGCTGCGGGTGGGAAAGACCTTGGTCACGCAAGCGGTGCGCAACCCCTGTTCGGCCATGCCCAGCGTGGCGCGCAACCCTGCGCCGCCCGCGCCCACCACGACCACGTCATAGCTGTGTTCTTCGATCTCGTATGCAGACATGCGTTTCGTTCCTCAGGCGCTGAACAGGACGGTGGCGACCGACAGCACCCCGGTGATGCCCAGTGCCCAGCAGGTCAGCGTGTTCACGATCAGCGCGGCGGTGCGCGCGCTCTTGTTCGAGACATAGTCCTCGATCACCACCTGCAAGCCCTGCATCAGATGGGCAAAACCGGCGATGATGAACAGCACCGCCACCAGCGCGTGCCAAAGGTTGGAATAGGTGGCGACAAAAGCCTCGTGCCCGTTGCCCAGCGCCCGTCCGAACGGGAAGATGAACAGCAGCGTCAGCGGCACCAGCGCGATCGAGGTCAGCCGCTGGTGCCACCAGTGGCCCACCCCCTCGCCGGCGGCGCCATGGCCATGCACGCGGGCATAATCGGTTCTGTATCCCATGGCGGCCTCCTCAGATGACGATGATGATGACACTCACGATGGTCAGCACCACCGACGCGCCAAGCACCAGATAAGAGGTCTTTTCGACGATCTCGACATCCATCATCCGGCCTGTGTCCCAGATCAGGTGCCGGATCGAGTTGAGCATGTGATACCACAGCGCCCAGAGCGAGCCGAACAGGACCAGGTTGCCGATCCACGAGGTCAGAAGCCCGTCCACGAACGCAAAGTACTCCGCCGAGAACGCCCCTGCCGCGAACCACCAGACGATCAGCACCGCCGCCAGCGTCATGCCGACCCCGGTGATGCGGTTCATGATCGATGTGATCGCCCCCAGTGGCAGGCGATAAACCTGCAGATGCGGCGAGAGCGGGCGGTTGCCCCGGTTGACGTCAGCCATGCGGCGGCTCCTTTGCAGCGGCGCCCGCTCCGATCAGGGGCGCGTTCGGTACTCCGTGACATACCGGTTTCTTCATGAATGTCACGCGCTCTGGCAGCGCGCGCGCCTGATTCCGTGCAAAGTTGGTGCCTGAAACAGTATCATTCCGGCTCTTGTGATCACATAATTTTCCGCAGTGATCACATTTGCCGCGCCCTCGGCATCCCGCAGGGATTCCTTGACAGGTGCAGCAGAATCAGCCGCGCCTTCGGGCCCTCGATCCGAAAGCGCCCCGCAAGCACATGGGCGACAACATGACAGGAGCGAGGGGGCATCATCCCTTTTTCCATCAGACACAAGCGCGCCGGCAGCCTGTTCGCTGTCAGTGCCCTTGGTCTCGCCGCCTGTCAGGAAGGCGTGACCTCATCCCCCGAAACCGTGGACCGCGCCGCATTCGCCGCCGCCGCCACCCCCGCCGAGGCGCAAGCCATGGGCGCCCGGCCCATGAACGCCGCCGAAATCCGTTCGGACCGGGCTGGCGGCACCCATGACGCAGGCGACTGGTTGTTCATCGTCAACGCCGACGGCACATGGCGTGCCGAGGCCAGGGACGGCTCCCGGGCCGACGGCCCCGGCACCTGGGAGGTGGTCAACAACCAGTTCTGCCGCGAGGCCGCCGATACGGCAGGTGAGGGCCAGACGCTCTATCGTCTCGGCAACCAGGTCCGCGTCAGCCCGGACGGCCAGACCCCGCCCAACTGGACGGTGACCCTCTGACGGTCGCCGCGCACGCCTGCCCTGCGTCGCGCAGGGCAGGTCTGTCTCAGACTGGCACCAGCGCCCAGTAATCGAAGTCCAGCAGCACCTCGGGCAGGTATGTCCCGTCCGCGCCGCGCAGGGCAAAGGGCGCGCCCGTGGTCGCGACCAGCCGCAGCCGCAATGCGCCCACCCCCGGCGCCGCCGTCCCGGCCCGGTCCAGAACCTCGGACCAGGCCCGCACGGTGTCGCCCGCGAAACAGGGGTTGGCATGGGCGCCGCCGTTGATGGCTGCGATCATCTGCGCATTGGCCAGCCCGTTGAAGGACAGCGCGCGCGCCAGGCTGATGATGTGCCCGCCATAGATCAGCCGCTTGCCATCGGCGCGCTGGCTGGCATCGAAATGCACCTTCGCGGTGTTCTGCCACAACCGCGTGGCCAGCATGTGCTCGGCTTCTTCCACCGTCACCCCGTCCACATGGTCGATCCGCTCGCCCACCGCATAATCGCCCCAGCGGTGCGGCTCCCCGGCCTGCGCGAAGTCATAGGCGCTGAAATCCAGCCCCTCCGGCACCACCAGATCCTGCGGCGCCACCGCCCCGGCCAGCTCGGGCAGCACCGTTTCGGGCGCGGGCGCGTCCGCGTTGCGCTTGCGCACCATCACCCAGCGCACATACTCCAGCACCGCCGCGCCGTGCTGGTTCAGCCCGCGCGTGCGCACCCAGACCACGCCGGACCGCCCGTTCGAGTTCTGCTTGAGCCCGATCACCTCGGACCGCGCCCGCAACGTGTCCCCCGGCCAGACCGGCGCCAGGAACCGCCCCTCGGCATAGCCCAGGTTCGCCACCGCGTTGATACTGATATCCGGCACCGTCTTGCCGAACACCGTGTGAAAGGCGATCAGATCGTCCAGCGGGCTGGCCCGCAGACCGCAGGCGCGCGCAAACGCATCCGAGGAACAAAGCGCTCCCCGCGCCGGATAGAGCGCATGATACAGCGCCCGCTCCCCGCCTGAAAGCGTGCGCGGCACCGCATGGTCGATCACCTCGCCCAGCCGGTAATCCTCGAAGAACCTGCCCGCAGCCGTCTTGGTCATGAACGCATCCATTTTCTTGCCCGAAATACTCGCGGGGGAGGGCGGCCGCAGGCCGACCGGGGGCGGCAGCCCCCTCAGAGCGATCCGAGCTTCATCCCCGGGTCGTATGCCGCGCCCGGCACATCCTTGACCACCGCCTGCGCGCAGCGCATGACCCCGGTGCCCGCGTCGAACGCATAGGCGGGCGATCCGTGCAGGTCCCAGCCCGCATCCAGCGCCGCCGTCACCTTGTGGCAGAACCCTGCGTCATCCGCGCCGGTCAGCAATCGATACGCCTTCACGGCGCTCACCCGAAAGGCCAGGGGCCAAGCCAGCCGTGGATCCAACCCACCACGGCGGTCAGCACCAGCGCGACCAACACGGCCGCGCCCTCCTTCCATATCGGTGCCGGGGGCGGGGGCGTCCAGGCGCGGTTCGCGCGGTTGATCAGGATCACCGACACCACCGCCCAGGCCAGCAGCCCGCCGAACAGGATCACCCCCTGCACCGTGCCCACCACCAGCAGATGCGCCACCGCCCAGGCCTTGAACCCCGAAAGCTGCGGATGGCGGATGCGTCGGGCCAGGTTCGTCTGCAGCCCAGAGACCGCGAACAGGTAGAAGCCCACCAGAACCAGCAGGTTGTTGATGTGCGTCAGGAACGGCGGCGGCACGAAAAGCCAGACCGGATCGGCCATGCGCCAGCCCAGCACCATCAGCACGATCCCCGCCAGCACGCTGATGGCGACGATGCCCTTGCCGGCCTCGCCCATGCCGGCCCGGCGCGCGGGCATCAGCCGCTTGAACAGATGCGGCACCGACCACAGCGCCACCCCCAGGATCAGAACCAGATTGCCCATCACAGCGCTCCTTGCATTGCCTCTATGGCGGCGGCGCGGTCCAGCACCTGCCGTGCCGTGACAATATGCAGGTTTTCGACGATCCTGCCATCCACCACCGCCACACCTTCGCCGCGCGCCTGCGCCGCGTCAAACGCCGCGATCTGGCGGCGGGCAAGGTCGATCTCGGCTTCGGTGGGGGCAAAAACCGCGTTGGCGATGTCCAGTTGCGCCGGATGGATCAGCGACTTGCCGTCGAACCCCATGTCGCGGCCCTGTTCGCATTCGGCCCGCAGCCCCTCAGTATCCTTGAACGCATTATAGACTCCGTCCACGGCGACAATCCCCGCCACCCGCGCCGCCATCAGGCACATCTGCAAGGCGGTCATCAGCGGCATCCGGTCGGCGCGGAACCGGCAGCCCATGTCCTTGGCCAGATCGTTGGTGCCCATAACAAACCCCGCCATGCGCGGCGCCTGCGCGATTTCCAGCGCGTTGAGCGCGCCCAGCGGCGTTTCCATCATCGCCCAGATGCGGGTATCCGAAGTCTCGGGCCGTTTGTCCAGAATATCGGCCAGCGCCGCCACATCGGCCGCCGTGTTCACCTTCGGCAGCAGGATCGCCTCGGGGCGTGTCTCGGCCAGCACGTCCAGATCGGCACGGCCCCAGTCGCTGTCCAGTGCGTTGATCCGCAGCAGTTTCCCACGCGGGCCGTAGTCCGTCCCGGCCAGCACCTGCGCCAGCAGCGCGCGGGCGTTGGCCTTTTCCTCCAGCGCGACCGCGTCTTCCAGGTCGAAGATGATCGCATCCGCGGGCAGCCCGGCGGCCTTTTCCAGCGCGCGGCTTTTCGAGCCGGGGATATAGAGAACCGAGCGAAACGGGCGGGTGTCCATAAGGTGCCTCCGAACGGCGCGCGCCGGGCGCGCAATGAATGGGCGGGCAAGATTGTTGCGCCGTAACCTGCATGATCCGACACGAATGACAAGAGGGGATTCGCCGCAGTGCAGCAGGGATGGCGTTGCGCAGCGACCGCGCGGTTCATCCGAAATCGCCGCGCCGGGCGCATGCTGATCCGCGCACGCCCGCAGCCAAAGGACCCCGCCATGCCCACGCGCCTTCTCGCCCTCTGCGCCTCTGTTTTCATGCTTGCCGCCGCACCTGCCACCGCGCAGCAGATGCACTGCGGGGAACGGGGCCGCGTCATCGCGCTCCTGACCGAGCGCCTGCAACAGGAGGTGCGCGCGCGCGGGATCGCCGGTCGCGCGGTGATGGAGTTGCACGTTGCCCCCGAATCGGGCGCCTGGACCATCACCGTGACCTTGCCCGACGGCATGACCTGCCTGCTGGCCAATGGTCGGGGGTTCGAGTCGGTCGAAGACCCGCAGCCGGCCCGCGGCGCCCCGGTCTGACCCGCCGTCCGGGCCGCGTCAGGCCCGGACTCGCCCCATGTGGGCGCTATCATCCGGTCTGGCGCCCATGCTGCAGCGCAGCAGTCTTGCGCCGGAACGTCCGAGCGACTAGGCAAGGCGCGTTCATCAACCGACCGGAGACCAAGCCATGGCCAGACCCAAGATCGCCCTTATCGGTGCGGGACAGATCGGCGGCACGCTCGCCCATCTCGCCGCGATCAAGGAACTGGGTGACGTCGTCCTGTTCGACATCGCCGAAGGCACCCCGCAGGGCAAGGCGCTCGACATTGCCGAAAGCGGCCCCTCCGAAGGGTTCGACGCCGCGCTCAAGGGCACCAACGACTACGCCGACATTGCAGGCGCCGATGTCTGCATCGTCACCGCCGGGGTGCCACGCAAGCCCGGGATGAGCCGCGATGACCTGCTGGGCATCAACCTGAAGGTCATGAAGGCCGTGGGCGAAGGCATCCGCGACCACGCGCCCGAGGCGTTCGTGATCTGCATCACCAACCCGCTGGATGCCATGGTCTGGGCGCTGCGCGAGTTTTCCGGGCTCCCCCATGAGAAGGTCGTCGGCATGGCGGGGGTGCTGGATTCGGCCCGGTTCCGGCATTTCCTCAGCCTCGAATTCAACGTGTCCATGCGTGACGTGACCGCCTTCGTGCTGGGCGGACATGGCGATACCATGGTGCCGCTGGTGCGCTATTCCACCGTGGCGGGCATTCCGCTGCCCGATCTGGTGGACATGGGCTGGACCACGCAGGACAAGCTCGATCAGATCGTCCAGCGCACCCGTGACGGCGGGGCTGAAATCGTGGGCCTGCTGAAGACCGGATCGGCCTTCTACGCACCGGCCACCAGTGCCATCGAAATGGCGGAGTCCTACCTGAAGGATCAGAAGCGCCTGCTGCCCTGCGCGGCCTGGTGCGACGGCCAGTTCGGGCTGAAGGGCATGTATGTGGGTGTGCCCACGGTCATCGGCGCGGGCGGGATCGAAAAGATCGTGGACATCAAGCTGACCAGGGACGAGCAGGCCATGTTCGACAATTCGGTCGCAGCGGTGCGCGGTCTGGTCGAGGCCTGCAAGGGAATCGATTCCAGTCTGGGTTGACCCCCGCCCGATACGCGTCTGACGGACGCAGTCCTGACGGCCCCGGATTTCCGGGGCCGTTCGCGTCTCGAGACCCCTTCCGTGCTGTGCGCATGTGTCGCAGAAGGGGAAAGGGTTGCTGGAATGTGATCACGGATTTTCGGGCTGTGATCACATAGGGCGGTTTTCCGCGCGCAACAGGTTGGCGCCACCAGAATCCCCTTGTCCGGCGCGCGGTTTCGTTCAAGGAAGAACCAGAGAGCGGACCAGAATTATCCAGAGGGGCAAGCGCTGTGAACATCCACGAGTATCAGGCGAAGGGTTTGTTGCGGGGGTATGGGGTTCCCGT
>JAFIEE010000180.1 GCA_020832705.1 Paracoccaceae bacterium
AAAAGGAGAACAGACTCGACTTACGGGTGGCCCTGAAAACGGGGGCAGGTCAGATTGCCTGTCCATGCGTCACGAAACTGTTGTTCCGCAATGCAACACATGCATTGCCGCGCGTCCTTGCGCGAAGGGCTTGCCAGTCGCAAGCCACAATATATAGTGCTGTTGAATCCGGCGTGCGCGATGCTCCGCCCGTTCCGTAATGTGGTCTGCATCGCTCCCGCGCCCTGCTGACGGGACATGGACCATGGACGCTGCCTTCCGCGACGAATTCGTGCGCCAACCGGCCGGATCGCGGCATTTTCCGGCGCTGGTGCTGAACGCCGACTATCGCCCGCTGTCCTATTATCCGCTGTCGCTCTGGCCCTGGCAGGACGCGGTCAAGGCGGTGTTTCTGGACCGGGTCGACATCCTGGCGGAATATGACCATGTGGTGCGCAGCCAGCGCATGGAAATCCGTATTCCATCGGTGGTGGTGCTGCGCGAATACGTCCGCCCGCGCAAGCGCGCCGCCTTCACCCGCTTCAACCTGTTCCTGCGCGACGAATTCACCTGCCAGTATTGCGGTGCGCAGCATGACCTGACCTTTGACCATGTCATCCCGCGCGCGCAGGGCGGGGTGACAAGCTGGGAAAACGTGGTTGCGGCCTGCGCGCCGTGCAACCTGCGCAAGGGGTCGAAATCCCTGCGCAATTCCGGTCTGCGCCTGCGGCGCCCCGCGCGCGAGCCGGGGTCCGAGGAACTGCGCAATATCGGACGCCGTTTTCCGCCCAACCACCTGCATGAAAGCTGGCTGGACTTCCTGTATTGGGACAGCGAACTGGAAGCATGAGCCCCGGTTCGCGTGCGGGCGCTGGACTTTTCACCTGACAGGCGCTAATCCGCGCTGATAGCGCTAACGGCATGCGGCGGGGCTTCCGTTGCGGGCATGAAGCGGGCAGGGTTCCACGCGGCGATGATAGAGGGCAGCATGGTTTCGCGGGTCATTCCGGTCGAGCGTTTCGATCTGGTGGTGTTCGGCGCCACGGGCGATCTGGCACGGCGCAAGATCATGCCGGGGCTGTACCGGCGCTGGCTGGACGGGCAGATCCCCGAGGGCGCGCGCATCATCGGTGCCGCGCGCTCGCGCCTGGACGCTGCCGGATATGCGGAATTCGTGCGCGAGGCGCTGGCCGAATTCGTCACCGAACGGGAACTGGCCGATGAGCGGCTGACCCCCTTCCTGGCCATGCTGACCTATGTGGCCATCGATGCCACCGGCACCGAGGGCTGGCCGGAGCTGCGTGCGCAGATGCGCGACGATGCGGTGCGCGCGGTCTACTTCTCGGTCGGCCCGTCGTTGTTCGGCGCGCTGGCCGAGCGGCTGCATGCGCACGGGATTGCAACCGGCGAATGCCGGATCGTGGTGGAAAAGCCCTTCGGGCATGACCTCGATTCTGCGCGGGCGTTGAACCAGACGCTGGCCGAGCATTTCGACGAGAGCCAGATCTACCGGATCGACCATTACCTGGGCAAGGAAACCGTGCAGAACCTGATGGCGGTGCGGTTTGCCAACATCCTGTTCGAGCCGCTGTGGAATGCGCAGTTCATCGAACATGTGCAGATCACCGTGGCCGAAACCGTGGGCGTCGGCGGGCGTGGCGGCTACTATGATCGCTCGGGCGCCATGCGCGACATGGTGCAGAATCACCTGATGCAGCTTCTGTGCCTGATCGCCATGGAGCCGCCCAACCGCTTCGACCCCGATGCGATGCGCGACGAAAAGCTCAAGGTCATCCGGGCGCTGGACCCGGTGGCGGCGGGCGATGTGGTGCGCGGGCAATATGTCGGCGGCGGCGCGCCCTCCTATGCCGAAGAGGCGGGCAATCCCGAAAGCCGCACCGAAAGCTTCATCGCGCTCAAGGCGTATGTGTCGAACTGGCGCTGGAAGGGCACGCCCTTCTATCTGCGCACCGGCAAGCGGTTGCGCGCGCGGGTCTCCGAAATCGCCGTCACCTTCAAGGAGCCGCCGCATTCGATCTTTGGCGAGGCGGAGCGCTGGAAGGAAAATGTGCTGGTGATCCGCCTGCAACCCGATGAAGGCATGGACCTGCGGGTGATGATCAAGGAGCCCGGCCCGGGGGGCATGCGGCTGAAGGACGTGGCGCTGGACATGAGCTTTGCCGAGGCGCTGGGCGAGGGGATGCAGATCCCTGATGCCTATGAGCGGTTGATCATGGATGTGATCCGGGGCAACCAGACCCTGTTCATGCGCTCGGACGAGGTCGAGGCCGCCTGGGCCTGGGTGGACCCGATCATCGAGGCCTGGGAAAAGCGCGGCGACGTGCCGCGCCCCTATGACCCGGGCAGTTCCGGCCCCGAGGATGCGCTGATGCTCATGCACCGTGACGGGCGCCGCTGGCGGGAGATCAAGTGATGGAATTCGTCGACTACCCCGACCGCGACCTGCTGATGCTCAGCCTGGCTGACCGTATCGCTTCGGACCTGGGCGCGGCGCTGCGCCGCAACGAAAGGGCCAGCCTGTGCGTGCCCGGCGGCACCACCCCGGGGCCGGTGTTCGACACGTTGAGCGGCGTCGCGCTGGACTGGGACCGGGTCGATGTGCTGCTCAATGACGAACGCTGGGTGCCCGAGGATCACCCGCGGTCGAACACGGCGATGCTGCGCCAGCGGCTGTTTCAGAATCATGCGGCGGCGGCGCATCTGATCCCGCTCCATGCCGATGCACCCGCGCCCGAAGCCGCGCTGGATGCCCTGGCCGAAGGGGTGCGCGCCTGCCTGCCGCTGACCGTGGCGCTGGTCGGCATGGGGGCGGACATGCACACCGCCAGCCTGTTTCCCGGGGCCGACAACCTGACCGCCGCGCTGGCGGCGGACGCGCCGCCGCTGATGGCCATGCGGGCGCCCGGCGCGCCGGAACCGCGCATCACCCTGACCGCGCCCGCGCTGCGCGGGGCGATGCATCTGCATGTGCTGATCACCGGGGCCGAGAAGCGCGCGGCGCTGGAACGCGCACGCTCCCTGCCCCCGGCCGAAGCGCCCATCGCCGCGCTGCTGGCAGACGCCACGGTGCATTGGGCGGAATAGGGCCGCGTTCCGTCGCCGAAGCCCCCGGCGCGGTGGCGCTCACGGCTTCCAGCGACGGTGGGTCCAGAGCCACTGGTCCATATGCGCACGCACCTGCGCGCTCAGACTGTCGTTGAGCGCCTGTGTCATCGTCGCGGGGTCCGAATGCGGGACCGGCGCTTCGATCACGGTCTCGAAGCTCAGCCCGTCCGCCTGCCGGATCGCATAGCCGGGCACCAGCAGGGCGTCGAACTTCAACGCCATTTCCGCCGCCGACAGCGCGGTGCGCGCCGGTCGGCCCAGAAAATCCAGCGGCACGCCGTGGTCCATGTGCTGGTCGATCAGCATCCCCAGCATCCCGCCCCGGCGCAGGAAGCGCAGCATCGCGCCCATGCCGTCGCGCCGGCGCGGAAAGGCGGGGTTCAGGAACGCCTCCAGCTTTTCCACATACATCCGGTTCACAAGCGGGTTGCTCAGCGGCATGTAGAAGCCGCCGAAATCCAGCCCCTGCGCCCGCAGCGCGACGATCCCGGCCACATGATTGCCCAGATGCCCGGCCACCAGGATCACCGGCCGCCCGGCGGCCCTGGCCTTGTGCATTTCGGCCAGCCCGGGGCCGTGCAGCGGCATGTCGCGGACATGGCGCGCGAATTCGGCGCCCGAAAGCTGTTCGATCAGCGCGCGGCCCATGTTGTCGGGCACGCGGCGGATGATCTCGGCGCGCCGGGCGGCGGGCAGGTCCGGGAACACATGGTCGAGGTTTGCGCGGATACGGCGGCGATACCCGGCTACGGGCGCGATCAGCCGCGTGGAAATCCAGCCCATCAGCGCCACCCGCTTTGCATAGGGCAGGCGCATCAGCGCGCCGATGATCAGCCCCAGCGCCAGCGCCTCGGCGCGGTGCTTGGGCCGGATCCGCGCAGGCCGCTGCGGCGCCGCGATGTCGGTGTGGCCTTCGGTCATGCTTTCCGCCAATGCTGCGGGGGGCGGTCCGACCCTATCTTGCTGCGCCAATCGGGCGCAAGGTCGCGCAGGCGCCGCGGTCAGACGCTTTCCAGCCGCCCCCACAGGTCATATTCGCCGGCCTCGTCCACCGTCACGGTGACGATATCGCCCGGGCTCAGCCGCTCGAAGCCCTCGTCGATGAACAGGTTGCCGTCGATCTCCGGCGCATCGGCCATGGTGCGGCAGGTGGCGCCTTCGGCGTCCACGGCATCGACGATCACCTGTTGCCGCTGCCCGACCCTGGCCGCCAGCTTCGCCGCCGAAATCGCCTGCGCCTTTGCCATGAAGCGGTCCCAGCGGTCCTGCTTGATTTCGGGGGCCACATGGTCGGGCAGGGCGTTGGCACGCGCACCGGTCACGTTCTCGTACTGAAAGCAGCCCACCCGGTCCAGTTGCGCCGCGTCCAGCCAGTCCAGCAGGGTCTGGAACTCGGCCTCGGTCTCGCCCGGATAGCCGACGATGAAGGTCGAGCGCAGGGTGATCCCGGGGCAGATGGCGCGCCATTCGGCGATCCGGTCCAGCGTGCGTTCCGCCGCCGCCGGGCGGGCCATGCGCTTCAGCGTGTCAGGGTGGGCGTGCTGGAACGGTATGTCCAGATAGGGCAGCACCAGACCATCGGCCATCAGCGGGATCAACTCGCGCACATGCGGGTACGGGTAGACATAATGCAGCCGCACCCAGGCGCCCAACCCACCCAGATCGCGCGCCAGATCGGTGATATGGGCGCGGTGGCCGCGTTCGGTCGCGTGGCGCAGGTCCAGCCCATAGGCGCTGGTGTCCTGGCTGATGACCAGCAACTCGCGCACGCCGGCGGCGACCAGCTTCTCGGCCTCGCGCAGCACGGCATGGGCGGGGCGGCTTTGCAGTTTGCCGCGCATGGCCGGGATGATGCAGAAGCGGCAGGCGTGGTTGCAGCCCTCGGAAATCTTCAGATAGCTGTAGTGGCGGGGGGTCAGCTTGATCCCCTGCGGCGGGATCAGGTCGATGAACGGGTCGGGCGCGGGCGGCACCGCGGCGTGCACGGCATCGAGCACCGCCTCGTACTGGTGCGGGCCGGTGACGGCCAGCACCTTCGGGTGCGCGCCGGTGATGTATTCGGGTTCCGCGCCCAGGCAACCGGTGACGATCACGCGCCCGTTCTCGCGCAGGGCCTCGCCGATGGCGTCCAGGCTCTCGGCCTTGGCACTGTCCAGAAAGCCGCAGGTGTTGACGATCACCGCATCCGCGCCCGCGTAATCGGCGCTGATGGCGTAGCCTTCGGCGCGCAGCCGGGTCAGGATGCGTTCGCTGTCCACCAGTGCCTTGGGACAGCCCAGGCTGACCATGCCGACGCGCGGCTGGCCGGGGCGCGCGGGCTGGCGCGCGGTTTCGCGCAGCCGGGCGGTCGGGGCGATATCGGGGCGCAGGTCGGGCGGGTTCGGGGTCTGGCTCATGCCGGGCATATAGCCATGCCCGCGCGGGCGGGGAAGGGGGAACCCGCGCAGGCGGTCCGGCTCAGACGGTCAGCCCCTGCGGTTCGGCCAGCCCGTTGGCGCGGGCAGCGGCGACAACCGTGTTGGCCAGCAGGCAGGCGATGGTCATCGGTCCCACGCCGCCCGGCACCGGGGTGATGGCGCCCGCCACCGCCGCCGCACTGTCGAAATCCACATCGCCCACCAGCTTTGCCTTGCCCCCGTCCTCGATCCGGTTGATGCCCACGTCGATCACCGTGGCGCCGGGCTTCACCCAGTCGCCGGGGATCATGCGCGGGCGGCCCACGGCGGCCACCAGGATATCGGCGCCACGGCAGACGGCGGCCAGATCGCGGGTGCGGCTGTGGGCGATGGTCACGGTGCAGCTGTCGCCCAGCAGAAGCTGGGCCATGGGTTTGCCGACGATGTTGGAGCGCCCCACCACCACCGCGTTCATCCCCGACAGCGACCCATGGTGTTCGCGCAGCATCATCAGGCACCCCAGCGGGGTGCAGGGCACCATCGACTTCTGCCCGGTGCCCAGAAGGCCGACATTGGAAATGTGAAAGCCGTCCACGTCCTTGGTGGGGTCGATCCGGTTAATCACGAGATCGGAATCCAGGTGGTCCGGGAGGGGAAGCTGCACGAGGATACCATGCACTTGCGGGTCGGCGTTCAACCGGTCGATCAACTCCAGCAGCGCGCGCTCGCTGGTGTCGGCTTCCAGCCGATGTTCGAAAGAGGCCATGCCGACCTCGACTGTCTGCTTGCCCTTGGAGCGGACATAGACCTGGCTGGCGGGGTCCTCTCCCACCAGAACCACGGCCAGGCCCGGGGTCAGGCCGTGGTCCTCCTTCAGGTGCCTGACGTGGGCGGCCACCTTCTCGCGCACCTTTGCGGCAAAGGCCTTCCCGTCGATGATGGTTGCGGTCATTTCTGCTGATCCTGTTGGCTGGGACCGGAGGGACCAAGCACGCGCTCCTCGCGCGCGATGGACCATTCGATCAGGCGTTGCCACAAATCGGTGGCGAGTTCGGGGTCCAGACCCGCCGCGCGCGCGGTGGCGCGCACGTTGTCAAGCACGGCGGCCACGCGCGGTTCGATCCGCGCGGGCAGGTTCTCGCCCGGTTTCAACTCGATCGCCCGATCGATGTAGCCTGCGCGCTGCACCAGCAGCGCAACCAGCTCGCGGTCCAGCAGGTCGATCTGGGCACGGAGTTCGGCCATGGTCTGGCAGTCCTTCGCGGGTTTCATGGTGGCTCCCTGGCTGCGGTCGGGGAGGGTGTATCGCGCCGCCGCAGCCGGGACAATCACGCTGTTGTCAGAACAACCCTTCCACGAGGCCCTGGTCGTTGATGCGGATGACCTC
>JAFIEE010000181.1 GCA_020832705.1 Paracoccaceae bacterium
AGACGAAGCTTTCCAGCGTGGAATCGACCACATTGGCGCGGAAGATCTCGGCCAGGCGCAGCGATTCGATCCGCGCCTCGCCCTTGCCCGCGACCTTCAGCAGCGCCAGTTCGCGTTCGACCGAGGGGCCTTCGGTGGTCAGGTCGTGGACCTCGTGCGTGGTGACCATGCGTTCAAGCTGCGCCTTGATCTGGATGATCACCTGCGGCGTGCCACTGGTGACGATGGTGATGCGCGAGCGGTGGCCCAGATGGTCGATCTCGGCCACGGTCAGGCTGTCGATGTTGTAGCCGCGCGCCGAAAACAGCCCGATCACGCGCGCCAGCACGCCCGATTCGTTGTCGACGATCACGGCAAGCGTGTGGCGCTCGATAAGGTCTGCATTGGGGTCGCGCAGGTCATAGGCCGAATGCTTCGATGAGCCTTTTTCGATGTTGAGGGGGGACACTAGTTGATCTCTCTGGGCTGTAGTCGTTCGAGGACGCAAAGCCCCGCCACCGTTTTCGCGACGAAGCCCGGGTCTCCTTCGACTGTGTTGAATACTATTTCAAGGATGTCGGATCGCACATCATCGTCCAAGTATGCAAGCGGACCGGTTGACAGTTCCAGATGTGTTCTGCCTTCATCTCGGTGCTCGGCCGCCGCCAATGCGATCTGCGAGAGTAGATTGCAAACCGACAGGTCCTCGGAGGTTACCGCGAACACCGTTTCGGCGTTCGCGGATCCTATTGTAAGTGTCAGCGCCAGCGCTGCGCTCCGGATCACACCAGCACCGCGCCCGAGGCGCCGATCACCCCCTGGGTTTCGGCCTCGCCCAGGATCATGTCGTTATGCGCGTTGCCCGAGGGGATCATCGGGAAGCAGTTTTCGTGCTTTTCGACCAGACAGTCAAAGATCACCGGCCCGTCATAGGCCAGCATCTCGCGGATCGCATCGTCAAGATCCGCGTCATTGTCGCAGCGGATGCCCTTGCAGCCGAAGGCCTCGGCCAGCTTGACGAAATCGGGCAGCGCGTCGGACCAGGAGTGCGAATAGCGCTCGCCGTGCAGCAGTTCCTGCCACTGGCGCACCATGCCCAGACGCTCGTTGTTCAGGATGAACTGCTTGACCGGCAGGCGATACTGGATGGCGGTGCCCATCTCCTGCATGTTCATCAGCCAGGATGCCTCGCCGGCCACATTGATCACCAGCGCATCGGGGTGCGCGACCTGCACGCCCACCGACGCAGGCAACCCGTAACCCATGGTGCCCAGGCCGCCGGAGGTCATCCAGCGGTTGGGCTCTTCGAACCCCAGGTATTGCGCGGCCCACATCTGATGCTGGCCCACCTCGGTGGTGATGTAGCGGTCCATGCCCTTGGTCAGCGCCTCCAGCCGGGCGATGGCGTGCTGCGGGCGGATCGTGCCTTCTGACGGTTTGTAGGCCAGGCAGTTGACGGACTTCCAGTCGGCGATCTGCGCCCACCAGCGGTCCAGCGCCGGGGCGTTCACCTTGCGCCCGCGCGCGGTCCAGATTTCCAGCAGGTCGGCCAGCACCTCGGCCACGTCACCGACAATGGGCACATCCGTCTGGATCACCTTGTTGATGGACGAAGGGTCTATATCGATATGCGCCTTCTTCGATCCGGGGCTGAAGGCGTTGATCCGCCCGGTGATGCGGTCATCGAAGCGGGCGCCGATGTTGATCATCAGGTCGCAGTCATGCATGGTCCAGTTGGCTTCATAGGTGCCATGCATGCCCAGCATGCCGATCCAGTGCTTGCCGCTGGCCGGATAGGCGCCCAGCCCCATCAGGGTCGAGGTCACCGGGAAGCCCGTGGCCTCGGCCAGTTCGCGGAGCAAGCGGCTCGCCTCGGGGCCCGCGTTGATGACCCCGCCGCCGGTATAGAGCACGGGCCGTTCGGCGGTTTCCATCAGTTCGGCCAGTTGTTCGATCCGGGCGCGGTCGCCCTTGGTGCGGGGGCGGTAATGCGTGGTGCGCGCCTGCGGCTTTTCGGTATAGGTGCCGGTGGCGAACTGAACGTCCTTGGGAATGTCCACCAGCACCGGGCCGGGGCGCCCGGCGGTCGCCACATGGAACGCCTGATGGATGGTTTCGGCCAGTCGATCGGTTTCCTTGACCAGCCAGTTCATCTTGGTGCAGGGGCGGGTGATGCCGACGGTGTCGGCCTCCTGGAACGCGTCCGAGCCGACCATGAAGGTGGGCACCTGCCCCGACAGCACAACCAGCGGGATCGAATCCATCAGCGCATCGACAATCCCCGTGACCGCATTGGTCGCCCCGGGCCCCGAGGTCACCAGCACAACGCCGGGCTTGCCGGTGGCGCGGGCGTAGCCTTCGGCGGCGTGGACGGCGCCCTGTTCGTGCCGCACGAGGATGTGCCGGATATCGTTCTGCTGGAAGATCTCGTCATAGATCGGCAGCACCGCGCCGCCGGGGTATCCGAAAATCACCTCCACCCCCTGATCGCGGAGGGCCTGAACCACCATGCGGGCGCCGGTCATCTGACCTGTCATCGTCTTCTTCTCCATCTCCTGCCGGGCGGGCGCGGCCGTCACCGGACAAAAAAAGCCCCCGCGTGGAACGGGGGCGCATGGGAAAACCGTCTGGGGTTCCGTTACCGGCCCATGCGCCATGTCCCTACGATTACGAGAGCGTTCAGCATCGGATTTCCTGCCTTCATCGCTCCACCCGGAGCGCGTGGACGGAACCGTAATCAGCTTGCATGCGGGCGTCAACCTGCAAATCGTCCGGAAAATGTCCGGCGCGGGAAGAATTCTTTGCGTTTCTTGCGCGGGGTGCGCTGGGGGATGGCCGGGCACATGCGGTCTGGGCTTTGCCGGTGGCGCCGGATAGAGACGGCTTGCTTGACCTGCGAAGGACCGGGGCATGAGCGACAATCTGCGCGGCAGTCTGCTGATGGTGCTGGCCATGGCCGCCTTCGCGCTGGAAGACATGCTGATCAAGCTGCTGGCCGACCGTGTGCCGCTGGGGCAGGTGATCACCTTTCTGGGCATCGGCGGGGCGGCGGTCTTTGCGGCTCTGGTGCGGCTGAAGCGGCAGCGCGTCTTCGCGCCCGAGGCGCTTTCCGGCCCGGTGATCCTGCGCAATCTGTGCGAGGTGGTGGGCGGCATCGCCTTTGTGCTCGCCTTCGTGCTCACGCCGCTGTCCAGTGCATCGGCCATCCTGCAGGCCACGCCGCTGGCGGTGACGCTGGGCGCGGCGGTGGTCTTCGGCGCGCAGGTCGGCTGGCGGCGCTGGACGGCGATCCTCGTGGGGTTTGCGGGGGTGTTGCTGATCGTGCGGCCGGGGCTGGAGGGGTTCGAACCCGCCTCGCTCTTTGCGGTGGTCGCGGTGGTGCTGCTGGCCACGCGCGATCTGGCCACCCGCAGCGTGCCCGCGCATGTCTCGGGCTGGCAGCTTTCCTGCTGGGCCTATGCGGCGATCATCCCGGGCGGGCTGCTGCTGTTCGCGGTCTTCGGCGAGGCACCGATGGTGCCGTCGGCCCGGGATACGGCGCTGATGGGCGCCATGCTGGCGGTGGGGCTGGTCGCCTACTGGGCCATCGTCGCCGCCACCCGCACCGGCGAGGTCGCGGTGGTCACCCCCTTCCGCTACACGCGCATCCTGTTCGCGCTGGTCATCGGCATCGCGGTCTTCGGCGAGCGCCCGGATGCCCTCACGATTGTTGGCGCTACCATCGTCGTCAGCGCCGGGCTTTTCACGCTCTGGCGGGAAACACGCGGGCGGGCTTTCCAGACCGGGCGGGGCAAGCTATAGAGCCCGCGATACCGGTCAACGGGGCCAGCCGAACGGGGGACACCATGAGCATCATCATCGACATCACCGGACGCGAGATTCTGGACAGTCGCGGCAACCCCACGGTCGAGGTGGACGTGACGCTGGAAGACGGCACCATGGGCCGCGCGGCGGTGCCGTCCGGGGCCTCCACCGGCGCGCATGAAGCCGTGGAGCTGCGCGACGCCGACAAGGGCCGCTATCTCGGCAAGGGGGTGCTGAAGGCCGTGGCCGCCGTGAACGGCGAGATCGCCGAGGCGCTGGCCGGGGTCGATGCGACCGAGCAGGCGGCCATCGACGCGGCGCTGATCGAACTGGACGGCACGCCGAACAAGGCGCGGCTGGGCGCCAACGCGATCCTGGGGGTCTCGCTCGCCGTGGCCCGCGCCGCCGCCGATTTCACCGCGCAACCGCTCTACCGCTATGTCGGCGGGACCGGGGCGCGGACCCTGCCGGTGCCGATGATGAACATCATCAACGGCGGCGAACATGCTGATAACCCGATCGATATTCAGGAGTTCATGATCATGCCCGTGGCCGCGGAGAGTATCCGCGAGGCCGTGCGCATGGGCGCCGAGGTGTTCCACACCCTGAAGAAGGAGCTTTCGGCGGCCGGGCTGAATACCGGCATCGGCGATGAGGGCGGCTTTGCGCCAGATCTTAGCTCTACGCGCGACGCGCTTGATTTCATTTTGAAATCCATCGAAAAAGCCGGGTATCGCCCGGGCGAGGATATCATGCTGGCGCTGGATTGCGCGGCGACCGAATACTTCAAGGATGGCGTATATGTCTTTGCCGGGGAAGGTAAAACTCTCACCCAGGAGCAGAATGTCGATTATCTGGCCGCGCTGGTGGCCGATTACCCCATCCTGAGCATCGAGGACGGCTGCGCCGAAGATGACTGGGACGGCTGGAAGCTACTGAACGACCGGCTGGGCGGGAAGGTGCAGCTTGTGGGCGATGATCTCTTCGTCACCAATCCGGAACGTCTGGCGCGCGGCATCGCCGAGGGCAGCGCGAACTCGCTGCTGGTCAAGGTCAACCAGATCGGCACCCTGACCGAGACACTGGAAGCCGTGGAGATGGCGCATCGGGCGCGGATGACCTGCGTGATGTCGCACCGTTCGGGCGAGACCGAGGATGCGACCATTGCCGATCTGGCTGTGGCCACCAACTGCGGGCAGATCAAGACCGGGTCGCTGGCACGCTCGGACCGGCTGGCGAAATACAACCAGTTGATCCGGATCGAGGAAGCCTTGGGCGAAACCGCGCGTTACGCCGGTCGGTCGATCCTGCGCTGCTGAGACCGCGGCGCACGCGTTTACGATTCCTAAGGATTCTTCCGGCATCATCGGGAAGGTCGCGGTCGCGTCCTGTTGCCCTTGCCCGTGTGCCGGGGGCGGGTTGGTGCCGGGTGGCGCGGGCCTGTGCCCGTGTGGCATGGTGGCGGGGCGCGACGGGTCGCAGCGCTCTGATTGTGGCATTCATTCGGAAGGGTCGCGTGATGCTGGTTTCTCCCGTTTTCCCCGCCAGCGCGTCGGTGCAGCCGGGCGGCGCGCGCGATCCCACCGGGCGCGCCCCGGCCGCACAGGCGGCGCCCTCGGTCGCCGCCTCTGCCGCGACGCCGGAATGCGCAACGCGAGCGGTTTCAGACCGGGCTGTTGCCCAGGTATCGCCGGGGCGCGCTGCGGTCATGGCATCGCTGCGCGCGCGGCTTGCGCTCCCGCTGGCGGAACGGCCGCAGCCCGGCCCGCCGCCGAGTTTCCAGACCAGCCTGATCGAGGATCTGCGCCGCGAATTGCAGACACCGCCGCTGGAACGGGCGCGTGCCGCGCCGGAGCCGCTGCCGAACAGCGACCGACCCGCCCCGCAGGCCCGCGAAGATTCCGCCCCGGCGGTGGATGTGCCGCCCCTCGGCGCAGGCGGGCCGGACCGTGCCGATCCCCCCGGCCCCTTTGGCACAGGCCCAGCCGGTGCGATCATGCAGGCCGACGCCGCGGCACCGGGGACGCGCGCAAGCATCGACCTTCACCTCTGACCGCTGCGCGCCGGACGCACACCGCGCCACGCCTGCTGCGCTGTGTCCATCCGTGTGATCCGGGACCGGCACGCGGCTTGTCGGGGCCCACAGACGCGCGCCAGCCGGTGCGCGCCGCCCGAATCCGCATGTCCGCCCGGTGTGATGCCCGCCCGGTATGCGCTGGGTCGTGATCCCGGCGTGCCCACTGGCCCAGCTGAAACCCCGGTCCCGCAGCAATCCCCGGTCCCGCAGCAATCCCCGGTCCTGCAGCGATCCCCGGTCCTGCAGCGATCCCCGGTCCGGACCGGATGCGCCCGGCCCGCCATGCGCCCGAAGAACGCGCAACCCGCCGCCTTGCCGTTTGCCCGAATTCACGGCGGCGCGCCGGGTTCGGCCTGTGCCTTCCTGCTGCCGACGCGCCGCCGTCGCGGCACAGAATCGCCCGTGGCCGCCCCGCCGGTGCCCGTCCCTTGCCCTTGACCCGGCCTGCACCGCAGCGCAGAACAGGCACAGACAGCCGGGATGCCCCACCGATGCCCACCATCGACCTGATCAACGGACCCAACCTGAACCTCCTTGGCCTGCGCGAGCCGCAGATCTATGGCCACGCAACGCTGGCCGATGTCGAAACCCGGGCACAGGCACTGGGGGGCGAACTGGGGCTGACGGTCACCGCCTTCCAGTCCAACCACGAGGGCGCCCTGGTGGACCGGATCCAGGCGGCACGGGACACGGCGCAGGGGATTGTCATCAACCCTGGTGCCTATACGCACACTTCGGTCGCGATCCTCGATGCGCTCAACGCCTTCGACGGCCCGGTGATCGAGGTGCATGTCTCCAACATCCACCGGCGCGAGGCGTTTCGGCAGCACTCCTACGTTTCGCTGCGCGCCGACGCGGTGATCGCCGGCTGCGGCGTGCAGGGCTACGAACTGGCGCTGCGTCGGCTGTCGGAACTCCTGCGCGGCGAGGGCTGAGCGCCCCGCCGCCCCGCAGCCCGCCCGCGCGGGCGCCGCGCGCGCCCCCCGGGGGGC
>JAFIEE010000008.1 GCA_020832705.1 Paracoccaceae bacterium
CGTTCTCGGCGGCATAGGCCAGCGAGTCTTCCATCACCATTTCCATGATCAGCTCACGGTCGGGCATGATCCAGTCGGTGATCAGGTTCCATTCCCCCGCATGGGCATCCCACTGCTGGATCATGGCCTGGCCGGACCCGCCGTGGTTTTCGCAGCTCACCTCGAACGGGGGGCCGAAGTCGGGCAGACCCAGTTCGGCCATGCGCTCCTCGGTGATGACCAGGTTGGCCATACCGTCGCGCATCATGGCCGGGGTGATCGCGGCCACGCCGTGGATTTCCTGCGCCGTGCGCACCGCCTCGACCGCCAGCATCGCCGCATACATCCCGCGCGAGTAGAGCACGGTGCCGACCTCGTCGCCGGTGCCCGCAGCCAGTCCGCGGTCATAGACGTATTCCTGCAGGTCGGCATAGACCGGGTAATCCATCCCCGTCCCGTGCATGGCCAGCGACTTGTAGCCGTGCGCCGCCGCGCCCGAGGGCATCACGTCCTGTTCGGACCCCGACCACCAGACGCCGATGAAGTTCTCCATCGGGAAGCGGATGTTGGCGGCTTCCTGGATGGCAGTGGGGTTCATCACGCCCCAGCCCCACATGATCACATAGTCAGGGCGCTCGCGGCGGATCTGAAGCCACTGGCTGCCCTGTTCCTGACCGGGGCTGTCCACGCCGATGGTCAGAAGCTGATAGCCCAGGTTCTCGGACAGGCGGGTCAGGGTCGGGATCGGCTCGCGGCCATAGGCCGAGTTGTGGTAGAGCAGCACGATCTTCTTGTCTTCAAGGCTGCCGTCGTTTTCCTCCAGCAGGTAGTTGATGATCACGCTGGCCCCGTCCCAGTAGTTGGCGGGGTAGTTGAAGGTCCAGTTGAAGACCTCGCCGTTCACGGCCGAGGTGCGGCCATAGCCCATGGTGTGCATGGGGATCTGGTCGTTCATGGTGCGCGGGATCAGCTGATAGGTGATGCCGGTGGACAGCGGCTGCAGCACCAGCGGGCTTTCGCCGCGCAGGGCCTGGTAGCATTCCACGCCGCGCTCGGTGTTATAGGCGGTTTCGCATTCGCTGTAGCGGATGGGAACGCCACCGATGCCGCCGTCACGCTCGTTGATCAGCGTGAAATAATCGGCATAACCATCGGCGAAGGGAATGCCGCCGGGGGCAAACGGTCCGGTGCGGTAGCTCATGTTCGGCAGGAACAGCGATTCGGCGATGGCCGGGGCTGCGGCGGTCATGGTGACCGCAAGCGCTGCGGCCAGTCTGGTCATCTTCATTGGTATCTCCTCCCACATTGGATGACGTTGATTCGGGTGCCCGTTGCCCGGGGCGCAGGGTCGTCACCGGCCCCCTTGTCAGTAGGGGAACGGCCAGAGCCGGAGCTTTTCCTTGATCGTGCGCCAGAGCGCGGCGATCCCGTGCGGCTCCAGGATCAGGGTCACGATGATCAGCGCGCCGATGATCATGATTTCCAGATGCGCGGCCAGATCGGTGGGCCAGCCGAGATTGTCCACCAGCATGATCTTCAGCAGCACCGGCCCGGCGATCAGGAAGAACGCCCCGGCGAAGGCGCCGAAGATCGACCCCAGCCCGCCGATGATGACCATGAACAGCACAAGGAAGGACTTGTCGATCCCGAACGCTTCGCCCGCTTCGGCGGCGCCCAGATAGACGGTGAACAGCAGCGCCCCGGCAATCCCGATATAGAAGGACGACACGGCAAAGGCGGTGAGCTTCGACCACAGCGGGTTCACGCCGATGATTTCGGCGGCGATATCCATGTCGCGAATCGCCATCCACTGCCGGCCCAGGGTGCCGCGTGTCAGGTTCCGTGCCAGCCAGGCCAGCGCCACCAGGAACACAAGGCAGACCATGTACATCGACACCGCGCTGGCCGAGGCGCCGGTCACCGGCACGCCGAAGATGGTGCGCGTGGGCGCCGAGATCATGCCGGTGGGCGAGTAGTTGAAGAACCACGGCGTGCGGGTGAACAGCCAGATCAGGAAGAACTGCGCCGCCAGCGTGGCCACCGCCAGGTAGAACCCCTTGATCCGCAGCGAGGGCAGGCCGAACAGAACCCCGACGCCCGCGGTGATCAGCCCTGACAGCAGGATCACGAAGACGATGTTGAGGTCCGGAAATCCGGTCATCAGCTTGTAGCTGGCATAGGCGCCAACCGCCATGAACCCGCCGGTGCCGAGCGAAAGCTGCCCGCAATAGCCGATCAGGATGTTCAGCCCAAGCGCTGCGATGGTGTAGATCAGGAACGGCACCACCAGCGCGTTGGTCCAGTAGTCGTTCAGGATCAGCGGCATGATCAGGAACGCGACGCCCAGCACGAAGTAATAGCCGTAGCGGTCGAACCGGATCGGAAAGGTCTGGTTGTCAGAGGTGTAGGACGTCTTGAAATCGCCCGCTTCACGGTAAAGCATCGTCTCACACCCTTTCGATGATCTTTTCGCCGAACAGCCCCTGCGGGCGGAACAGCAGGAACACCAGCGCCAGCATGTAGGCGAACCAGTTTTCGGTGGCGCCACCGATGATCGGCCCCATCAGGAAATCGAACAGCTTCTCGCCGACGCCGATGATCAGCCCGCCGACGATGGCGCCGGGGATCGAGGTGAAGCCGCCCAGGATCAGCACCGGCAGCGCCTTGAGCGCGATCAGCGAGAGCGAGAACTGCACCCCCGATTTCGCCCCCCACATCATGCCGGCCACCAGCGCCACGATCCCCGCCAGCGACCACACCAGAACCCAGATGAAGCGCAGCGAGATGCCGACCGACAGCGCGGCCTGATGGTCATCGGCCACGGCGCGCAGCGCGCGGCCCTGCTTGGTGTATTGCGAGAAGATCACCAGCGCGGCCACCAGAATGGCGGCGATCAGCGCGGCCCACAGCTCCAGCGTGTCCATGTAGAAGCCGTAGCCGAACCAGTTGAAGGTCATTTCATCGACGGCCATTGACATGCCCTGCGGGATGCCCACGTCCAGACGCTTCACCTCGGCGCCCCACATGATGTCGCCCAGCCCTTCGAGGAAATAGGCCAGGCCGATGGTGGCCATGAACAGGATGATCGGTTCCTGGTTGACCAGGTGGCGGAAGATGTAGCGCTCGACCAGCCAGGCAAACGCGATCATGACCACCACGGTCCCGGCGATCGCGACAAGCGTTGGCAGGGTGAAGCCGAAATGATGCAGCCGCGTGCCGAAGATGGCGTTGATCAGATGTGAAAACGGGATCTGCCCGCTTTGCAGCCCCACAAGCGTCAGCGCGGCAAAAAGCGCCATCACCCCCTGCGAGAAGTTGAAGATGCCGCTGGCCTTGAAGATCAGCACGAACCCCAGCGCCACCAGCGCATACATCACCCCGGCGGTCAGGCCGTTGGCGGCGGCCTCCATGGCAAAGAGAAGCGTGTCAGGCATGATGCCCCCCCCGATAAGCGTTCGTTGTGGCGCGTTCAGTCATCGGTCACCCCCAGATAGGCCTTGATGACCTCTTCGTTGTTGCGCACCTCGTCGGGGGTGCCGTCGCCGATCTTCTTGCCGTAATCCATCACCACCACCCGGTCGGACAGGTCCATGACCACGCCCATGTCGTGCTCGATCAGGACGATGGTGGTGCCGAATTCGTCATTCACATCGAGGATGAAGCGGCACATGTCCTCCTTTTCCTCGACGTTCATGCCGGCCATGGGCTCGTCCAGAAGCAGGATCGATGGTTCGGCGGCCAGCGCGCGGGCCAGTTCCACGCGTTTCTTCAGCCCGTAGGGCAGGCGGGCAACCGGCGTCTTGCGGATGTGCTGGATTTCCAGGAAGTCGATGACCTTCTCGACTTTCTCGCGGTTTTCCTCTTCCTCGCGCTGGGCGGCACCCCACCACAGGGCCTGCTGGAAGATGTTGGCCTTCATGTGGTTCAGCCGCCCGGTCATGATGTTGTCCAGAACGCTCATGCCTTCGAAGAGCGCGATGTTCTGGAAGGTGCGGGCGATGCCCGTGCGGGCCACCTGATAGGGGCGCATCCGCGGGCGGCGATAGCCCTTGTAGATGATCTCGCCCTCCTGCGGGTTGTAGAAGCCCGAAATGACGTTGAGCATGGACGACTTGCCCGCGCCGTTGGGGCCGATGATCGCGCGCACCTCGCCCCAGCGGATGTCGAAGCTGATGTCCTTGATCGCCACCACCCCGCCGAAGCGCAGGGTGATGTTCTTCATCTCCATCGCCACGCCGCCGATCTTGCGACCGTCAGCAGTGGTGTAGCCCTCATCCGGCTGGGTATCGAGCATGGTTCAGAGCCTTCCGACAAGACCGACGACCAGCCCGTAGGCGATCATCGAGCCGATGATGTAGTGGATCCGCGACAGGGGCAGGCCCGGCCAGACGCGCTGGATCGCAAGGATACCGAACGCGCCGGTGATGGAGCCGCTGATGGCGGGTTTCAGGAACTCGGGAAAGAAGCGCACGATGGCGAAGGCCAGGATCAGACCGGCAATCGCAATGATCGCGGCAACGGGATACTTGGGGCTTTCCTGGGGAAGCTGTGACTGGGTCATTCTGCGGCAATCCTCTGTTGGTTGCCGAAGACGCGCGCGTCACGGATTTCCAGCGTTGCCTTGATCCGACCCTTGCGCCCGTCCTCGTAGGTGACTTCGGTTTCAGTGTAGACACTGTCCTTGTCGCCGTAGAGGGCGTCAATCAGATCGGCGAATTTGTCCTCGACGATCCGGCGGCGCACCTTGCGGGTGCGGGTCATTTCACCGTCGTCGGCGTCCAGTTCCTTGTGCAGCACCAGAAAGCGGTGCACCTGACAGCCCGAGAGCATCTTGTCCTGCGCGATGCTTTCGTTGACCTGCTCCACATGCTCCTGGATCGTGTCCAGCACGCGCTTCAGCCCCGCCAGTTCCTGATAGCTGGAGTACGCGATGTTATTGCGCTCGGCCCAGCTTCCCACGGCGCCAAGGTCGATGTTGATGAAGGCCACGCAGCGGTCGCGGTTGTTGCCGAAAACCACGGCTTCGAGGATGTTGGGGAAGAACTTGAGCTTGTTCTCCACATATTTCGGCGCGAACATGCCGCCGTCGGCCATCTTGCCCACGTCCTTGGCGCGGTCGATGATGCGCAGGTGCCCGGTCGATTCCTCGAAGAACCCGGCATCACCGGTGGCGACCCAGCCCTCCGGATCCTTGGTGTCGCGGGTGCTGTCGGCGTTCTTGTAATACTCCACGAAGGTGCCGGGTGAGCGGTAGAACACTTCGCCATTCTCGGCGATGCGCACCTCCACGCCCGGGCTGGGCACGCCGACGGTATCGTTGCGGACCTCGCCATCGGGCTGCTGGGTGATGAACACCGACGCTTCGGTCTGGCCGTAAAGCTGTTTGAGATTGATGCCCAGCGCGCGGTAGAAGGCGAAAATTTCGGGGCCGATCGCTTCGCCGGCGGTATAGGCCACGCGGATACGGCGCAGCCCCAGCGTATCCTTGAGCGGTCCATAGACCAGCAGGTTGCCCAGTCCATACTTCAGCCGCTCGCCAAGGGTCACCGGTTTGCCGTCCAGCAGTTTCGGCCCGACCTTGCGCGCGTGCGCCATGAAGTGGTGGAACAGGCGCTGCTTGATCGGGCTGGCGTCTTCCATGCGGATCATCACCGTGGTCAGCATGGTTTCAAAGATGCGCGGCGGGGCAAAGTAATACGTTGGGCCGATCTCGCGCAGGTCGGTCATCATGGTCTGCGCCGATTCCGGGCAGTTCACGCAGAACCCGGTCCAGTAGGCCTGGCCGATGGCGAAGATGAAATCACCGACCCAGGCCATGGGCAGATAGGCCAGGATCTCATCGCCCGGTTTCAGCTTGTCGAATTCGGACGAGGCGCGCGAGGTTTCAATGATGTTGCGATTGCTCAGCACCACGCCCTTGGGCTTGCCCGTGGTGCCCGAGGTGTAGAGCATCACGCAGGTGTGGTCATAGGTCAGTTCCGCCAGGCGCTTGTCCAGCTCTGGCCCCAGCCGCTGGGCGGCGGCGCGGCCTTCGGTCTGCACGTCCTCCAGCCAGTTCATGCGGCTGTGGTCGTATTTGCGCATGCCGCGCTTGTCGAGATACAGGATCTGCTCGATGCAGGTCACGGACTGCTGCACCTCGATGACCTTGTCCACCTGCTCCTGATCGCCGGCCACAACGAAGCGCGCGCCGCAATGATCCAGCACATAGGCCATTTCTTCGGCCACGGCGTCCTGATAGAGCGGCACCGGGATCGCTCCAACCGACTGCGCGGCGACCATGGACCAGTAGAGCGCCGGCCGGTTGCGGCCGATGATGGCCACATAATCCCCGCGTTCCATGCCCAGTGCCAGGAAGCCCAGCGCCATCGCGCGCACTTCCTCGGCCGTCTCGGCCCAGGTCCAGTGCTGCCAGATGCCGAATTCCTTTTCGCGATAGGCGGTGCGCGACGCATGCAAGCGCGCGTTGCGTTCCAGCAAGGCCGGAACCGACTGCGGGATATCCTGCGCGGCGGTGGTGCTCACGTCGTCTGTCCTCCCCCTCCTGCCCGGTCGCCCTGGCTGCGCCCGCACTGTTTTGCGCGGCGCAGACCCCGGACTCACCGACCGGTCCGTTGACGGTTGTTCTGAGCAACGAGTTTTTCGGCACTATTGCCCAATCCTTTCGAATTGTAACGGCTGGTCGCAGGCCGCGCCGATCCCTTCCGCTGGTCGCGCGGGCAGGATAAGCTGACCCCGAGGAGGCTTTGCGGAGGAGCGGGCGTGCCCGAGCTTGAAGATACGCGGCTGCGGCTGATGAGCGCCGGGCTGAATCTGATCCAGCAGGCGCTGTCGATCTTCGACAGCGACCTCAAGCTGGCCGTCTGCAACCACCGCTTCCAGGAGATGTTCGGCTTCCCTGACGAGCTGGTCCGTCCCGGCGTCGCCTTCGAGGACATCATCACCTATCTGGTGGACCGGGGCGAATATGGCCCGGTCGATGACCGGGACGAGGCGATTCGCTCCCGGGTCGATGCCGCACGCGCCTTCGAGCCGCATTACATGGAGCGGCGCCGGGCGAACGGGCGCTGGATCTCGGTCGAGGGGGCGCCGCTGGCGCAGGGCGGCTGGGTAGCGGTCTATACCGACATCACCGAGGTGAAGCTGCAGGAACAGCTTCTGAAATCGCGCTCCGAGGAGCTTTCGGGCGAACTGCTGAAACATGCCGAGCGGCTGGCGCAGGCGAACCGCGAACTGGCGGCCGCGAATGCGCGGCTGGAGGAAACAAAGCGTGAGCTGGTGGAAATGGAGGCCCGCACCCGGCTGACCACCGAGATGATGCCGGCGCATATCGCGCACATGAACCGCGGGTTGCGCTATACGTTTTCGAACCGGCGGCTGTCCGCCGTGATGCCTGGGCGGCCGCGCGATATCGTCGGGCTTGGTGCACCCGAGGTGCTGGGCAGTGCCTTTGACAAGATCGCGCCATCGCTGGAACGCGCCTTGCAGGGACAGGACAGCGTGCACGAATTCACCGATGACGACAGCGGCCGACGCATCCGAGTGGCCTTTACCCCCGACCGGGTCCGGGCCGGGCCAATCACCGGTGTCTACATCCTGTCGATGGACGTGACCGAGGAAACCCAGGCGCGCGCGGCCCTGGCCCAGACCCGCAAGCGCGAGCTCGCGGCGCAACTGTCTTCGGGGCTGGCGCATGATTTCGGCAATCTGCTGACCATCATACTGGGGCTGCAGGGACGGTTGCTGCGCACCCCGGACCTGCCCGAGGATGTGCTGGAAATCGGGCGCGCGACCATCGCCGCGGCACGCCGGGGCGGGGTGCTTCTGGACCGGATCGCGCATATCTCGGGGCACCGCGAAATCCGCGCCGCCCCTACGGATGTCGAGGCGCTGCTGGATGACCTGAACATGATGGCGAGCCCCTCGCTGCCGGAAACGGCGCGTCTGCGGGTGTGGATCGACGGGGTGCTGCCGCCGCTCATGCTGGACGCGGGCGCGGTGCAGGACAGCCTGCTGAACCTGATCCTGAACGCGCGCGACGCACTGGGCAACGCCGGGGGCGAGATCGCGTTGTCCGCGCGCGCGGTGCGCGACACCTGGCTGGAAATCACCGTCACGGACACCGGTCCGGGCTTTTCCGAGGCCGCGCTGGATCGCGGGCTGGAGCCGTTCTTCACCACCAAGGGCGGCGAAGGCTCGGGGCTGGGGCTGGCCATGGTCTATGACCAGATCACGCTCTGCGGCGGCACCGTGCGGCTGGCAAACCGGCCCGAGGGCGGCGCCTGCGTGACCTTGCGTCTGCCGCTGCGTCCGGTGGCCGCGGGTCAGGCATCGGGGATGGTGCTGCTGATCGAGGACAGCACCGAGATCCGCGAGGCCGTCCGCGCGATGCTGCGCGATCTGGGCTTCAGCGTGATCGAGGCCGCCAGCGCCGACGAGGCCCTGCAACTGGCCGAACTGCCGGGGATCGAGATCGTGCTGAGCGACATCAACCTGCCGGGCGAGACCTCGGGGCTGGAGCTGGCGCGGCATCTGCGGGCGCGGGGGCTGAAACGGCTGCGGCTGATGACCTCGCTGCCGAAGGGGGATCCGCTGCGGCGCGCTGCGGCGGCCGAGTTTCAGGTTCTGGGCAAGCCCTTCGGCCCGGCCGCGCTGCAGGCCAGCATGATGGAGACTGTCGCATGAGCCAGCCGCATGTCGCGATCCTGGATGACGAGCCCGAAATCCGGCACATGCTGGCGCAGGCGCTGACCGACGCGGGGTTCCGCACCTCGAGTTTCGCGCGCGCCACCGAATTCGAGGCCGTGCTCAAGCGCACCACGCCCGATGTCTGCCTGGTCGATCTGGGCCTGCCGGACCGCGACGGGCTGGCGCTGGTGCATCGGCTGGCGCTGGAGTCAGGGGCGACGATCATCATCATCTCGGGCCGGGCGCAGGTGCAGGACCGGGTGACGGGGCTGGAACTGGGGGCGGACGACTACATCATCAAGCCCTTCGATCCGGCCGAGGTGGTGGCCCGCATCCGCGCGCGCCTGCGCAAACCCGCGAAGGGCGCCGGGGCGGGGGCCGATACCGCGCGGTTCGCCGGATGGACCGCGCATTTCGACCGCTACATGCTGCTGCGCGAGGATGGCACGGAAATCCCCTTCAGCCACGCCGAAGGCGAGGTGCTGCGGCTGTTCCTGGAAAGCCCGCGGCGGCTGATCAGCCGCGCGCAGATGCAGGAAAGCCTTGGCGGGGCGGCGGGCGAAAGCTTCGACCGCGCCATGGACGTGCGGATTTCACGGCTGCGCACCAAGCTGGGCGAGGACCCCCGCAACCCGCGGCTGATCAAGACCATCTATGGCGCGGGCTACATCTTTCTGGGCGACGTGACCTGGGAGTGAAGCCTGCGCCTGGCCGCTTCAGCCGGCGAGCTGGTCCATCTTCTGCGCAAGCTTCACGTCCAGTGCCGACAGGCCGCCCGCGTCATGGGTGGTCAGCGTCACCTTGACCGTCTTGTAGACATTGAACCATTCCGGGTGGTGATTCAGTTTTTCGGCCCAGAGCGCGGCGCGCGTCATCCAGCCGAAGGCGGCGACGAAACTGGCAAACGTGAATTCCTTGGTGATGGCATCGCGGTCGCTCTCCAGCACCCAGCCGTTGGCCAGAAGCGGATCGAGTTGGCTGCGGTCGGCAAGTTTTTCGGTCATGCGGTGTCTCCTGATGGATCGGTGCCGCGCCGGAACGGGCCAAGATCGGCCAGCAGGTCGATCTCGTGCTCGATGGCGCCGCGTTCCCGGGACAGGTATTCCGCCACGGCCTGATGAAAACCCGGGTCCGGGAAATGGTGCAGCGAATGCACCTTGCGCGGCAGGTATCCGCGCGCGAGCTTGTGCCCGCCCTGCGCCCCTGCTTCCACGCGTGCAAGCCCGTGACGCAGCGCGAAATCGATGGCGCGATGGTAGCAGAGTTCGAAATGCAGGCAGGGATGGTCCTCGGTGCACCCCCAATAGCGGCCGAAGAGCGCATCGCGCCCGATGAAGTTCAGCGCCCCCGCCACCCAGACCCCGGCGCGCTTCGCCATGATCAGCAGCACATCATCGCGCATCGTTTCCTGCACCACATCGAAGAAGGCGCGGGTCAGATAGGGGCGGCCCCATTTGCGCGCGCCGGTATCCTGATAGAAGGCCCAGAACGCATCCCAGTGTTCGGGGCGCAGATCGTCGCCGGTGAGTTCGTGGATGGTGCCGCCAAAGGCTTGCGCGGTGGCGCGTTCCTTGCGGATCGCCTTGCGCTTGCGTGATGACAACGCACCGAGGAAGCCCTCGAAATCGCCGAAATTCCGGTCATGCCAATGAAGCTGTTCGGTCACGCGGTGGAGATAGCCGCGCGCGCGGCCCGCCCCGGTTTCGGCCTCGGTGCAGAAGGTCACATGGGCCGAGGACAGTTGGTTCTCGGCCGCGGCGCGGGCCAGCCCCTGAAGAAGTGCATCCCCGGCGGCCTGCTGGTGGCCGGGGGCGGCCAGAACGCGCCGCCCGGTCGCGGGGGTGAAGGGCACAGCGCATTGCAGCTTGGGGTAATAGGATCGCCCGGCCCGCATCCAGGCATCGGCAAAGGCATGATCGAAGATGTATTCGCCCTGGCTGTGGCTTTTCACGTAGACCGGGGCGCAGGCGACCAGCCGCGCGCCTTCATGGACGGTGAAATGCTGCGGCGCCCAGCCGGTGCCGGGACCGACCGAGCCGGAAACTTCGAGCGCGTGGAGAAAGCGGTGCGTGGTGAACGGGTCTGCCGGGCGACCGATCATCGCCTCGGGGCAGGCGCAGGAATCCCACGCGGCTGCGGGAACCTGCGCGATCGCGGTGACCGACGAGAGTTGCACCTGCCGTGTCAGCATCCGCCCTTTCCCCTGCTGCCGCCACGCAATACGCCTTCGGACGCCCGCAGCAAGCGTGCCGCGGGCGTCCGCTTCACCGGGTCAAAGCGCCGCCAGCATCGCCTCGCCGCCGGACAGATCGCAGGTGCCCGGCTTGTCGCCGGTGTTCAGCACCTTCACCACCCCGTCCTCGACCAGCATCGCATAGCGCTGCGAGCGGCCGTAGAACCCCACCGGGGGTGCATCGAAGGCCATGCCGATTTCGCGGGTGAAGGACCCGTCGGCATCGGCCAGCATGGTGATCCCGCCCGCACCCGCGCCGGTGGCCTTGTCCCAGGCCTGCATGACGAACAGGTCATTGACGGCGATGCAGATGACCTCGTCCACGCCTTTTGCGGCCAGATCGTCCCGCACACGCAGGAAGCCGGGGACATGGGCGCTGTGACAGGTGGAGGAGAAGGCCGCAGGCACGGCGAAGATCACCGCCTTGCGACCCAGGATCAGGTCAGACAGATTGACCTTCTCGGGGCCGTTATCGCCCATGCGGCCCAATGTGGCCTCGGGCAGGGTGTCTCCGACGGAAATGGTCATGGCGGTCCTCGGCTTCAGTTGTGGGATAACCTGTTCGGTGCGATATAGACCCGGGCCGGGCGGCGGCCAGTGGCAAGGCTGCAATGGGCGACATTCGGGCGTGCCCGGGTTCGGGCGGAATTGGGGGATTTGATGGCGGGGATCGTTGTGGTGGGGGCCGGGCAGGCGGGCGCGGCACTGGTGGCGAAGCTGCGCGCGGCTGGCCACACGGGCGCGATCACGCTGATCGGCGCCGAGCCGGTGCCGCCTTACCAGCGCCCGCCCTTGTCCAAGGCCTATCTGCTGGGCGAGATGGCACTGGAACGTCTGTTCCTGCGCCCGGCCAGTTTCTACGCCGAGAATGACATCGCCCTGATCACGGGGCAGCGGGTGCAGGCCATCGATCCGGGCGCGCGGCGGGTCAGGCTGGACGGGCAGGTTCTGAATTACGACCAGCTTGCCCTGACCACCGGGGCCGTGCCGCGGCGGCTTCCGCCGGGGCTGGGCGGCGATCTGGCGGGTGTCCATCTGGTCCGGTCGCTGACCGATGTGGACCGGATGGCGCCCGAATTCACCGCCGGGCGCCGGCTGGTGGTGGTGGGGGGCGGCTATATCGGGCTGGAAGCGGCGGCGGTGGCGGTGCAGCGGGGCCTGGAGGTGCAGGTGATCGAGGCCGCGCCGCGCATCCTGCAGCGCGTGGCAGCGGCAGAAACCTCGGATTACGTGCGCGCGCTGCACCGGCGGCATGGGGTGGAGATCATCGAAGGCGTGCCGCTGGCGCGTCTGACCGGGGCAGATGGGCGCGTGAGCGGCGCGGAACTGGCCGACGGGCGGGTGCTGGCGGCGGATTTCGTCATCTGCGGGATTGGCGTTGCGCCCGACATCGCGCTGGCCGAGGCGGCGGGGTTGACCATCGACAACGGTATTGCCACCGACAGCCTGGGCCGGACCAGCGCTCCGCATGTCTGGGCGGCGGGGGATTGTGCCTCGTTCCCGCTGGAAGGCGCGCGGATGCGGCTGGAAAGCGTGCAGAACGCCATCGATCAGGCCGAATGCGTGGCGCTGGACATGCTGGGCCAGGGCGCGGCTTACGCCCCCGAACCGTGGTTCTGGTCGGACCAGTATGACATGAAGCTGCAGATTGCCGGGCTGGGAACGGGCCATGACCGGGTGGTGGTGCGCGACGGCGGCGCGGGACGCAGCCACTGGTATTTCAGCGGCGCGCGGTTCATCGCCGTGGACGCGATGAACGATCCGCGCGCCTATATGGTCGGCAAGCGGCTTCTGGCGCTGGGACGCAGCCCCGATCCGGAGGCGCTGAGCGAACCGGGCACCGACCTGAAGCACCTGTTGCGCTGATGCGGATCGTCGGCGGGCGATTGCGCGGGCTGACACTGGCGCAGGTGGGGGACGGGGATTCGCAGGCGCATCTGCGCCCCACCCCCGACCGGGTGCGCGAGGCGCTGTTCAACATTCTCTCGGGGGGCGCGTTCGGAGATCCGGTGACCGGGGCGCGGGTGCTCGATCTGTTCGCCGGGACCGGGGCGCTCGGGTTGGAAGCGCTGTCGCGCGGGGCCGCGCAGGTCACATTCGTCGATGACGGGACGGCGGCGCGGGCGCTCATCCGCGCCAATATCGACAAGGCGCGTGCCATGGGGGTGACGAAGCTCTACCGGCGCGATGCGACCCGACTGGGCGAAAACCGGGGGCCGGGATTTTCGCTGTTGTTTCTCGACCCGCCCTATGGGCGGGGGCTGGGGGAGCGGGCGCTGACCTCGGCGGTGGCGGGCGGCTGGCTGGCGCAGGGCGCGGTGGTGGTCTGGGAGGAGCGCGCCCCGCAGGTCCCACCGCCGGGATTTGGATTGCTGGACCGGCGCCGTTATGGCGAAACGCATCTGACGCTGCTGCGTTACGAACCTGACCCGCCGTCATCGTAGCGCGCCCAGATCGGAGTGTCGCCAAGGGTGGCGACAAAAGCGCTGTGGGCGGCGCGCTCGGCCCCGGTCAGGCGCGGCGGGAGCGGGCGCGGACGCGGGCCGGGGCGCCAGGTGCGGGTTTGCCGGAGCCCTTCGGCGGGGGTGACGGCGGGACCGGAGAGGCCGAAATCCGGCTGCCGCCCGCCGATCAGTTCCAGATAGACCTCGGCGAGGATTTCACTGTCCAGAAGCGCGCCATGCTTTTCCCGACCCGAGTTGTCGATGCCGAAGCGGCGACAGAGGGCATCGAGCGAGGCGGGTGATCCGGGAAACCGCCTGCGCGCCAGTGCCAGCGTATCGAGCGCCTGCGCCTCGGGCAGGGTGGCGCGGCGGGCCCAGGTCAGTTCGGCGTTGATGAAACGCATGTCGAAGGGCGCATTGTGAATCACCATCCGGTCGGTGCCGACGAAGGCGAGGAACGCCTCCACGATCTGGTCGAACGGCGGATATTGCGCGAGGAAGTCGTCCCCCAGACCGTGGACGGCGAAGGCTTCGGCGGTCATCGGGCGCTGGGGGTTGATGTATTGGTGATAGGTGCGCCCGGTGGGCATGTGGTTGATCAGTTCCACGGCGCCGATTTCGACGATGCGATGGCCTTCGTCCGGGTCCAGTCCGGTGGTTTCGGTGTCCATGACAAGCTCACGCATGGCCGGGCTCCGTGGGGATGATCTGCGCGACCAGAGCCTGCACCGCGGCGCGGGTGCTTTCAAGATCGCGGGTTTCGATGACATGGGTGGCGCGGGCGCGTTTTTCGGCGTCCGGCATCTGGCGGGCAAGGATGGTCCGGAACTGCGCCTCGGTCATGCCGGGGCGGGCAAGGACGCGGGCGCGCTGTGCCTCGGGCGGAGCGGAGACGACGAGCGTGGCATCGCAAAACCGGTCCGCGCCGGTTTCGAACAGCAGCGGGATATCGAGGACGATCAGCGGGGCGCTGGCGCGCGCGTCGATGAATGCGGTGCGGTCCCGGGCAACAAGCGGGTGAACGACCGCTTCCAGCCGGGCAAGTGCACTGTCATCGGCGGCGATCCAGCGCTTGAGCGCGGCGCGGTCGATTCCCCCGGCGGTGGCGGCTTCCGGGCAAAGCGCGGCCACCGGAGCGACAGCGGCGCCGCCGGGGCCGTAAAGTCGGTGCACGGCAGCGTCGGCATCCCAGACGGGGATGCCGGCATCGCGGAACATCTGCGCCGTGGTGGTCTTGCCCATGCCGATGGAGCCGGTGAGACCCAGAAGGAAGGGGCGGTCTGCGGGGGGCTTCATGGCGCCAGCACGGCGTCGCGCAGGGCCGGGGTGACAGCGGGCGCGTGCCCGAACCAGCGTTCGAAACCGGGCGCGGCCTGATGCAGGAGCATTCCCAGACCGTCCACCGTGGTGCAGCCAACGGCGGCCGCATCGCGCAGGAGCGGGGTTTCCAGGGGAGTATAGACGATGTCGGTCACGGTCATCGCAGGATCGAGCACCTCCGCCGGGAAGTCCAGCGGGGGTTGTCCTGTCATGCCCAGCAGCGTGGTATTGACCACGAGCGCAGCGCCACTGGCCCCCTTGCCCCGGTCCGGCCAGTCGATGACGCGGACCGGCCCGCCAAGATCGCGCGCGAGCACGTCGGCGCGGGTGCGGGTGCGGTTGGTCAGGCGTATTTCGGGCACGCCGGCATCGATCAGCGCCACGAGCACCGCGCGCGCCGCCCCCCCGGCCCCGAGGACAAGCGCGGGTCCGGCACTCGGGGTCCATCCCGGCGCCCCTTCGGCCAGGCTGCGCAGGAAGCCGATGCCATCGGTGTTGTCAGCATGGATGCCGGTTTCGGTGAAGGTGAGCGTGTTGGCCGCCCCGATGCGGCGGGCACGGTCGGTGGCCTCTGCGGCGAAATCGAGCACGGCTTCCTTGTGCGGCACGGTCACGTTGATGCCGCGAAACCCCATGCGGGGCAGCAGATCGAGCGCATCGGCCAGATCGCCGGGGGCGATCTCGAGCGGAACGTAATGCCCGGCGATCCCGTATTCGCGCAGCCAGTGACCATGCAGGCGTGGCGAGCGGCTATGTCCGACAGGATATCCGATGACACCGGCCAGTGGTATACGGGTCATGGCAGTTCCTTGCGATCATGAAGAAAATTCAGGAGGGGCAGCAACGGCAGCCCCAGGATGGTGAAGTGATCACCTTCGATCCGGTGGAAAAGGCGGATGCCTTCACCCTCGATCCTGTAGCCGCCGACACAGCCTTGGACCGCCGCCCAGTTCCGCGAAACATAGGCGGTGATGGCATCATCCGGCAGGTTGCGCATCCAGAGCTCGGCCGTTGTGACCGCGCGCCAGACGGGGCGGCCGTCCTGGTGGATCACTCCGGCGGAGTGCAACTTGTGCGACTGGCCGCGCAACTGGCGCAACTGCTCCTCGAGCGCGGCGGGTGACTCCGGCTTCGCCAGAGCCTGCCCCTTGAATTCGAGCACCTGGTCGCAGCCGAGCACCAGCGCCTCGGCGTTCCTCAGACCGATCTTCTGCGCCTTGGCTTCGGCGAGTGCGTCGGCCATGTCGCGTGGGGAGATGCGCTCGGCATCGAGGCTTGCGCGCAGGGCGGGCTCGTCGACCCGCGGGGACATTGCGTGGACATGCAGTCCGGCGGCCAGCAACAGGGCAAGGCGCGTGGGAGATGAAGACGCGAGGATCACGGGTGTCATGGTGACAACTATGTGGGCAAGTCACCGGGACGCAAGGGACGAAGAGCGGAAAACCGCCCCTCCATCCGCGCCCGGCGGCAGTGTCGGCATACCGTCACTGTTCGGCGCTGCCCTTCTTCCACAGGGAAAGGTCGCGGGCGGCGGGTGTGGACAGTTTGTGCATCAGCTTTGGGCAGTGGCGATACCGCTGCCGGCTGATCAATATCCAGGCTCTGGAATACTTGTGTTAAATTCGTCTCTGCGGACTTCTCCGGAGGGCTTGCGATGGCTCCGGAGCTGGGGAAAAGGCTGTGGATGACCGAATAATCCAGATTCCCACAGGACCATCTACATCATCATTCCTTTTTCTTTGTTCCTGATATGGTAGTGGGGAAGCGCGCAACGGAGGCGTCGATGCTGTCTGCGGTATACCCTTGGATCAAGGCGATCCATATCATGGCGGTGATCGCCTGGATGGCCGGGCTGTTCTATCTGCCGCGGCTTTTCGTCTATCATGCCGAGCGAGGAACCGACGCGGAGGAGCCGCGCCGGTCCTTTGTGATCATGGAGGAGAAGTTGCTGCGCGTGATCATGAACCCGGCCATGATTGTGGCCTGGGCGGCGGGGCTGGCGCTGGCGGCAACGCCGGGTGTTCTTGCCTGGTCGATGGTCTGGGTGTGGCTGAAACTGGCGGCGATCATCGGCATGACCTGGTTCCACATCTGGCTGGCGCGGCAGCGCCGCCTGATGGCGTCCGGGACGCCTCCCCACAGCGGGGGGTTCTATCGTGCGATGAACGAGGTGCCGACCGTGCTGATGGTGGTGATTGTCCTGGCCGTGGTGGTGAAATTCTGACGCTGCAGGGGTTCGATTGACTCGGGCGCCATGGTGGCTTAGAGACGAGGTGTCGGCAGTCCTGCCTTGGCAATCTCATGATCACCCCTGACGAGTGACTGCGCGCCATGCGTGGTCCGTGGACCATTCCCATGACCCAAGAACACCTGAACCTGGCCGATCTGAAGGCGAAGAGTCCGGCCGAGTTGCTGGCGATGGCCGAGGAGCTGGAGATCGAGAACGCATCGAGTATGCGCAAGGGCGAGATGATGTTCTCGATCCTCAAGGAACGCGCCGAGGAAGGTTGGGAAATCTACGGCGACGGGGTTCTGGAGGTGCTTCAGGACGGGTTCGGTTTCCTGCGCTCACCGGAAGCGAATTACCTGCCTGGTCCAGACGATATCTATGTCTCGCCCGACATGATCAGGAAGTTTTCGCTCCGGACCGGGGATACGGTCGAGGGATTGATCCAGGCGCCATTGGAAACCGAGCGGTATTTTGCGCTCACGGCAGCGACGCAGATCAACTTCGATTCGCCGGAACGGGCGCGGCACAAGGTGCATTTTGACAACCTGACGCCGCTTTATCCTGATGAGCGGTTCAGAATGGAGATTGCAGACCCGACGATCAAGGACCGCTCGGCGCGGATCATCGACATTGTGGCGCCCCTGGGCAAGGGACAGCGGGCGTTGATCGTCGCCCCCCCGCGGACGGGGAAAACTGTTTTACTTCAGAATATTGCGCATTCCATAGAGAGCAATCATCCGGAATGTTACCTGATTGTCCTGTTGATCGACGAGCGCCCGGAAGAAGTGACGGACATGCAGCGCAGCGTCAAGGGAGAGGTCATCGCCTCGACCTTTGACGAACCTGCGACACGGCACGTGGCGGTCTCGGAAATGGTGATCGAGAAGGCGAAGCGGTTGGTGGAGCACAAGCGCGATGTGGTCATCCTGCTTGATTCGATCACCCGGTTGGGGCGGGCGTTCAATACGGTTGTCCCGTCTTCGGGCAAGGTATTGACCGGGGGTGTGGATGCCAATGCGCTGCAAAGGCCCAAGCGGTTCTTTGGCGCGGCGCGGAACATCGAAGAGGGCGGGTCGCTGACGATCATCGCCACGGCGCTGATCGATACCGGTTCGCGCATGGACGAGGTCATCTTCGAAGAATTCAAGGGCACCGGCAACAGCGAGATCGTGCTGGACCGCAAGGTGGCCGACAAGCGCGTGTTCCCGGCGATGGATATCCTGAAGTCCGGAACCCGGAAGGAGGATCTGCTGATCGAAAAATCGGATCTGCAGAAGACCTTCGTGCTGCGGCGGATCCTGAATCCGATGGGCACCACCGATGCGATCGAGTTCCTGATCTCGAAGCTCAAGCAGACCAAGAGCAACGCGGACTTCTTTGATTCAATGAACACCTGACCCGTATCGGCGCCTGGAGCGGGGGGAAATGGATACGATCTTTGCCTTGTCGACGGCGCGCGGGCGGGCCGGGGTGGCGGTGATCAGGGTGTCGGGATCCCTGGCTTGGTCGGCGGCGGAACGCATGGCCGGACCCGGACTCGGTCCGCGCAGGGCAAGCCTGCGAAAGTTGCGGGATGCCGAGGGCCGTGTTCTTGATTCGGCGGTTGTGCTGCTTTTCGAGCGCGGCGCGAGCTTTACCGGTGAGGATGTGGCCGAGTTCATGGTGCATGGCAGCCCGGCGGTTGTTGCTGCGGTGGAATCGGAGCTTGGGCGTCTGACCGGTCTTCGCTATGCGGAGCCGGGTGAATTCACCCGGCGGGCATTGATGAACGGTGTTCTGGACCTGGTGCAGGTGGAGGGGCTGGGGGATCTTCTCCAGGCCGATACCGAACGGCAGCGGTCCCAGGCGATGGCGCTGATGGAGGGCGCGCTGGGGCGCCGGGTGGCCGGGTGGCGCGATGTGCTGGTGCGAGCGGCTGCGCTGATGGAAGCCGAGATCGATTTCGCGGATGAAGGCCTTGGGCAGTTCGATGTGCAGGCTGCTGCCTGCATTGCCGAAGTGGTGCCGCAGATCGCGCGCGAGCTGCGTGCGGTTCCCGGGCGCGAAAAGCTGCGCGACGGGTTTCAGGTGGCGATCGTCGGACCGGTGAATGCCGGAAAGTCGACGCTTCTGAATGCTCTGGCCGGGCGGGAGGCTGCGATCACCTCGGCCGTTGCCGGCACGACGCGGGACGTGATCGAAGTGCGTATGGATATCGGCGGGTTTTCCGTCACCTTGCTGGATACCGCCGGGATTCGGGCCTCGGAGGATGAGATCGAGCGGCAGGGAGTAGATCGGGCCCTCCATCGGGCTGACGAGGCGGATATCCGTGTGGTATTGCTTGAGTCGCCGGGGGCGGAGCCTGTTGTTCCGCCGCGGCCCGGGGATATCGTGCTTGTGGGCAAGGGCGACCTTTTCCCGGGCCACGACGAGGTGGTATCGGGACTGACCGGCGTCGGGGTGGAGCAACTGCTTCGGAGGCTGGCGGAGCGTTGCGTGGCGATGACTCCGAGTGATGGGCTGGCAGTGAATCTTCGGCAGGAAACGGCGTTGCGGCTTGCGCATGAGGCGCTGTTACAGGCGGGGACCGAACTGGAGAAGCCGGAGCACGCCCCGGAACTTGTGTCTGTCGGGATTCGCAGGGCGTTGAGCGCGCTGGACGGCATGATGGGTAAGGTTGGTGTAGAGGATATACTTGGGGAGATCTTCGCCAGGTTCTGCATCGGAAAGTAGGGGTGTTCCACGTGAAACATTTCGATGTTATCGTTATCGGCGCCGGGCACGCAGGGGTAGAGGCTGCCGACGCAGCGTCCAGAATGGGCGCGCGGACTGCGTTGATCAGTTTTCGCCGCGAAGATGCCGGTGTGATGTCATGTAACCCGGCAGTGGGCGGTGTCGGAAAGGGTCATCTTGTTCGTGAGATCGATGCCCTTGATGGTGTTATGGGGCGCGCGGCTGACCATGCCGGTATCCAGTTTCGGCTGCTGAACCGCAGTAAAGGTCCGGCGGTCCAGGGTCCGCGGGCGCAGAGTGACCGGAAGCGGTACCGAGCGTTCATTCAGTCCCATTTGCGCGGAGCGCCGAATATCGAATTCCTTGCTGCAGAGGTGGTTGCGCTTCAAATGGCCGGGGATCGGGTGGAGGGTGTCGTCCTGCGAGATGGCACAGGACTGTCATCTTCGGTGACCATCCTGACTACCGGGACGTTTCTGCGCGGTGTGATGCATATCGGTGATCAGCAAGAGGCAGGCGGGCGTCTTGGGGATGCTGCCGCCACGCAGCTCGCCACACAGTTGCGCATGCTTGACCTCCCGCTTGGTCGGCTGAAGACGGGAACGCCGCCACGGCTGGACGGCAGAAGCATCGACTGGACACGGCTGCAGGCGCAGCCCGGCGACGATCGACCCGAGATGCTTTCTTTTCTTTCGGATGCGCCGACGGCACGGCAGGTCGCCTGTGCGATCACTCATACGAATGATCGCACACATGACATCATCCGCGCACATCTGGACCAATCGGCGATTTATGGCGGGCATATCGAAAGCGCGGGCCCACGGTACTGCCCGTCGATTGAGGACAAGGTGGTCAGGTTCGCGGAGAAGCAGTCGCATCAGATTTTTCTGGAACCGGAAGGGCTTCATACCGATACAGTCTATCCCAACGGGATCTCGACCTCCCTGCCGCTCGCCGTGCAGGAGGAGTACGTGCGGACGATTGAGGGGCTTGAACATGCGCGCATCCTGCAACCGGGGTATGCGATCGAGTATGATTTCGTTGACCCGCGGTGTCTGGGCGTCGATATGGCGTTGCGCAGGGTGCGCGGGCTCTATCTTGCAGGCCAGATCAATGGAACCACCGGGTATGAAGAAGCGGCGGCGCAGGGGCTTGTTGCCGGTCTGAATGCGGCCGCCGCGGCACTGGGGCAGACACCGGCAAGCTTCGATCGGACAAACAGTTACATCGGCGTGATGATTGATGATCTCACCAGCCGGGGCGTGACCGAGCCGTATCGTATGTTCACCTCGCGTGCGGAATACCGACTGTCGCTACGCGCAGATAATGCGGACCAACGTCTGACCCCCATGGGTCTGGAGATTGGATGCGTTGGAACGATCCGCCGGCAGCGGTTCGAGGAAAAGATGAGGGCGCTCGATCGGACCCGTGAAGCGCTGGAAGGCGAGGCGTTCACCCCTGCTGCGTTGCATGTTGCAGGGTTCCGCGTGAACCAGGATGGTGTGCGGCGCTCGCTCATGGATCTTCTGTCCCTACCTGATGTCGGATTCGATGAACTGGTGCGCCTTGCGCCTGCGCTCGCCTCTACGCCGTCTCGGATTCGAGAGCAACTGGCGCGGGAAGCGGTTTACCGAAACTACCTCGACCGCCAGGAGGCCGAGATTGCAGCGGTCCGGCGGGATGAAGCGCGTCCGATTCCGCGTGATCTGGATTTTGACCTTGTCGAGGGATTGTCGCGTGAACTGCAAGGGAAGCTGTCTGCTGTGCGGCCCTCAACGATCGCGCAAGCCGCGCGTATTGACGGGATGACACCGACGGCGCTTGTTCGATTGGTGCTTCACCTGGATCAGGGGCGGCGGCAACGCGTTTCATGACGTTGACACCGGAGCCATTTCGCCTCGATGTTTCACGTGAAACAGAAGCGCGGCTGAAATCCTTCCTGACGCTCCTGCGGCGCTGGAATGGCCGCATCAACCTTGTTTCGCGCGCAACGCTCGAGGATGCGTGGGAGCGCCATGTCGTCGACTCCGCGCAACTTCTGGCGCTTTGCCCGGAAGGCGCCCGGCACTGGGTCGATCTGGGATCCGGTGGCGGCTTGCCGGGGGTTGTCATTGCTTGCCTTGCCGCCGAGACCCACCCCGATCTGGCGGTTACACTGATCGAAAGCGACGCAAGGAAATGCGTTTTTCTTCAGACGACAGCCAACGAACTCGGGTTGAGCCTGCGCATCCTGCGCGCGCGGATCGAGGCAACCACCCCGCAACAGGCTGACGTGGTATCCGCTCGCGCGCTCGCGCCGCTGGACCGACTCCTGCCCCTGGTTGCCCGGCACATGGCCATCAACGGATGCGCTCTGCTCCCGAAAGGCGCCAGACATCGCGCAGAAATCACCGCAGCGCTTGCAAGCTGGCGCTTTTCGTATGAAGTTCATCCCAGCCGGATCTCACCCGCATCGGTCATACTCAAAGTCGAAGGTCTCCGCCGTGCATGATCGCCGCATCGTTGCCATCGCCAACCAGAAGGGCGGCGTCGGCAAGACAACAACGGCCATCAACCTCGCTGCCGCGCTCGCCGAGCGCGGCCAGACCGTCCTTGTGATCGATCTTGATCCCCAGGGCAATGCTTCGACCGGTCTCGGGATCGAGGCCGGGCAGCGTCAGCTCACCAGCTATGACCTGATCCTTGGCGACGTGGCCGCTGGTGCGATCATTCAGGATACGGGGCTGCAGAACCTTTCCATCTGCCCTGCAAACGCCGATCTGGCCTCGGCCGATCTGGAGCTTGCCGTTCATCGCGATCGCACACACACCTTGCGCGCGGCCCTGCGGCAGCCCGATCTGACCGGAGGACAATTCGATTACATCCTGATCGACTGCCCGCCGTCGCTTAACCTTCTGACGATCAACGCCCTTGTGGCCGCCGACGCGGTTCTGGTGCCCTTGCAGAGCGAATTCTTCGCGCTCGAAGGGCTGTCACAGCTCATGCTCACGGTGCGCGAAATCCGTCAGTCCGCCAATCCGGCGCTGCGCATCGAAGGCATTCTGCTCACCATGTACGATCAGCGCAACAAGCTCTCGCAGCAGGTCGAACAAGATGCCCGCGCCACTCTGGGCGATCTGGTCCTGACCACGATGATCCCCCGCAACGTGCGCGTCAGCGAGGCACCCTCTCACGCCGTGCCGGTGCTCAGCTATGACACGGCATCGCGTGGCGCCATCGCCTATCGCGCCTTGGCGCGCGAGATACTGCTGAAACACGGGAAACTGAAAGCGCAAGGAGAACTGACGTGACCGAACGCAGGTTGGACCGTCGCGGGCTCGGCCGCGGCCTCTCGGCTCTCATGGCGGATATCAACGCCAGCGCCGCCGAAGATGCGGGCACGGCGGAAAGCGCCGGTATCCGCACCATACCGATCGAATCCCTTGCCCCGAATCCTGATCAGCCGCGCCGCAGTTTTCCCCAACAGGCGCTGGAAGAGCTTGCCGCATCGATCCGCGAGCGCGGAATCATCCAGCCCCTGATTGCCCGCCCGGTCGCTGATCAGCCCGACAGGTTCGAAATCGTCGCCGGCGAACGTCGCTGGCGTGCAGCGCAACTGGCGCAACTGCACGAAGTACCGGTCCTGCTGCGCGAGCTGTCCGATACCGAAGTTCTCGAGGTCGCCATCATCGAGAATATCCAGCGCGCGGACCTCAACCCTATCGAGGAAGCCACAGGGTACCGCCAGTTGATCGAACGGTTCGGCCACACGCAGGAAAGGCTGGCGGGCGCCATGGGCAAGAGCCGCAGCCATATCGCCAACCTGCTCCGGCTCCTCACCCTGCCCCCTGAGGTGCAGCAGCACGTCAGCGCCGGAAAGCTCAGCGCCGGCCATGCCCGCGCCCTTGTGAGCACCGTGAATCCGGCCGAACTGGCCCGACAGGTGATTGCCCGTGGCCTGTCGGTGCGCGAAACCGAAGCGCTGGCGCAATCGCCCGGCAAGTCCAGGCGTCGCAGCGGTGCAGGTCCGGGCCCGGCCAAGGATGCCGACACCCGCATCCTGGAACAGGATCTGGCGACCAACCTGGGCATGTCGGTCAGCATCGACCATCATCCGGGGGGCGAGGGCCGCATGATCATACGCTACAAGTCACTGGAACAATTGGATCATCTCTGTCAGGCGCTGTCTTTCAATCGCTGAAATGCGGTCCAGTGATGACCGGCGAATGGGGCATCGACCGGGCCATTGCCCCGCTGGAAATCATTCGGCAGCCTCGGTCTGCCCGCCCACCAGTCCGACAATATCCATCATGATCCGGTTGAGCCGGAAATCCTTGGGGGTATAGACCGCGGCCACCCCGAAACTGCGCAATTGCGCCGCGTCCTCGTCAGGGATGATCCCGCCCACAATCACCGGCACATGGCCCAGCCCGGCCTCCTGCATCTCGCGCATCACGGCTCGCACCAACGGGACATGACTCCCCGACAGGATCGACAGGCCCACAACATGCGCCCCCTCCTCCTTCGCCGCCCGCACGATCTCGTCCGGGGTCAGCCGAATGCCTTCGTACTGTATTTCCATCCCGCAGTCGCGCGCCCGCGCAGCGATCTGTTCGGCGCCGTTGGAATGCCCGTCCAGCCCCGGTTTGCCGACCACGAATTTCAGCCGCCGCCCCAGCCGTGCCGAAACTGCATCAACGGCGGCGCGAATCTCGTCCAGCCCCTCGGTGCGATTCGACGGCGCCACCGCAACCCCCGTGGGCGCGCGATACTCCCCGAAAGCGGCCCGAATCGCCGTCCCCCATTCGCCGGTGGTGGCCCCGGCCCGCGCGGCAGCCAGCGTCGGGCCCATGATGTTGCGCCCGTCCTGCGCCGCCGCGCGCAGATCGGCCAGTGCCGCCTGCACCCGTGCGCCGTCGCGTGCCGTCCGCCAGGCCTGAAGCCGCGCGATCTGGTCCGCCTCGGCCGCCGCGTCCACCTTCATGATCGCGCCCTCGCCCGCGGTCAGAGGCGAAACCTCGGTCGTGGTGAACCGGTTCACCCCAACCACCACGGTCTCGCCGCTTTCAATCCCGGCCAGCCGCGCCGCGTTCGATTCCACCAGCGCCCGCTTCATGTGCCCGATCGCCCGGACCGCGCCGCCCATGGCGTCGATCTGCGCAAGCTCCGCCCGCGCCCCGTCCTTCAGCGCATCCACCTTGCGTTCCACAGCCGGGTTGCCCTCGAACAGGTCGTCGTATTCCAGAAGGTCCGTCTCATAGGCCAGCACCTGCTGCATCCGGAGCGACCATTGCTGGTCCCAGGGGCGCGGCAGCCCCAGCGCCTCGTTCCAGGCCGGAAGCTGGACTGCCCGCGCCCGCGCTGATTTCGAAAGCGTCACCGCCAGCATCTCGATCAGGATCCGGTAAACGTTGTTCTCCGGCTGCTGTTCGGTCAGCCCCAGCGAATTGACCTGCACCCCGTACCGGAATCGCCGGAAGCGCGGATCGTCCACCCCGTAACGGTCGCGGCAGATTTCATCCCACAACTCGGTGAAGGCGCGCATCTTGCACAGCTCGGTCACAAACCTGATTCCTGCGTTCACAAAGAAGCTGATCCGCCCCACCATCGCCGGAAATTCGGCGGTCGGCACCTTGGTCCGCAAATCGTCCAGCACCGCCGTCGCCGTGGCCAGCGCAAAGGCCAGCTCCTGCTCCGGCGTGGCCCCCGCTTCCTGCAGATGATAGGAACACACGTTCATCGGATTCCATCTCGGCATGTGTTCCCGGGTCCAGGCCGCGACATCGGTGATCATCCGCAGCGAAGGCTCCGGCGGGCAGATATAGGTCCCGCGCGAAAGGTATTCCTTGATGATGTCGTTCTGCACCGTGCCCTGCAGCTTCGAGACATCGGCACCCTGCTCCTCGGCCACCACCACATAAAGCGCCAGCAACCAGGGTGCCGTCGCGTTGATGGTCATCGAGGTGTTCATCTGCTCCAGCGGGATCGAATCGAACAGCATCCGCATGTCGCCCAGATGCGCCACCGGCACCCCGACCTTGCCGACCTCGCCACGGGCCAGCACATGGTCACTGTCGTATCCCGTTTGCGTCGGCAGGTCGAAAGCCACGCTGAGCCCGGTCTGCCCCTTGGACAGGTTGGTGCGATACAGTGCGTTCGACGCGGCAGCGGTGGAATGCCCGGCATAGGTCCGGAACAGCCAGGGTTTGTCACGCGCAGCAGGGGTGTCGGTCATCGGAACCTCGTGCAGGTCAGGATTGTGCGCAACAGTGGCGCAACATTATTGCCTTTGGCATCGCCCGGACGCAAGATAATGTCAACCAAAAATCGCTGCAGCGCGGCAATCCCGGCCACCCCGGGACTGCCGCGCCTGCACCCACCGCTTCAGCCCAGTTCCACGCCGCCGCTGTCCTCGATCCCCTCCCACCACTTGATCTCGATTTCCAGACTGTGCTGCATGCCCTTGCCGCCCTTCTCCTCATCCTCCACCTTGATCTCCAGGACAAGCTGCCCCGGCAGGTCCAGCGCAAGTTCCGTGTCGCCCTGTTTCAGCGTCACGCGCCCGGTGTCGATCTTCTCCGCCACCGCGCGCAGGAATGCGCTGACGTCCGCACGGCTCTTGCGCTCTTCGCTTTCGAACAGGGTGATCTCGCGTCCCATGACCGTCTCCTTTCGTTTCCGGTGCGGACAGTTTCCCTGCGACCTGTCGGCGCAGCCTTGATCTGTCTCAATGCGCTGTCCACAACCGTTGCGCGCATCGGTCTGGAACGGCCTCAGCCGGGACGAAAAGCCGTTGTCTGACCCCGGATATCCTGTAAAGCAGGGTCATGACCGCGACCGTCGAACTGCCGTATTGGGTCCTTCTGCTGGTGCTGGGCTTTGCGGCCGTGGCGGCGCTGGACCGGGTTCTGGTGCCCTCGGTCCGTTGGTTTCTGCGTCGCCGGATGCAGCGCGCCGTGGACCGGCTGAACCAGCGCCTGTCGGTGCCGATCCAGCCCTTCAAGCTCATGCGCCGGCAGGACCAGATCACCCGCCTGATCTATGACCCGCAGGTGATGGAATCCGTCGCGACCTATGCCGCGGAACAGGGGATGCCGCAGGACATCGCCTTCGAACGCGCCCGCTCCTATGCCCGCGAGATCGTGCCCGGGTTCTCCACGGCCACCTATTTCGGCTTTGCCACGAAACTTGCACAAACCATCAGCCAGGGGCTCTATGACGTCCACCTCGGCGGGGCCGATGACAGTGCATTGCGCAAGATCGACCCGCGCGCAGCGGTTGTCTTTGTCATCAATCACCGCTCCAACATGGATTACGTGCTGGTCACCTGGCTTGCCTCGCGCCACTCGGCCTTGTCCTATGCGGTGGGGGAATGGGCCCGGATCTGGCCGTTGAAGGCGCTGATCCGGGCGATGGGCGCCTATTTCATCCGGCGGCGCTATTCCAACAACCTCTATCGCGCGGTTCTGGCGCGCTATGTCCAGATGTCGGTGCAGCAGGGCACCACCCAGGCGATATTTCTCGAAGGGGGGCTCAGCCTTGATGGCAGTGTCGGACCTGCGCGGCTGGGGCTGCTGACCTATATCGTGCGCGATTTCCTGCCCAATGGCGGGGGCGGCGCGGGGCGCGATGTCGTCTTTGTCCCCGTCGGCGTCAGCTATGACCGGGTGCTCGAGGACCGTGTGCTGATCGCCGCCCAGGCGGCGAGGAAGCGCCGCTTTCCGGTGCAGCCCCGGGTGATCGCCCGCTTCGTCTGGGGCGTGCTGTGGAAGCGGTTGCGCGGGCGGTTTGCGCGGTTCGGTCATGCCGCTGTCTGCTACGGGGCGCCGGTGTCGCTGCAGGCGTTCCTTGCCACCGCCCCCGATGGATCGGTCGAGGCGCTGGGCGACAGCCTCATGGCGCGCATCCGTGCGACCGTGCCGATCCTGCCGGTGCCGCTGGCGGCGGCCGCGATGGTCGACAGCGAAGATCCGCAGGACCGCGCCGCCCTGATCGATCGCGCAGGGACGCTGGTGCGCGACCTCGAGGCGCTGGGCGCCTGGCTGCATCTGCCCGGCGGGTCGGTGGAGAACGCCCTGGAGGAGGGGCTGCAGGCGCTGGCCCTGCGCGGAATCATCACGCAGGATGGCCCGCGCTTCAGCCGGGTGCCCGAACAGGAGGGCGTGCTGCGTTACTACGCCGCCTCGGTCCGGCAACGGCTGGGCGCCGAGGGCCTGACCACCACGGCAACGCGCAATCCCTCGGCAATTCCGGCGCCAAAACCAGGGTGACGCGCCCCCTTCGCGTGGCGGGCGCGACATAAAATTACAATTTCTGCCGGGGACGGGTTGCAATGTTGCGCGCCCGATTCTATCCATGCTGCAGGGCCGCATCGATTCTGCAATGCGGCATTGCTCTGGATGGAGGCACCCATGGCGCTTGATGTGAACGGCGGGATCGCGGCCTATGACGCGCCCGAAAAGGACCTTTACGAACTGGGCGAAATGCCCCCGCTCGGCCATGTGCCAAAGCAGATGTATGCCTGGGCGATCCGGCGCGAACGCCATGGCGAGCCGGAAACCGCGATGCAGGTCGAAGTGGTGGACACCTGGGAACTCGACAGCCACGAGGTGCTGGTGCTCGTGATGGCCGCAGGCGTCAACTACAACGGCGTCTGGGCCTCGCTCGGGGTGCCGATCTCGCCCTTCGACGGGCACAGGCAGCCCTATCATATCGCCGGGTCCGATGCCTCGGGCATTGTCTGGGCCGTGGGCGACAAGGTGAAGCGCTGGAAGGTCGGCGACGAGGTGGTGATCCACTGCAACCAGGACGACGGCGATGACGAACATTGCAACGGCGGCGACCCGATGTATTCGCCCAGCCAGCGCATCTGGGGTTATGAAACCCATGACGGCAGCTTTGCGCAGTTCTGTCGCGCGCAGGCGCAGCAGCTCATGCCGCGCCCGAAGCACCTGACCTGGGAGGAATCGGCCTGCTACACGCTGACGCTGGCCACCGCCTACCGGATGCTCTTCGGGCATGAACCGCATGACCTGAAACCCGGGCAGAACGTGCTGGTCTGGGGTGCCTCGGGTGGGCTTGGCTCCTACGCGATCCAGCTCATCAACACCGCCGGGGCGAATGCCATCGGCGTGATCTCGGACGAGGACAAGCGCGAATTCGTCATGGGGCTGGGTGCCAAGGGCGTGATCAACCGGCGCGATTTCAACTGCTGGGGCCAGTTGCCCACGGTCAATACCCCCGAATACAACGACTGGCTGAAGGAAGCGCGCAAGTTCGGCAAGGCAATCTGGGACATCACCGGCAAAGGCGTGAATGTCGACATGGTGTTCGAGCACCCGGGCGAGTCAACGTTCCCGGTCTCCACGCTCGTGGTCAAGAAGGGCGGCATGGTGGTGATCTGCGCCGGGACCACCGGTTACAACTGCACCTTTGACGTGCGCTACATGTGGATGCATCAGAAGCGCCTGCAGGGCAGCCATTTCGCCCACCTCAAACAGGCCTCTGCCGCCAATCAGCTCATGATCGAGCGTCGCCTTGATCCCTGCATGTCCGAGGTCCTCCCCTGGGAGGAAATCCCGGACGCCCACATGAAGATGCGCCGCAACGAGCACAAGCCCGGCAACATGGCGGTGCTGGTGCAGGCCCCGCGCCCCGGGCTGCGTACCTTCGAGGACACGCTCGAGGCCAGCCGCAACCGCTGAACGCGCGGAAATCCGCGCAGGCAAGGGGGCCGTTTCGCAAGAAGCGGCCCCTCGCGCATCTGCGCGACCGGGTATCAACCTTTTCTAAACCAAGCGAAGACTAGTCTGGGACACCTCGCGGATCCGACCCGCGATTGTTCATCTTGCCCCGGAGTGTCGCTGTGCATCATGATTGGATCATCGAGGTTCTTGAAGATCTCAGGGCCTATTCGCGCGAAAACCGCCTCCACCGTCTGGCCGAGGAACTCGCCGCGCTGCGGCTGGTGGCCCTGACGGAAATCGCTTCGTCCGATCCACGGTTGCGGGCTGCTTCCGACAGCGCGGCGTCCTCGGGCGCCGTCCCGCAGACCGATCATGATCGCCCGCGCCAGCCTTTGGCCCCCTTCGGTCGGAACTTCTGAAAGGCGGGGCGCTGTTGCGTTTCCGGCCTCGGCGTTCCCTTCGGTCATGCCCGTCCGGTTCGAATAGCGCCGCGCCTGTGGCAATTCGCACTCCACCCGCCCGGCGGCTTGGGCTAGGGTCCGGCCATGACCAAGGTTGCCCTTGCAGACGCTCTTTCCGAGGATCAGGCCGAAGCCTGGGACCGGGTCGCTGCGGTTCTGGAAAACGCGGGCATCGATCTGACCGGGGCCGCCACCCGCGCACCCGCCGCCGATGCCGCGCCGCAGCTTCTGGCGATCCTGGGCAAGGCCGGATCGGGCAAGACCCTGCTGCTGGCGCGCCTCACCCGTGCCCTGACCGAAGCCGGGGTGGAACCGGTGACCGGCGATTACGAGCCGCGCCGCCGCCCGAATCAGCGCCGTCTGGCGATTCTCGCGCCCACAAACAAGGCCGCCAGCGTGCTGCGCGCCCGCGGTGTTCCGGCGACCACCATTCACCGGATCATCTATACCCCCGTCTATGACCCGGAATATGAAAAGATCGCGCAATGGCTGGCCGAAAACGGCGCCCGCCCGCAGATCGAGGGTCTGAGCGAGGCCGCGCTGGACCGCGCCGCGGCCTTTTACGCCAATGTCCCGTCGATCCCCGGCGCGCTGGCCGCGGCCGGGTTGCGCGGGTCCGATTTCATTCGCGGCTGGAAACGGCGTGATGACCCGCTGGATATCGGTTTCGTCGATGAATGCTCCATGCTGGACGCGCGCCAGCTTGAGGATCTGCAGGAGATATTCTCCACCCTTGTCCTGTTCGGCGACCCGGCGCAGCTTCCGCCCGTGGGCGATTCGGGCGCGATGGTGTTCGAAACCCTGCCCGAGGCCCAGCGTATAACGCTCTCGCGCATACACCGGCAGGCGCGCGGCAACCCTATCCTTGACCTGGCCCACGCGCTGGGCGATCCCGACCTCGGGTTCGAGGATTTCGAGCGCATGGTCGAAAGCGCCGCTGCCCGCGACAACCGCGTGGTTGTGGCGCGCGCCGTCGATGCCGGGCTGATGGCGCGCTCGCCGGTGCTGGTGTGGCGCAACGCCACGCGCATCCGGCTGATCCACGCCTTTCGCGCCGCCCATGACGCACCCGCCGACGCGCTTCTGCCCGGCGAGCCGTTGATCTGTGACGGGCTGGAACTGCCGCTGAAGCATCGCAACAAGCGGCTTGATCTGGAAGCACGCGGGCTGATCAAGGGCGCGCAGGCGATTTATCTCGGCCCCGGGCGGCGGCCCGGGTTCTCGCGGCTGCATCTGGTGGGGCTGGAAGAGCCGCAGATCTCCGTCGCCTCGATCGTCAAGATCGAACGCGCCGAGGAGGAAGAGCCCTTCATCCCCTTCGCTGCCCACATGGGCGCTGCCTTCCTGCACGGTGCGGCGGTGACGATCCACAAGGCGCAGGGCTCCCAATGGCCCGAGGTGCAGGTCTTTGCCCCCGACCTGTTCGCCGCCGCCCGCGCCGGACGCACCGAGGCCGGGATCGCGCTGTGGAAGCGGCTGGCCTATGTCGCCATCACCCGCGCCGAGGCGCGCCTGCACTGGGTGGTGCGCAACCGCCTGCGCCGCCCGACCGAACCGCTGGGCACCGCCGATCTGGAAGCCGCCCCCGCACCGATGACCCTGACAGCCCCGCCCGCGTGAGGGCGCTTGCCACTGGCGCCGCCGCCGCGCGATGCTTATCCTGCCGTGCCAGAGCCACCCCAACCCCGGAGCCGTCATGCGCTGTGTCTTCGTCCAGTTCCGCTGCCACCCCGGCAAGACCTATGAGGTGGCCGATGCCATCTGGGACCGCGAGGTGGTCTCGGAACTCTATTCCACCAGCGGCGAATACGACCTGATCGCCAAGGTCTATATCCCCGAAGACGCGGATGTGGGCCATTACCTGACCGAACGCCTGTTCGATATTCCCGGCATCAGCCGCACGCTGACCACCATGACCTTCCGGGCGTTCTGACATGGCGCGGACCATCCTCATCACCGGCGCAAGCGCCGGGATCGGCCGCGACTGCGCGGAACGCTTCATTGCGCTCGGCTGGAATGTGGCGCTGCTGGCGCGCCGCGCCGAGGCGCTGGCCGAAGTCGCGGGTGATGCGCCGAACGCCCTGGCGCTGCCGTGCGACGTGACGGATGATGCGGCGGTGGACGCGGCCTTCGATGCCACGGCGCAGCGCTTCGGGCGGCTGGACGTGCTGTTCAACAATGCCGGGCTGATGCCGAAAGGGGCGCTGATCGACGAGCTGTCCCCCGCCGACTGGCGCGCGGCGGTCGAGGTGAACCTGACCGGCATGTTCCTGTGTGCCCGCGCGGCCTTTGCCCGCATGCGGCGGCAGGTGCCCATGGGCGGGCGGATCATCAACAACGGCTCGGTCTCGGCCCATGCGGCGCGGCCCGGTTCGGTGGCCTATACCAGCACCAAGCACGCGATCACCGGGCTGACCAAGGCGCTGGAACTCGATGGCCGCGCATTCGACATCACCTGCGGGCAGATCGACATCGGCAATGCCCGCACGGACCTCGCCGAACGCATCGCCCGTGGCGTGCCGCAGGCCGATGGCACCATTCGCCCGGAACCGATGATGGAACTCGCCCATGTCACCGACGCGGTGGTGCACATGGCGCGCCTGCCCGCACATGTGAACATGCCGTTCCTGACCGTGATGGCGGCGAAGATGCCGTTCCTGGCCCGGGGCTGAGGCGCGCGCCGGGCGTCCGCCCGGGTCTTGAAACCCCGAAAATCCATGCCCATTTCCGGGGTGCCGGGCGCTGCACATGCGGGCCCGGCGGCTCAAGCACTGGCCCGTCCGGACCCGGAGGGCCGCATCAGCATCGCTTCAAAGGAGGATGACCCATGCGAGCATTCGATCCCACCCCGCTTTACCGTGCCACCGTCGGCTTCGACCGGATCGCCGACATGCTGGACCGCGTCATGGCCAGCGACGTGCAGGCACCGAGCTATCCGCCCTACAACATCGAGAAGGTGGACGAGAACGCCTATCGCATCTCGATTGCCGTGGCCGGGTTCAGCGCCGAGGACCTGAACCTCGAGGTCAGGGAAAACGCGCTTCTGGTCAGCGCCCGGCGCGAGGAGCGTGACGAGGGCCGGACCTTCCTGCACCGCGGCATCGCCACCCGCGCCTTCGAGCGCCGTTTCCACCTGGCCGATCATGTCAAGGTGACGGGCGCCACCCATGCCGACGGGATGCTGCACATCGACCTGGTGCGCGAGATCCCCGAAGCGCTGAAGCCGCGCCGGATCGAGATCGCGCGCGGCGAAGGGGCGCAGACGCTGGTCGAGGACAAGGCGGCCTGACCGTCGGCAATCCCGCAAGACCGATGGCGCATCCGCAAGGGTGCGCCTTTTCCTGTCATGCGATGCCGGTTGAAGCGCCCCCCCCCCCGGCCACCCCCCCCCCCCACCCCCCCCCCCCCCCCCCCCGCCCCCGCCCGGGGGCGGGGCCCCGCCGGGGCCTGGCGCGGGGCAATCGACGTGTGGTTCAGCCCGGCCGCTGCCGGGTCAGGATGTCGAATCCGGGGTGATCCGGGCAGGGGCCTTCAAGCGCGAACCCGCATTTTTCAAGCACCCGGCGCGAGGCGAGGTTGTCACCATGCACGCGGGCGAACTGGGTCTGCAGCGCCGGCATCATGGCGAAGCACTGGGCCGAGAACCGCGCGACCATGTCATGCCCGATGCGCCGGCCCCAGTGGTCGCGCCCCAGCCAGTAGCCGATTTCGGCCCGCGACCGGTCGCTGGTGCCCGGTGCGAAGGACAGGCGCACCTGTCCGACAGGGACCCCGTCCAGCACCACCGCGCGGACCAGGTGGTGTCTGCCTGCGTTGGACAGGGCAATCAGCTCGCGCGCCAGGGCTTCGTCGAGAGGGTCCGGGTAGGGTTCGGGCAGCAGTTTCCACACCTCGGGATCGTCCAGAAGCCGGACAAAGCGCGGCACGTCACGCGCGCGCCAGGGGCGCATCAGCATCCCCTGCGCCGGGGACGGGGGCGCGGGGGCACGTGCTGTCTGGCTGGGGCGGGAGCCTCCGCCCGGTTCCTCGGCGCGCTCGGGCGGTGGCGCGTCGCTGTTGCAGCCGAACATCTTTCCTCCTCCAACGGGGCGGTGCGCCCGCAAACGGGGGCGCGTTGCCGGAACGACCCTGATCCTAACGCAAGACTCTTCGGCGGTTTACCAAAACCGGATCAACAGGGCGGCCATGCTGGTGAAACAATGCGTGATCGCGCTCAGCGGCCCCGGGCCCAGCCGCCGCCACCGCCCGCACCCAGCCTCACCGCCAGCGCCACCAGCGCATAGACCATGAATCCGAACGGCGCGCGCAGGATCATCGGCGCCAGTGCGGCGCGGGGCTTGGCTTCCTGCGCCATCAGTGCGGGAAACAGCCGGGCGATCTGGGCCACGCCACGGTTCTGGCGCGCGCGCACCCGGATCAGCGGGCCCAGCCCCTCGGGCAGGGGCCAGTCATAGGCTGCGGGCACCTGCACCCGCTCGGCGGGGGCGAACTGCAGCCGCGCGAACGTGTCGTCCGAGATGATGCGCGGCCAGTCGCCCCAGCGCGCGCGGCCTGCGGCAGTCAGTGCGAACAGCCCGTAGCCCGGCGCCGCCGAACGGTTGAACGGCACCTGCGCCCAGAACCGCGCATAGGCGCGCGTGACCGCACTGCGGGCTGGCGAAATCCGGGGCGTGGCACCGACAAAACGGGCCGTGCCCGGGTCCAGCGCGGCGGCCACCTGCGCCAGCAGCGCCGCGCTGACGGTCACATCGGCATCCAGGTAAAGCCGGTTGCCATGCGCGGCCGCACCGTCACCTGCGTCCAGCGCGGCGGGCTTGCCGCCCTCGGTGCGCTCCAGCACCATGAAGGACCAGCCGCGGGCGCGGATCGCCCCGGCGGCGGCTTTGGCGCGGGCGGCGGTGTCGTCGGTGCAGCCGTTGGCCACGACGATCACCTGCACCGGGCCGTGCGGTGCCGGATCGCTGGCCGCAAGCGCGCTCAGGCAGCGCCCGATCCAGGCGGCTTCGTTGCTGGCCGGGATGATGATGCTCAGCCCCCCCGCCGCCGGATCGGCCGGTTCACTCACGGCGCCGCCCCGGCCGGATCGAAGGTCACAAGCGCTTCCCAGCGGGGGTTCTGGTCGGTGTTGTGACGCAGATGGCCCCAGCTTCCGTGACGGCCCGGACGGCTGACATCGTGATAAGCGGTGAACAGATCGCCACCGAGGGCATACCACGCGTCCAGCAACGGCGTGTAAAGCGCGGCCAGTTGCGGGGTATAGTTCAGATGGGTGAAGAATTCGGTGAGCGCCTCATCCTCGTTATGGGGCCAGACGCCGGCAACATGACTGCCGCCTTCATACATGATCAGATCCAGCCCCCAGCGCCGCGCCACATCGGCGTGATGCGGAAATATCTCGGTCGTCAGCCATTCCAGCGACCCCCTGGAGTTGCCCGTCACGGCGCCGTCGCGCAATTCGGCGGCGGCCAGGGCCACCGCGTGATCGAAGCGGTGCGCGGTCACATGCGCCTCGCGCGCAGCGCCGCGCAGACCCAGCGATTCGGCGTCGGCTTCGGCCCGGGCCAGTGACTCGGCCAGCCAGTCGTGCACGGTCTCCACCTTTGTGTCGCGGCCGAGCGCGCCGTCGAAGTAGCCGGTGATCGCATAGGCATCGAACAGATCGGGCGGCGCGGGGTTGGCCGGGTCCTCGGCGCGCCAGAGCGGCGCGCGCAACTGTTCCTCCAGCCCCAGCCAGCCCGCCTGCGTGGCCAGCACGCGCACGAGCCGCTCATGCTGGCCCGCGAACACCTCGTCCCAGATCATCACCATCTGCGCGGCGCGCTTGGCGTAATACTGCTGCCACTGCCCTTCGTCGCCCCAGCGGGCTTCGGCGGCGTCGGCGGCCCAGCGCGCCTGCGTGAACTGCCAGTTCCAGACCTCGTTCGAAAATTCGACATGGGCGCGCAGCCCGGGATCCAGCGTGTCGCGCACGGTTTCGGCATAGCGGCGGATGAAATCGTCATCGGCCAGATGCGGCAGGGTGAACCATGGATCGGCCTGCAACGCGTTGGCCAGCCGGATCATGACTTCCAGCGGGATGCCGGTGCCCTCCCACGAATAATCATCGATCCGGGGCCGATCCTCCCAGCGCGCCAGAGCGGAATTGTTGGTCCGACCCCAATTCAAGAAACGCAGCAGGCGCAGGCCGTCCAGCCGGGCGGTCCAGTCCGGGTTGAAGATCTCGCCCTGCTCGAAGGCGTCGCGGTGGCGTTCATGCACCACGGTGATGTTGCGCACCGGGTCGTCCGGGTCGGTCTGGCGGATGGTGATCATCACCAGCCCGTCCCCCGGCGCGTAGTCGAACGTCAGCTGCCCGGCGGCGCGTCCGCGCCCGGGTATCACATTCTCGGCCCGGCCCCAGAGTTCGATCCGGCCCCTGCCTTCATGGGCGACGTGATAGCGCCCGGCCATGGCCGCGGCGTCTTCGGGCATGGCGGTCAGCACCAGCGTTGAAATGCCCTCCAGTTCGGGCGGGATACGGGTGGGCCAGCCCTGCGCGTCCAGAACGCCTGCCGCGCGCAGGTCGTCATGGGTCCAACCGCCCCATTGCCCGGGCAGATGCCCGATCCAGCGGCGGCCAAGGCGCATCTTGTCGATGAAGGGGTCCTGCGTGCTCCAGTCCGAGGCCACCGCCAGGTTCATGCCCAGCCATGGATCGGTGCCCGCGGCGGCCGGGGAGCGTGTTCCCTCCTGCGCGAATGCCCCGGGTGCGCCAAGCATCAGCAGGACGCCGAGGCAAAGGGCAGTCACAGTCATGCCGGGTGCGGTCGGGGGCAAGCGCATGCGGCTCTCCTCAGCGGTCGGGGGCAACGCCGGTGGCGGGGACCTGCCGGACCACATCCCAGACCGTTTCCTGCATCAGCGCCGCCGCTTCGGGCGAAGGGGCGGCGGCGGCGGTGCCGTCATGCCGGTTCAGCGCATGCGGCAGCCCGCGCGGGTCAATGTGATAGAGCGTGGCCAGATGCACAAGCGCGATCAGATAGGCGCCCAGGTCGTTCAGATGGATGTGGTCGATGGCGTCTTCGGGCGCGTCGGGATCGCCCGCGTCGACCACATGGGCAAAAAGCCCCGCGCGGTCGGCCAGCCCCGGCAGCCCGCCCTGCGCCTCGAGCGCCTGGACAAAGGCGCCGAGCGCCCGCCCGCCGGGGATCACATGCACGGTGCCCACGCCGTCAAGCGCCATGGCACGCGCCAGAACCGTCCCCTCCCAGAGTTCCGGGCCGTCCCGCGCCAGCCGGTCCGGCCATGCGTCGCCCTCGGTCCACCAGTGCCATGTCTCGTAGAGGTAGATCCGGGCGTCCGGGTTCGCCGCCCGCGCCGCCCGCGCCCATTCGGCCAGATAACGGGGCGTGTCATGGTAGCGGATCGCGTCCGCCAGATCGATCATCTCGGTCAGCACCAGCGCGTCCACGCCCGCCTGCAGGGCCTCGGTGGCATCGCGGTAGCGGGGGTGGGCGTTTTCCACATCGAAACCGTTGATCGGCAGATCCGGGTCCCAGTGTTCGCGCAGGCTGGTGCCCCAGCCAAGCTGGCTGTGATGGCTGTGGCCCGCGATCCCGGCGGCATCGGCCAGTTGCGCGACCATGGCGGGCATGTCGCGCCCGGTCAGGCTGTGGCCGAGGTGAAAGACATCCATGCCGCCCGGTGGCGCGGGCAGCGGCGTCCGATAGAGCGCGGCTTGCGCCTCGGGGTCCAGCGCATGCGGCACGGCCAGATACCGCCACCCGCCCCATGCGGCCAGCACCAGCAGTGCGGCCCCTGCGCCCGCGGCGATCCACCTGTGCATCCGTTCGGGCCTCTTGCAATCTGCGCCTCGCGTTCCGGCACCCTAGCGCAGTTGCACCCGCGTGGGCCAGCAGGGCGGGGGCAGATCACAAGAGTGTTTCCGATCCGCGGACCGTATCGGCTGGAAAAGCGGGCGCGGCGCACGCAAAGGTGAGCCCCCGCGCGAAACCGTTTCGATTGTTGCGCCGAACCACCGTAGAGTGCCGACATGGGGTGCGGGCGCCGGAGCCACTGGAAACGACATGCTGGACAGTCATCTGCGACCGATCATCGACCCGCCGCTTGACCGCATGGGCGCGCGGCTGGCCCGGCGCGGGATCTCGGCGAATGCCGTCACCCTGGCCGGAATGGCGCTGGGGCTGGCCGCGGCCGGAGCGATCATGGCGGGGCTGTTCGTGCTGGCGCTGGGGCTGATCCTGGCCTCGCGGCTGGCGGACGGGCTGGACGGTGCGGTGGCGCGCAGCCGTGGGGTGACCGATTTCGGCGGATACCTCGATATCGTGGCGGATTATGTCTTCTACGCGGCGATTCCGCTGGCCTTCGTGGTGCTGGACCCGGGTGCGAACGGGGTGGCAGGGGCGTTCCTGCTGCTGGGTTTCTATGTCAACGGCGGCTCGTTCCTGGGCTTTGCGGTGCTGGCCGAGAAGGCGCGGATGCGCAGCGACCGGCACGGGGTCAAGACGCTCTATTTCACCGGCGGGCTGCTGGAAGGGACCGAGACGATCCTGTTCTTTGTGGCGCTGTGCCTGTTTCCGGCCTGGTTTGCGCCGCTGGCCTGGGTGTTCGGGGCGCTGTGTCTGGTGACGGCGCTTGCGCGGGTGGCGCTGGCCTGGCGGGTGTTCCGGGGCTGAGGCGGGGTGGGGGGGGGGGGGGGGCCCCCCCCCCCGCCCCCCGC
>JAFIEE010000009.1 GCA_020832705.1 Paracoccaceae bacterium
CCGGGTCATTCAGCATACCGCCGGTTTCATCGACGATGGGCACATAATAGCACTGTCCCGGCAGCATTCCGCGCAGATCGCGCGGGGTCAGCATCTGCACCAGCCGCCCGGCATCGGGGCCGCGGATTTCCACCTGCCGTTCGCAGGCCACATCCCAGACTTGCACGGCGGCCTTCAGGTGGTGGTAGTCCTCTTCCACCGACCGGAAAACGGTCGGCAGAAGCATGTGGTTATAGACCGTATAGGCCTTTACGCCCGCGGCCTCGACACCCTCGGAGAAAGGGGTGCGCCGCAACCGGCGCGAGGGAGACAGCAGCGGCAGGTTCACCGTCCGGGGCCTTTCCAGTCAATCTGACAGATCTCAGCGCTGCGCCCGTCGAAATCCCAGACGCGGCCAAAAGCGCGCACGCGGCCCTTGGTGGCGGTGGCGACGGTGATGTCCGGGCCCATCCAGTATTCGGTGTTGGTCACCACGATCTCGCGCTCCGGGTCGGCGCCGCGCACGGGCACGATCTCGCCCTGGATCTTCTTGCCCACCATCAGGCGGCGCTTTTCGCCTTCGTTCTCGTACGAAACCGGCGCGCGCTCGGCACCCAGGAAGTCGCTGACCAGCAGGCCGAACAGCCCCGTGGTCCCCCGCGCCGCGCCGGAAAAGATGTTGACCAGCGCGTCATACGCGGCCTCCGAGGCGCGGTCATCGATGAACGCCGCCGCCTTCCAGTTGCCGCGCGCCATCAGGCCGGGGATTTCCAGCATCAACCCCACGTTCAGCCCACTCAGGTCGGTGTCGCCATAGTGCCCGCTGTCGATCCGCACGCCGGACCAGGCCTGGCAATGGCCTTCGGTCGGCGCATGCTTGCCCAGGGAGACCACGCAGGGGCAGAAGACGGTGCAGTTGCAGTTCAGGATCAATTCGCCCTTGATGGCCCAGGGCACAGTGCCAACCGCTTGCTTTTCCAGTGTTTCGCTCATTTTGGACTCTCCTCAGATGATCAGGGTCACGGGCGCGGCGGCCAGCAGCGCCCAGCCCAGCGGGCGGGTCAGGCGGCGCCCGATGTCAGGCAGTTTTTCCAGCGTCATCAGCACCATGGCCCCGCCCATCCAGAGCAGGTTCATGGTCCCGCCGACAAATCCCAGCGCCATCAGCGCCCAGCAGCAGCCCAGGCAAAGCGCGCCCAGCCGCAGTCCCATGCGCCACGGGCCGTCGTTCCAATGCGCCATGAAGAACGCCAGCGGGCGGCGGCATTTCGACAGGCAGGCGTCCTTGAGGGTCGAAAACTGATATACCCCCGCCCCGGCCAGCAGGGCGGCGCTCAGCCAGCGGCTGGTGCTTTCGCCCAGCGGGTTGAGCAACCCGGCGCCCGACAGCGCGATCTGCGCGCCGGTGGCCAGCACCGCAAATCCCAGCCAGACCAGCAGATAGCCGCCCAGCAGCAGCGCAAAACCGGGTGCGTGGCCGGTGGAAACCAGATCATCCCAAGTGGCGAGCGTCGGCACCAGCGTCGGCGCCATCATGGCGCCCGCCATGATCGCCCACATCAGGAACAGTTGCGGCGCGCCCGCCAGCCCCGGCTCCACGGTGCAGAGCGCGGCCCAGAATTCGGCGCCATAGACCCGGGCGGCGGCGATCAGATCGGGGGGCAGTTGCATCGCGTAAAGCGCGGCCCAACCCGCGATGACCAGCGCGTAGAAGCCCAGCCAATGGGGCGCCCGCATCCTGCGCAATTGCACGGCAATCTGCATCAGCCCCCCCTTTCCCGCACCCTTTGGGCTTGGTCTGACCCGGTGAATCGGATATGTCTGACATATCAGACCGATAATTGTCTGACAATTGAAAAGCACAGACGAAACGACAGGTGGGGCCGCGCGTGAAGACCGAACTGGACAGCGACCGGGACTATTCCCAGCAGATCGCGCGCACCATCCGCGATGCGATCCTGGAGGGGAAGTTGCCCGCCGACGGGCGGCTGCCTTCGGAATCGGACCTGGCGGCGCAGTTCAACGTCTCGCGCCCCACGGTGCGCGAGGCGCTGAAACGTCTGGCCGCGCAGAACCTGATCCGGACCCAGCGCGGCGCCACCGGTGGAGCCTTTGTAAACCGGCTGGGCTTTGACGAGGCGCAGGAACATCTGGTCACCACGGCCACGCTGCTTCTGTCCATGAACCGGGTGGATTTTGAAACCGCCTGCGAATCGCGCTTCGCGCTGGAGCGCGCCTGCCTGCCTTTGGCCTGCGCCCGCCGCGCCCCCGCGCATCTGGCCGCCCTGCGCGCCGAAATCGCGCGGCAAGGCACCGAAGGGCTGAGCGACGAGGATTTCTGCGCCTCGGACGTGGCCTTTCACCGTGCGCTGGTGGATGCGGCGGCGAACCCGGTGCTGTCCTGGCATCTGGCAGGTGCGGTCGAGGCGATGCAGCCCCTGATGAACATGATCACGTTCACCGCCCGCTCGCGCGCCCGGATCGTCGCGCTGCACGGCGCGCTGGCCGATGCGGTGGCGGCGCGGGACGCCGCGGCGGCGGCGGCGGCGATGGATGCGCTGGCCGCCTATACGCTGGAACTGGGCGGGCAGATCCGCGCCCGGCGCGCCCGCCCGGCAGCGGGCTCGGCGACGGGTTGAGGCGCGCGGAATTTCCCCTGTGCCGGAGGTGCTGACGCCGTTAGGCTGACGTTCCGCGAACAGGAGGACCCGACATGAGCTGGAACCCCACACTTGACCCCGGCTGCCCCGATGACGTGGGCGCCGACGCCATCGAAACCCTGATCGTCCCCCGCGCCCGCGATATCGGCGGGTTCGAGGTGCGCCGCGCGCTGCCCGCGCCCAAGCGCCAGATGGTCGGCCCCTTCATCTTCTTCGATCAGGCTGGCCCGGCCGAGTTCCTGACCGGGCAAGGCGTGGATGTGCGCCCGCATCCGCATATCGGACTGGGCACGGTGACCTATCTCTACCGCGGCGAATTCCACCACCGCGACAGCACCGGCGCCGATCAGGTGATCCGCCCCGGCGCGCTGAACTGGATGATGGCGGGCCGCGGCGTGACCCATTCCGAACGCACGCCGCAGGCGGCACGCAGCGGGCCGTCCAGCCTGTTCGGTATCCAGACCTGGCTCGCCCTGCCCGAGGACCGCGAGGATGACGCGCCGTTCTTCGAGCATCATGGCGAAAGCGCGCTGCCCGCGATCACCGACACCGGCATCACCGCGCGGCTGATCCTGGGCACCGCCTATGGCGCCACGGCCCCGGCGCGGCTGTATTCCGAAACCTTCTATCTGGACGTGGTGCTGGCACCCGGCGCGCGCTTTCCCCTGCCCGACGATCACGAGGATCGCGGGCTCTACATCACCGAAGGGTCGGTCGGCATCGCCGGGCAGGATTTCGAGGCCGGGCGCATGATGGTGTTTCGCCCCGGTGACCGGATCACCGTCCAGGCCGGGCCGCAGGGCGCGCGGCTGATGGCGCTGGGGGGCGCCACGATGGGCGGCCCGCGGTATATCTGGTGGAACTTCGTGGCATCCTCGCGCGAGAGGATTCAGGCCGCCAAGGACGAATGGCGGGCCGAACGCTGGGGCCGGGGCCTGTTCGACCTGCCGCCCGAGGACCGCGACGAGCATATCCCGTTGCCGGTGATCCGGGGCTGAGGCACCGGAAGCGCCCCCACACCCCCCCCCCCCCCCCCCCCCCCCCCCCTGGGGGGGGCGCGCCCCCCCCCGCCGCCGCGGGGGGGGGGGCGCCGCCCGCCCGCCCTTGGCACTTGGGGGGCGCTGCCCCTGCGCGCGCGCAGGGGCGGGGCGGACCGACGCCGCGCGCACTCAATCCTCGCGGTGGTAGAGCCATTCGTAGATCGGCACGAGCGCATCGTGATCGAAGAGCGAGGATACCGACGTGCCGCCCCAGGTGTTCAGGATCGCCTGCGCGAACATCGGCGCCATGGGGACGATCCGGATGTTGGGCGCGGCCTTCACCTCGGGGCGGGGTTCGATGGAATCGGTGATGACCAGCGATTTCATCACCGAACTGGTGATCCGCTCCACCGCCGGGCCGGAGAGCACGCCATGGGTGATGTAGCTGTGCACCTCGGTCGCACCGGCATCCATGAGCACCTCGGCGGCCTTGCACAGGGTTCCGGCGGTGTCGCAGATGTCATCGACGATGATGCAGGTCTTGCCCGCAACCTCGCCGATCACGGTCATTTCGGCCACTTCGCCGGGTTTCTCGCGCCGCTTGTCCACGATCGCCAGCGCACAGCCCACCCGCTTGGCCAGTTCCCGCGCGCGCGACACTCCACCCACGTCCGGCGAGATGATGGTCACATCTTCCAGCCGCCCGTTGAAATGGTGCATCACATCCAGCGCGAACACCGGCGCGGCGTAGAGGTTGTCCACCGGGATATCGAAGAAACCCTGAATCTGCGCCGCGTGCAGGTCCAGCGTCAGAATCCGTTCGATCCCCGCCTGCGCGATCATGTTGGCCACCAGTTTGGCGGAAATCGGCGTGCGTGCCTTGGTGCGCCGGTCCTGCCGGGCGTAACCGAAATAGGGGATGACGGCGGTGATCCGCGCCGCCGAGGACCGCTTCAGCGCGTCGGCGATGATCAGCAGTTCCATCAGGTTATCGTTGGCGGGGTTCGATGTCGGCTGGATGATGAACATGTCCTCGCCGCGCACGTTCTCGAACACCTCGACGAACACTTCCTGGTCGCTGAACCGCTCGACCCGGGCATCCACGAGGTCCACGGTCATGCCGCGATGCATGGACATGCGCCGGGCAATGCCGCGCGCCAGCGTGCGGTTGGCGTTGCCGGAGATGAGTTTCGGTTCGCTGGTGGCGGGCATGGCGTCCTCGGGTTTTGGGGGGATGGCAGGGCGTATGCGGCGGTCGCAGGCAACACGATGGCGCCGGGAATCGGCGGGTTGACACCGCTTACCACCCTGTCCCAGAGTTTCAAGCGCGCCGTTCCGTCCTGATCATGCGGGATACGGCACCGAGGGAGGGGGCACAGCCATGGCCAGGATCGATTATTATCTGACCCCGGTGTCGCCCTGGGTGCACATGGCCGGGGACCGCCCGGCGCGGATCGCCGCCGCCGCCGGTGCGGAATTGCGCTATCTGCCGGTGGATCCGGGCGCACTCTTTTCCCGCACCGGCGGGTTGCCGCTGGCCCAGCGGCACGAGTCACGCCGCACCTATCGCATGCAGGAATTGCGCCGCTGGTCGGCGCATCATGGCCTGCCCATGGTGCTGGAGCCACGGCATTTCCCCACCAACCCCGCGCCCGCCTCCTATGCGCTGATCGCCGCGCAGGCCGCCGGCGGGGGCGACATGGCGGCGCTTCTGGGCGCGCTGACCCGCGCCTGCTGGGAAGAAGAGCGCGACATCGCCGAGGATGCGGTGATCCGGGACTGTCTGGAAGGCGCAGGCTTCGATCCCGGACTGGCGGATTCCGGGATGCTGGTGGGCGCCGAAACCTATGCGCGCAATCTCGAACTGGCCGTCGCCGAGGGGGTGTTCGGGTTTCCGTTCCTCGTGGTCGGGGGCGAAAGGTTCTGGGGGCAGGATCGGCTGGACATGCTGGCGGCGCATCTGGAGGTGGAGGCCTGAGCGCCGGACCGCGCATGCGCTTCGGCACGCCGGGGGCGCGCCCGGCGCTGCTGCTGCACTGTTCGCTGGGCCACAGCGGCGGCTGGGCGGCATTGATGGATGCGCTGACCACGCCGCTGGACGCACACGCCTTCGATCAGCCGGGGCACGGGCGCGCACCAGGCTGGGACGGGGCGGGCGATTATCATGACGCGGTGACGGCGCAGGCGGTGACGGTGCTGCAGGGACGGCCACCGGCGGTGGTGATCGGGCATTCCTTTGGCGGCACGGTGGCGCTGCGGCTGGCTCTGGAACATGCGCACGCGGTGGCGGCGCTGGTGCTCATCGAACCGGTGCTCTTTGCCGCGGCGCGGTCCGATCCACGCCATGGCGCCCATCTCGCCGCCGAAACCGGCTTCGCCAGCGCCATGCGCGACGGCGATCATGCGCGCGCGGCGCGGGCGTTCCTGGACCGCTGGGGCGACGGCACGCCCTGGGATGCGCTGCCCGCGCCGGTGCAGGACCGGCTGGCCGCGCAGATGCCCCTGATTGCCGCCAGCACACCCGCGCTTCAGGACGACAGTGCCGGGATGCTGGCGCCGGGGCGAATCGAAGCGCTGACGCTGCCGGTGCTGCTGCTGCATGGCGCGGCATCGCCCCCCGTGACCGCCGCCATCACCGAGGCGCTGGCGGCGCGCCTGCCGCAGGCCCGGCAGGCGGTTGTGGCCGGGGCGGGGCACATGCTGCCGCTGACCCACCCCGCCGAGGTGGCCGCGCGGATCGACGGTTTTCTGGCCACGGCCACGGACCGGGCACCGCGCCCCGCCTGACCCGTCACCGCAGCGCAAGACGCTACCCGCGGGCGCGACAGGTCGGGCCATGCGCAGCGCGACCTCGCCCGGGGCGCGCGGGACAATCGCTCAGCGCCCCCCGGCATCCGCTGCCGCGCTCAGAGCTCGGCCATCACGGCGTCCGAGACCTCGAAATTCGCGGTCACGGATTGCACGTCGTCGTCATCCTCCAGCGCCTCGATCAGCCGCATGAGCTTCTGCGCGCCTTCCAGATCCAGTTCGGTCGTCGTCTGCGGGCGCCAGACCAGCCGCGTGGCCTCGGATTCGCCCAGGGCTTCCTCCAGCGCGGTCGAGACCGCGTTCAGATCCCCCGCCTGGCACCAGATGACGTGTTCCTCGTCCGCGCTTTCCACGTCCTCGGCGCCGGCCTCGATCGCCGCCAGCAGCACGGTCTCGGCGTCGCCGACCGCGCCGGGATAGACCACCTGCCCCATGCGGTCGAACATGAATCCGACCGAGCCGGTTTCGCCCAGATTGCCGCCGTGCTTGCCAAAGGTCGACCGCACGTTCGAGGCGGTGCGGTTGCGGTTGTCGGTCATCGCCTCGACGATGATCGCAACCCCGCCGGGGCCATAACCCTCGTAGCGGATTTCCTCGTAATTCTCGGCATCCCCGCCCTGCGATTTCTTGATGGCGCGCTCGATGTTGTCCTTGGGCATCGAGTTCGACTTGGCTTCCTTGATCGCCAGCCGCAGGCGGGGATTCTTGTCCGGATCAGGGTCGCCCATCTTGGCGGCGACGGTGATTTCCTTGGAAAGGCGGGAAAACAGCTTGGCACGGACCGCATCCTGCCGCCCCTTGCGGTGCTGGATGTTGGCCCATTTGGAATGACCTGCCATGGGGACTCCGGGTCTGTTGTGTCGATGCGTGTTCAGCTCGGGCGCTGGCGCCCTGCTATACGGCAGGGGCAACCGCCGGGGCAAGGCCGGTCAGCCGGTTCCGGCTCCGGGCACCCAGGCTGCGCGCAAGCAAAAGGCCGCGCCCCGGCAGGACGCGGCCATCCGGTCACGATTCGGGCCGCTCAGGCGGCGCGCGAGAGCAGCACCTCGGTCACCTGCGCCTGCGCGCGCGCCTGATCGCCGCCGCTGACGGCGGCCACTTCGCGGGTCAGGCGCTCCAGCGCGGCCTCGTAGAGCTGACGCTCGGAATAGCTCTGTTCGCGCTGGTCATCGTTGCGGTGCAGGTCGCGCACCACTTCGGCGATGGCCAGCAGATCACCGGAATTGATCTTCTGCTCGTATTCCTGAGCGCGGCGCGACCACATGGCCCGCTTCACCCGCGCCTTGCCCCGCAGGGTCGCCAGGGCCTTGTCCACCACATCGGGCGAGGACAGTGACCGCATGCCCACATCCACGGCCCGGTTGGTGGGCACGCGCAGCGTCATCTTGTCCTTTTCGAACGAGATCACGAAGAGTTCCAGACTGATCCCGGCAATTTCCTGCTCTTCGATCGAGACGATCTTGCCCACACCATGAGCGGGATACACGACGTGGTCGTTGGGCCGGAACTCGGCCTTCCTGGCTTTCGACATTCTTATTCCCCCGGGGTCCCATGGCGCGCAGAAATTCGCCCCTCGACAGGCAAAGCCCCCCGAACGACGAAATAGAGCGACAAAAAGCGAGCGACAGACGAGCAGTTCTGCCGTTGCGCGGGACAGGTTGCAGTTTCGTATGACAAAGTCTTAACACAAAACGGGTGCGAATCAAAGTCCCGAACGCAACCAGCGCTTCCATTGGCGCGCCTTACGCTGCGTCAACTCCCGGCGCGCGCGGAGGCTTCGGTCAGCCGCCCTCGCCCGGCGCCTCGGAAAAAAGCTTCTCCAGCTTGCCCGACTCGCCATCGCGGTCATCGGCGCCGGGCAGCGGGTCCTTCTTGGTGATGATGACAGGCCACATCTCGGAATACTTGCGGTTGAACTCCACCCAGCGGTCCATGTCGGGTTCGGTGTCGGGGCGGATGGCATCGGCGGGGCATTCGGGCTCGCACACGCCGCAGTCGATGCATTCATCCGGGTGGATGACCAGCATGTTCTCGCCCTCGTAGAAGCAATCCACCGGGCAGACCTCCACACAGTCGGTGTATTTGCAGGCGATGCAGTTGTCGGTCACCACATAGGTCATGTCGCGCGTCCCAGAGCTTCGGTCACGGGGGGTCTTTCCCGGGGGAACTAATCAAGTGTGCCCGATCAATCAAGCGCATCGCGGCGGGCTGCGTCGAAAACCCGCCGGGCGCGCTTTTCGGGCCGCCCGCCGGGGCTGGCGCGCGGCGCGGACGGATCACGGGGCGGGCGACAGGTCCTCGTAGAGCGCGCGCGCCTCGGGGGCGGGGCCGCGCCGGGTGCCGAGCGCAAGCACGCGGGCCACGCAGACCCGCGCGCCGATGGCAAAGGTCAGCACGTCGCCGGGGCTGACGGCAGCGGCAGGCTTGGTCACCCGCGCGCCGTTCACGCGCACCCCCTGCCCCGCCACCGCCCTGGCGGCCAGTGTCCGTGTGCGAAAGAACCGCGCATGCCAAAGCCATTTGTCCAGGCGGAGCGAGGCCGGTTCCGCGTCCATGCGCTCAGGTCTTGTCCCGCAGCCCCATCAGCGCGGCGGCGAAGGGGTTGTCAGGGTCGATGCGGTCGGACTTGCGCGGGCCGGAACTGTAGGTGGCGGGCTTGTCGTCGCGCTTGCCTTTTGGCGGGCCGGAGCGGCGCTCGCCCGAGGGTTTGTCCTTGCGCGGCTTGCCCCTGGGCTTGCCGGATTTCGCGCCGGGCTCGCCGTCGTTTGCGCGGGGCGCGCGCCGCTCGCCCCGACCGGCACCCCGGCGCGGGCGCGGGGCCCAGGTGAAGGTGAAATAGACCTCCACCTCGGGGGCGGCTTCGCCCGCACCCCCGGCGGCTTCGGCGACTTCGGTGGCTTCGGCGGAAGGTTCAGAGAGGGGTTCGGCAGGCGCTTCGGAGGGCGCTTCGGCGGGCGTTTCGGGAGTGGGCGCAGCGTCTGCCATCGCCGCGCCCTCCCCTTCAGGCGTCGCCTCGGGCGCCGCTTCGGGGGATGCCGCAGCCGGTGCCTCGGGGCTGGCGGCACCTTCGGTCGGCGCGGTTTCGGTCCCGGCGACCACGTCCGGGGTCCCGGGCATGCCATCGGCGGGGGCGGCATCGGCGGAAGCTGCATCGGACTCGGGGGCGGGGGGGGCATCAGGCACGGGGGCGCTGTCATCGGGCTGCTGATCGGTCGCCGCAGCCGCGTCGGTCCCTGCCACCGCTCCGGATGGATCGGGCGCCTCGGGCGCGGGGGGCTGTTTCACCCGCTCGCCACGCTCGGCGGCATAGCCGAGCCCGGCCATCAGATCGGCGAACTGTTCCAGCGTCAGGCCGGTGATCGACAGCATGTCGGGCGTGGCCTCGAACCCGGCGCGGCTGTCCTGCGGGCGCAGCAGGTCGGCCAGCCGCTCCAGCATGTCCACCCGGATCGCGCGCTGGCCTGCGGGGCGATAGCCCGCCAGCAGGTAATCCTCGGGCGGCACCTCGGCCAGATTGGGGATCGTCACCAGCCCCGGCGGCGGGCTTTCGGGAAACTCGCTGCGCCCGGCGTGCAGCGCCGCCAGCACCAGCCGCAACCGCGTCGGTGCGGGCTTCAGCAGCGCGGGCAGGAACACCGTGAACTGCCCGAAGCGCACGCCATGCCTGCGCAGGCTGCCGCGTGCCTCCTGGTCCAGCCCGCGCACGTCCTGCGCCACCTTCTCGCGCGGGAGAATCCCCATCGCCTCGACCATCTGGAAGGCGAAGCCGCGCGCCAGCCCGGTCAGCGCCTCGTCGCGCGACATGGCCAGCAGCGGCTCGAACAGCGCCGCCACCTTGCGGTCGATGAAATGCTGGAGGCGGCGGCGGACCTTCTCGGCCACATCCGGCCCGGCCTCGTCATCGACGAAAGCCTCGGTCTGCGGACGCAGCGCGTCGGCCCCGGCGGTCAGCTTGCCCACCGCATCGGTGCCCCACATCAGCCCGCCCTGTTCGGTCAGTTCGAACTCCGTGTCCGGCGCGTTGTACATCCGGTCCCCGCGCAGATGGAAATGCGGCACGAGCGCCGCCTGCGCGGCCTTGCGCAGGGTGCGCGCCTCGTCGGGGCTGGTGGTCTGGTCCGGCCGGAAGCGGAACCCCTCCAGCCGGCCGATCAACTGACCTTCGACCGTTACCTCGCCCTTGTCGTTCACCTCGGCCACAAGGCTCTCCTTCTGCTTGAGCCGCCGCATGAGAACGCTCGTGCGCCGGTCCACGAACCGTTGGGTCAGCCGCGCATGCAGCGCGTCCGACAGGCGGTCTTCTACCGCGCGCGTCGCCTCGCGCCAATGGCTTTCATCATCCACCCAGCCCCGGCGCTGCGCCACATAGGTCCATGTCCGCACGAAGGCCAGCCGCCGTGACAGCGTGTCGATGTCCCCGTCGGTGCGGTCAATCCGCCCCACGTTGCGGGCCAGCCAGTCGGTGGGTATCCGCCCCGAATCATGCAAGAACCCGTAGAGCCGCGCCAGCAGCCCTGCGTGTTCACTGGCCGATATGCCGCGAAAGTCCGGGATGCGGCAGACATCCCACAACAGCCGAACATCCTGCGGCCCGCGCAGCCGGGGTGCCACCTCGGGGTCATCGGCCAACGCCTTGAGCGCCAGCAGGTCATCGGCATCGCGCACCCGGGTCAGCCAGTCATCGCCGGTTTGCCGCTCCAGTGAAGCAATCAGCCGCGCCGAGGTGCCGAAGTCCAGCGCCGCGTTGCGCCATTGCAGCTTGCGCACCGGGGCGAAACGGTGCGATTCGATGGCCTCGATGGTTTCGGCGCCCATCGGGCGCGCTTCGCCGGTCACGCCGAAAGTGCCCGCCGCCATGTGCCGCCCCGCCCGGCCCGCGATCTGCGCCAGCTCATCCGCGCCCAGATCGCGCATCCGCCGCCCGTCGAACTTGCGCGTGGCCGAAAACGCCACATGCTTGATATCCAGGTTCAGCCCCATGCCGATGGCATCGGTGGCGACCAGGTAATCCACATCGCCGTTCTGATAGAGCGCCACCTGCGCGTTGCGGGTGCGCGGACTGAGCGCCCCCATGACCACCGCCGCGCCCCCCTTCTGGCGGCGCAGCAACTCGGCGATGGCATAGACGTTTTCCACCGAGAACCCGACAATGGCGCTGCGCGCGGGCATCCGGCTGAGCTTCTTCGACCCGGCATAGCCCAGCGTGGACAGCCGCTCGCGGCGCTGGAACTGCACGCCGGGGACCAGCGCGGCAATCGCCCCGCGCATGGTGTCCGAGCCCATGAACAGCGTCTCGTGCAACCCGCGCGCGTGCAACAGCCGATCCGTGAACACATGGCCCCGCTCCGGGTCGGCGCAAAGCTGGATCTCGTCCACCGCCACGAAATCGGCGCCGATCTCCAGCGGCATCGCCTCGACCGTGCAGACCCAATACCGGGTGCGGTCCGGCACGATCCGTTCCTCGCCGGTGACCAGCGCCACCACATCGGGGCCGCGCAGGGCACGGATGCGGTCATAGACCTCGCGTGCCAGAAGCCGCAGCGGCAGGCCGATGACCCCGGTGCGATGCGCCAGCATCCGTTCGATGGCGTAATGCGTCTTGCCGGTGTTCGTCGGACCCAGAACGGCCACCGCCCGGGACTGCGCGCGCATGTTCATGACTGCCTTCTGCCCGTTCTTCGCTGTCCCGCCTGCACGATCTGGCCGACGTGAAGGTTGCGCACGCAATCGGCCCGTTCAGAGGGGCCGCCCGTCCAGCGCAAGTTCCAGCCGTTCGATGGCGCGTTTTACGTCAGGGCGGTGGGGATGTATAGCATGGGCCGCCCGGAACGCCGCGAGCGCCTCGGCCTTCATCTCCAGTTCCTCGAGGATCACGCCCAGCCCCGACAGCGCGCCAAAATGAAGCGGGTTCAGGCGCAGCGTTTCCTGAATGTCGGAGACGGCGGGGCCATACTGATCGGCCATGAAGAAAGCCGTGGCCCGGGCGTGATACCCTTCGGCAAATCCGGGCGCGTGGTCCACCAGCGCGGTCAGATGCTCGATCGCCGAGCGCGGATCGCCGGTGCGCAGCGACTCGCGCCCGCGCTGCAGCAGCAGGTCCGCCGAGGCCGAGCCGGATTGCGACCAGATGCGCAGGATGCGGCGCTCCACGCGCTGCCAGCGCTCCTGTTCGGGGTCGGCCAGTTCCTCGAGCAGGGCGCGCACCTCGTCATCGACGACCGGCGGCGCTGCCCCCTGCGGCAGCGGACCCGATCCGACCGTTTCGCCCAGCGCACGCCCCGGACCGACCGGCGCCGCCATGAGCAGCCCGGCCAGAAATGCCGCAACGGCACGATTGAGTCTGTCATGCCCTGTCGCCATAGTCCGAGTGTAGCGCAGAGGACGGAAAATACCATATCCGCCCCATCACAAACGGAGTAACATATGAGCGATACCATCAGCGAGGCCGTGACCGCCCTGTCCGCAAAGATGTCCGGCGGGTTCGACGGCTCGGCGAAGTTCGTCATCGACGACGAAGGCAGCATCATGGTGGATGAAAACGGCGTGCGCGAAGGCGACGAAGACGCCGATGTGACGCTGACCGCCAGCGCCGACACGTTCCGCGGCATCCTCGAGGGCGACCTGAGCCCGACCATGGCCTTCATGGGCGGCAAGCTCAAGATCGACGGCAACATGGGCATGGCGATGAAACTGGCCGCGGCGCTGGGGTGACCCTGGACGCCGCGCCGCTGTTCCGGGCTGTTGCCGACGCGCCGCCGGGCGGGCAGGCGCAGTGGATCCGCGCGCCCGATGGCGTGCGGCTGCGCATGGCGCACTGGCCGGGCGGCGACGGCGCGGTGGTGATGCTGTTTCCCGGCCGGACCGAGGTGATCGAGAAATATGGCCGGGTGGTGGCCGATCTGGTGGCCGCGGGGCACCCGGTGTCGGTGATCGACTGGCGCGGCCAGGGGCTTTCGGACCGGCTGCATGGCGACCCGCTGCTGGGTTATGTCAGCGATTTCAGCGACTTTCAACGTGATGTTGCCGCGTGGTCCGAGGCGCTGGCGGCGCTTTTCCCCGTCGATCTGCCGCGGGTGGTGCTGGCCCATTCCATGGGCGGCTGCATCGCGCTGCGGGCACTGATGGAGGGGCTTTCGGCCCACGCAGCGGCGTTCAGCGCGCCGATGTGGGGGCTGCGCGCGGGGCGGTTCATGCGGCTGGGCATGGCCGGGCTGGCGCGGGCGGCGCGGCTGACGGGGCGCGATGGCGTGCCGGTCCCCGGTGCCGGGATCGAGTTCAGGCTGTGGGAAAACCCGTTCGACAACAACGAGCTGACGACCGACCCCAAAACCTATGCCTGGATGCAGCATCAGGTGAACGCGCACCCCGAATTACGGCTCGGCGCACCAAGCCTGCGCTGGCTCGGCGCGGCGCTGGACGAGGTGGCGGCGCTGGACCGCCGCCCCGCGCCTGCACTGCCCGCGTATTGCGGACTGGGCACGCGCGAGAAAATCGTGAGTTCGGAGGCGATCGAACGGCGCATGGCCGCCTGGCCCGGCGGCGCGCTGGAGGTCTTTGACGGCGCCGAGCACGAGTTGATGATGGAAGCGCCGGAGACGCGCGCGCGCTTCATGGCGGGCGCGCTGGCGCGCTTTGCCGAGATCTAGGTGCTGCCGCGCTGGCCGGGGCAAGGGGGCATTCTGCCCCCTCTGCGCGCGAAGCGCGCATTCACCCCCTGAGGATATTTTTGCACAGATGATGCCGGCATGATCGTGCCAGGGCCGCTCGGGGGGGGCGCGGGGGCGGCTCAAGGGCGGCTGATCTGGCCGCCACCGACCGCGGCGGCCACACCCGTGGTGCCGGGGCAGGATGTGGGCAGGCCGCGCGCCACCCGCACGGCGAGATAGGCGAAAGCCTGCGCCTCGAGCATGTCGCCGTCAAGGCCCGCATCCTCGACCGGGGCGACGGGGCAGGCCACGGCCTCGGCGATCATGGCCATGAGGGTCGCGTTGTGGCGCCCGCCACCGGTGACGAGCATGCGCGCGGGCGGTGCGGGGTAGTGCTGTTCGGCGGCGGCCACGGTGGCGGCGGTGCAGGCGGCGAGCGTGGCGGCGGCGTCGGGGTCATCAAGGTGAGCGACCCGCGCGGCGAGCGCGGCAAAGGCGCCGCGGTCGAGCGATTTCGGCGGGATCCGGTGAAAGAAGCGTTCGGCCAGCAGGGCGTCGATCACGGCCCGATCCGCGGCACCGCGTGCGGCAAGCGCGCCGCCTTCGTCGCGCGCGGCGCCGCGCCGCGCCAGCATCAGATCATCCAGCGCCGCATTCCCCGGCCCGGTGTCGAAGGCGAGCAGCGCGCCCGGTGCCTCGGGGGTCGGTTGAGCCGGGTCCACCCAGGTCACGTTGCCCACCCCGCCGAGGTTGAGGAACACCAGCGGTGCGGTGGCGCCGATGTGGCGGGCCAGCGCGAAGTGGTAGAACGGCGCGAGCGGCGCCCCCTGCCCGCCCAGTTCCATGTCGGCACTGCGGAAATCCCAGACCACGGGCACGCCCAGCGCATCGGCCAGCACCGCGCCGCAGCCGGCCTGATGGGTGCGGCGATTGTCCGGATCATGGGCCAGGGTCTGGCCGTGGAAGCCCGCGATGTCGATGCCAGCGAACCCGGCCATGACTTCGGCATGGGCGATCTCGACCACCTCGGCCGCGGCCGCCACCCCCGTTTCGCCCGGCCAGCGGCCCAGCGCGGCGCGCAAGGTGGCGCGCTCATCGACGCTGTAGGGGCGGAAGGCGGTTTCGCCGAAGCCCGCTATGCGCGCGCCATCGGTGATCAGCACCGCCGCATCCACCCCGTCAAGCGAGGTGCCCGACATGGTGCCCAGCGCCCGCATCGGCATCGGCGCGGTCCTGCCCTTGCGCATGCCCTTTTCCTTGTCCCGCCTGCCCGCTATAGACAGCCGCAACCCCGAGCCGAGGACAAGCGGAAATGACCCCCTATCGCCCGAAATCGGACTTCCTGGCCGTGATGCAGGAGCGTGGTTTCCTGGCCGACTGCACCGACCTGCAGGGGCTGGACGAGGCTTTGCGGGCCGGTGTGGTCCCGGCCTATATCGGCTATGACGCCACGGCGCGGTCGCTGCATGTGGGGCATCTGCTGAACATCATGGTGCTGCGCTGGTTCCAGAAGACCGGCCACAAGCCGATCACGTTGATGGGCGGCGGGACCACCAAGGTGGGCGATCCGTCCTTCCGCGCCGAGGAGCGCCCGCTGCTGGATGCCGCCGCCATCGACGCGAACATCGCCGGGATGCAGGCCGTGTTCGCCAAGTACCTGCGCTACGGCGACGGGGCGGCGGATGCGGTGATGCTGAACAACGCCGACTGGCTGGACGGGCTGAATTACCTCGATTTCCTGCGCGACGTGGGGCGGCATTTCAGCGTCAACCGGATGCTTTCGTTCGAGAGCGTGAAATCGCGGCTGGACAGGGAGCAATCACTCAGCTTCCTGGAATTCAACTACATGATCCTGCAGGCCTATGATTTTGTGGAGATTTACCGCCGTCACGGCTGCTTGTTGCAGATGGGCGGGTCGGACCAGTGGGGCAATATCGTCAACGGGATCGACCTGGCGCGGCGGATCGCGGATGCCGAGCTTTACGGCCTGACCACGCCGCTGCTGACCACCTCGGACGGGCGGAAGATGGGCAAGTCGGCCGACGGCGCGGTCTGGCTGAACGCGGACATGCTGTCGCCCTATGAATTCTGGCAATTCTGGCGCAACACCACCGATGCCGATGTGGGCCGCTTCCTGAAGCTCTATACCGAATTGCCGGTGGCCGAGTGCGACCGGCTGGGCGCGCTGGAAGGCTCGGAGATCAACGCCGCCAAGATCATCCTGGCCAACGAAGTCACCAGCCTGTGCCACGGGGCCGAGGCGGCGGCGGCGGCAGAGGCCACGGCGCGCGCGGTGTTCGAGCGGGGCGGCACCGGTGAGGACCTGCCGACACTGGCGCTGCGCGCCGAAGACCTGGGCACGGGCCTGCCGATGGCGCAGCTTTTCGTGCGCGCGGGGCTGGCGAAATCGGGCAAGGAGGCGAAGCGGCTGATCGCCGAGGGCGGCGCGCGCGCCAATGATGTGGTGGTGACCGATGCCGGGCAGATGGTGCAGGCCGCGGAACTGGCCCAGCCCCTGAAGCTGACCGCGGGCAAGAAGCGCCACGCGCTGGTCACACTGGCGGGCGGAGACGCGTAAAGGGCGCGTCAGAACCGCAGGCGCAGCCCGCCGCGCAATCCGCCCTTGGAGCGCCCGTAGTAGCGGGCTTCGCCGAAAAGCTGCACCTGGTCGGTCCGGGGCGGCGCATACGCCACCGTGGCCTGCACGAAGCCGCGCTGCTCGCGGTGGCGGCTTTGCACGTCCAGCAGCGCCGAGCGCAGGTGCATGTCGCTCTGCGTGGCGCGCACCCCGGCGCCAAACCCCAGGTCGATCTGCCCCGGCAGGTCCGGCAGCACCGGGCGCATCAGCATCACATCGGCTTCGGCAAAGCGGGTTTTCGCAGCGATGGTGATGGGATCAGTCAGGATACCCGCGCCGCGCGGCAGGTCATAGCGCGCCCGTCCCGTGCCGAGGCCGAGGGTGCCGACTGCCGACCATTCCCCGCCAAGCGGCTGCGCGGCCTGCGCAAGCAGCGCAAGCTCGCGCGCGCCGCGTTCGGACCATTCCAACCCGCCACCGGTGGAAAAGGGCCTGCCGCCGGCATTAGCCCCGCTATTGATCCTGTCGGCATAGGGTCCCAGGAACTGCGCCACCGCCGCATCCAGCGCGCCGCGACCGTAAGCGCGGTCCGGTTGCGCAACGCTAAGGCCCGCCCGGATCACAGGGTCGACCGCGGGCATGGGAGCGCAGGCAGACAGTCCCGCGATCATGAGCACGCCAAGCGGCGCGCAGGCATGCCGCGTTCGCGATCGCGCGGCCGCCGTCAGCGCAACAAGTCTCACGACAGCATGCTCCCGCACTTGCGTATACTCCGAAAGGATAGCTATATCTGTTCCATATGACTCTCAAGCATTTGCGCCAGACGGGCGCGCAAGGGCATTTCACCGCGAAAGGGACAGGCACATGGCAACGGTCACGCTGGCACCGAACATCGACGACTACATCGACAACCTGGCCCTGCCCCGGATCGAAGGGCTGCAGCTTGACTTCCAGGGCTTGCTGGAAAACGCCGATCTCGACATGCTCGATGATATTGTCGAACTGTCGTCCACCCGGATCGCGGCCACCTTCGCAAGCCTCGATCCATTCGAGCCCATCCTCTACACACTCGCGCTCACCGGCAGCGGCATCGGCCCTGTCAGCGATATCGAGGACCTGTTCGAAGCGCTCGATGATGCCACGGCCACCGGCGCGTTCGACGCGATCACGCTGGAATACGGCAGCATTGAAATCCTGCGCCTCGACCTTGCGCCCGAAAGCTTCCTGCTCACCAGCGGCGACCAGAGTATCGCGTTGACGGGCGGCTTCCCGGTCACCCTGAGCGAGATTTTCGACCTGATCGAGATTTTCAGCGTCGATTACGACACGGTCGAGGAGGCGCTTGCGCAGCTTTCGGGCTACGGCTTCACCGGCCTGACCCTGCGCGACGCGGGCGACGTGCTGGCCAGCTTCAGCGTGGACGATGGCCTGGCCGAGGTCTTCCTGGACGGGTATCAGTTCACCCTGACCGGGGCCGACATCGATCTGAACGCATTGGTGGAATTCTTCGACCCGCCACGGTCGCAGATCGTGCCGGTGGTGCGAATCTTCGACTCCGCAGGCGAAGAGGTCACCGAAGGGGTCAGCTTCTTCAGCTTTTCCGAAGACGGGCCGAACATTGCCCGGGTAGAACTCTTCGATTTCGACCCGGGCATCTACTATCTTGAAGTTTCGGCATCCGCGGACCCGGCGGGCGTGGACTGGCAGGCGCAGACCGGTCAGTACCGGTCGTTCATGGGCGGCTGGGATAGCGCGCACGAGGACAATCCCGAAACCCGCGAGGACATGGGCGACGCACCGGCGGATATTACGACCCCTTATGAACTGTTCCCCGCAAAGAACTTCACCGGCGCCATTGATTTTGTGGGCGATGTGGACTGGATCCGCCTCGACCTGACCGACCTGCGGCCCTTCCTCAACCCCATCATCGACACTTTCGGCACCGGCCCCATACCGCCGGACGTGCGCGATCTGGCGGGGATCGCCTTCGAGTCGCTGGTCATCACCGCGCCTGATGGCGTGGAGCTGCTGCGCGCCGAGAACATCGCCAACCCGGGCCAGTTCATCGAGCTTGTGGATATCGCGCTTGAAGGCTTCGGCCTGCCGCCGCTGCCCGATGTCAATCTGGCCTTTGCCATGGGCGACCCGCACCTTCTGACGCTGGACGGGGTCGGCTATGACTTCCACGCGGCGGGCGAATACGTGCTGACCCGCGCCACCGACTCCAGCGATTTCCAGGTGCAGGCCCGCATGGAACCGGTGGGCGAGAACGTGACCGCCAACACCGCTGTCGCGGTGCAACTCCATGGCGGCCCGGTGATGATCAGCGCACGCGGCCCCGACACGCTGCTGATCAACGGCGAGGCCCGGACCATCCCGAACGAAGGGTTCGTCAGCGTCGGCCATGACCGGGTGTATCGCGATGGCGACACCTACATGATCGTGCACACGCGCGACGGCAGCATGGACAGCGGCTTTTCGGCCGTGGTGGTCACGGTCGTGGGCGACAGGGTGGATATCGGCATTGCGCTGGACACCGCCTGGCAGGGCAATGTCACGGGGCTTCTGGGCAATTTTGACGGCGATGCGTCCAACGACCTTGTGCTGGCCGATGGCACGCCGCTGACGCAGCCGCTGGTCTTTGGCGATGATCCGGAGGCCGGGGTATTCGGCGTCTATGGCCAGTTCCGCGAGGACTGGCGCGTGTCCGACGCAGCCGACAGCCTGTTCACCTATGGCCCGGGCGAAGGGCCGGACAGCTTCTACCTGCCGGACTATCCCACCGCGATGATCAGCCTGGACGATTTCGACGCCGAGGCCCGCGCCGGGGCCGAGGCCGCCGCCGAAGCGGCCGGGCTGACGCCGGGAACATTCGCCTTCAACAACGCCGTGCTGGACCTGCTGCTGACCGGGGACGAAAGCTACCTCGATGCCGCGCAGGAGGTGAGCGAGGCGGTGACCCAGCGCGAAGACAGCGGCGGCGGCGTCAGCGTGCCGGAAAGCGCGGGCGGCGGGCTGGAGGGGCTGCTGACCTTGTCAGGCCAGATCACCGATTTCCGCGGCGATGACATCGAAGGCGCGCGCGTGACCTTCCAGCCCACCGGGCGGGCGGTCGCACTCACCCGCATGTCGCGCGAGGAAGGGGAATTCGGCTTCGACCTGATGGCCAGCGACACCGGCGGTCTGCTGAACGCCACGCGCGCGCACGACCCGGTCGAGGCCGGCCGCCCGACCGTCTTTGACGCGCTGGACGTGCTGCGTCTGGCGGTGGGGCTGGAGCCCTCGTTCGGCGAAGCCAGCGCCGCCGCCTACCTTGCTGCAGATATGGACGGCAACGGCCAGATCGACGTCTTCGACGCGCTCGAGGTGCTGCGCGCGGCGGTGGGGCTGGAAAGCGAAAACGCACCGCGCTGGATCTTCGTGGACAGCGATATCCTGTCCGAGGGGATGGACCGGACCTCGGTCGCCACCGACCGGGGCGTCGAGATCGGCGCGATCACCGAAGGCATGGCCGATGTGTCGCTGACCGGCATTCTGACCGGGCACCTGAGCGAATTCGGCTGATCCATCAGGGGGCAGTCCACGCGGCTGCCCCCGCCGCGCCGCCCTTGTGGCGGGTCAGATCCAGCCTGCCTCCTTCAGCCCCTGGCGGTAGCTGCGCCCCACCGGCACGCGCCGCCCATCGCGCAGGCGCAGGAACAGGCGCTGGCCCTCGCGTTCGGGGCGGTCCAGCGCATCGGCGGCCACCCACCACGAGCGGTGCACCCGGCGCCCGATACCGGCGAGTTCGCGCGCGGCGTCTTCCATCCGGCACAGGATCATCGCGCGCCCGCCCTCGCTGTGCACGATCAGGTAATGGTCCTGCATTTCCAGACACAGGATCGCCCCGGGCGGCGGCCTGTGCAGGCGACGCAGGAACAACCCCAGGCCCTCGGCCGCGTCCGAACCGGTGTCCGTCCGCGCTGCGGCCTCGCGCAGTTCCTCGAGTGTGTAGACCGGCAGCGCGATCGCGCTCATCAGCAGCAGCACCTGCGCAAACAGCACCGCGACATTCCCGGGCCAACCCAGTCCCGACAGGTGCCCGGCCAGAGCCACCACTCCGGTCGCGGGCAGCGCCGACATTGCCGCGCCGAGCAGCGGCACCGAAACACGCGCCATGGGCAGCACGTCGCCAAGATGCGCATCGGCCCGCCGGATGATCGCATCGGCCAGTATCCAGTTCAGCGCCACCACCGCCATCCAATAGCCCATGCGCGGCCCCAGCGGCAGCAGATCAAAGGTGCCGAAGGGGCCAATCGCCCCCAGCACCGCCCCCACCACCAGTGCCGGCCCCACGCGGGCGGCGATATCTCCGAGTCGTTCGCGCATCGTGAACGGATGTAGCATGCGCTTCGCGAAAGGTTCCAACACCTTCGCGCAACCGCGCTGGCCCGGCCCGTATGGCGTCTGGCATCAGCGCGGCCGTTGACGGACCGCATCGACCGAAAAAACGGACAGCCATGGTCACGCTCATTCTCTGGGTTCATGTCGCATTCGGCTTCATCGCCCTCGCGGCCGCGGGGCTGGCGCTGGGCAGCGCCAAGGGCGGGGGGCTGCACCGGCGCGCCGGGATGGCCTATGTCGGTGCCATGTGCGCGGTCAGCGCCACCGCGCTGGCGCTGGTCGCGCTGCGGCCCAATGCCTTCCTGCTGGCGGTGGCGGTGTTCAGCTTCTTTCTGGTCTTCACCGGCTGGCGGGCGGGGTCCTTGCGCGACGGGCGCCCGCGCGCGGCCGATCACGCCATGGGGGCGCTGATGGTGCCGGCGGGGCTGGCCATGCTCGGCGCCGGCGCGGCGGGGCTGGCGAGCGCGGGCGCGGGCGGGGCACAGCCGGTGATCCTGCTGGTCTTTGGCGCCATCGGGCTGACCATGGCGCTGGCGGACTGGCGCGACTGGCGCGCGGGGCCGGTCGCCGGCAAGGACCGCATCGCCCGGCATCTGACGCGGATGCTGGCAGGCACCATCGCCACAATCACCGCCGCCGTGACCGTGAACCTGGCCTTCCTGCCCGAACTTGTGGCCTGGCTGGGTCCGACGGCGCTGCTGACGCCGGTGATCTTCTGGTGGAATGCGCGTATCCTGCGCGGGCGCGCGGCTTGAAGCGACGAAAGGATTTCATCACATGCGACGGGTTTTCAAATTCCTTGGCTGGACCTTCGGCATTCTTGCCGTGGTGCTCCTGGCCGCATTCCTGTGGCTGCGCAACAGCCCCTACTGGGCGGGCATCACGCTTTTCGCCGATGCCCACCGGGCCGAGAACTTCCGCACCATGGACCGCATCTTTCCCTATCGCGCCGTGCCGCGTGGCGCGGATGTCTGGGCCTTCACGACCGCCCCGCGCCCCCTGCCCGAGACCTACGCCTTCGGCGCCGAAACCCGCGATCTGGCGGGTTTCCTCGCGCGCACCGAAACCACCGGCCTGCTGGTGGTCCATGACGGCGCGATCACCCATGAATCGTATCGCCTGGGCGCGGATGAGGCCGCGCTCTTCACCTCGTGGTCGGTGGCGAAGTCGGTGTTGTCGGCGCTGATCGGCATCGCGGTCGAGGAAGGCCATATCGCCAGTATCCGCGACCCCATCGGCCAGTATGTGCCGGGGCTGGCGGGGTCGGGCTATGCCGCGGTGCCCATCGAGGACGCGCTGACCATGTCCTCGGGCGTCGATTTCAACGAGGATTACGACGACCCGCGTTCGGATATCAACATGCTGTTCTTCCGCGCCATGGCCTTTGGCACACCGATCGAGGACAGCATCGCCGCGCTGCAGAGCATCCGCGCGCCGGGCGAATTCAACGCCTATGTCAGCGCCGACACCATGGCGCTGGGGCTGGTGCTGGAGGCTGCCACGGGCGAAACCGTCGCCGATTACCTGTCGTCGCGGCTCTGGGCGCCGATGGGGGCCGAGGCGGATGCCACCTGGAGCACCGACCGAACGGGCCGCGAAATCGCGCTGTGCTGCCTGAACGCCACCCTGCGCGATTATGCGCGCTTCGGGCGGCTGTTTCTGGAGGGCGGCGCGCGCGACGGTGTCCAGATCGTGCCCGCGGACTGGGTGCATGCGTCGGTCAATCCGCAGGCGCCACACCTGCAGCCCGGCGACAACCCGGCCAGCGACTGGGTCTTCGGCTATGGCTACAAATGGTGGATCCCCGAGGACCCCCGGGGGGATTTCACCGCCATCGGGGTCTGGGGGCAATATGTCTACGTGGACCCGGCGCGCGCCGTGGTGATCGTCAAGACCAGCACCGATCCGCTGTTCGACGACAACGACCACGAAACCATCGCCGCCTTTCGCGCCATCGCGGCCGCGACCACCGGCGAATGACCCCGAAAGCCGGCACAAAGGCCGGCTGCGGGCAAACCCCCCCCCCCGGGGGGGGGGGGGGGGGGGGGGCCCGCCCCCCCCCGCGGGGGGGGCGCTTGTCCGAAGGCGCCGGGGCGCGCACGGGTCCGCTGATAATCCGCCCCCTCCCTCGCCCCGGGCCGCCCACTCAGTGGCTGGCGCGTTCGATGAAATCGACCAGCGCCTGCCGGTCGGCGCCAGAAGCGATACGCTGTTCGGGCATGCGCGAACCGGGGGTATAGGCTTCGGGTCCGTATTCGAACAGCTCGGCCACGGTCCGCTTGGTCCAGACGATATCGAGTGCCTGCAACGCCTCGGAATAGTCGAACCCCGGCTGCGTGGCGATGCGCTGGCCGAAGATGCCATGCAGCGATGGCCCCGCGCGCGACTGGTCGCCGGGCTCCAGACTGTGGCAGACGGCGCAGGCGCGCCAGACCTCGGCGCCGCGGCTGCCGTCATCGACCTCCGCCATTTCGGTGGTGGTCCCTTCCCCGCGCGCCGCCCCGTCACGGGCCGACCAGCGCCGGATCGTCCCGTCGGCCCCCGCGCTCAGCAGCACCGGCCCTTCGGTGGCCAGCGCCCAGACCGGGCCCCGCGCGGCTTCGATCCGGAAGCGTTCAAGCAGGTCCCCGGGCTCCAGCATCCACACCATCCCGTCGATCGCCCCGGCGGCAACCCCGGTCTCGCTGGCGGCCACGGCGACCAGCGGGCGGTCGGTCAGGAAGCGCTCGGGCAGCACCGCACCGTCGGGCGAGAACAGGCGCAGCGCACCTTCGGCGAAGATCACGGCGACGCGGTCACGGCTGATGGCCAGCCCGTTGGGCAGATCCGGCAGATCGGCGCGCGCGGCCAGGGCCAGCCCCGGCCCCCAGCGCGCGAACCTCAGGTCACGCCCCACCGAAACCAGATCGCCCGAGGCCAGGTAGCCCAGCCCCGTCACCGCATCGGCATGGCCCTGCGCTGTGCGCAGAGCACCGGTGCCCGTGTCCAGCACGGCAATGGTCCCATCACGGAACCCCGCCGCCAGCACCGTTCCATCCGGCGACAGCGCCAGCGAGGCGATGGCCGACACGCCCGGGTCGGTGGCCAGCTCCGGCGTCCGGGCATCCGGGCGCCAGAGCGCGATGCGCCCGTCCTGCCCGGCGGTGGCAAAGCGCCCGTCGCGGAACAGTGCCACGCCGGTCACGTTGCCCTCATGAAACCGCGTGACCGTCTGCGCCGCGCCGGTGTCCAGATCCCACAGGATCGCGCGCGTATCGAACCCGCCCGAAAGCGCGCGGCCCTCGTCCAGCGCCAAGGCGCCCACCGGGCCGCCATGACCGATAAGGTCCTGCGCCACCGCAGGCACGACAGAGACCAGCCCAGCGGCCAGCGTCAGGACAGACAGGCGCAGGCGCACGCCGGTATCAGTTGCCGATCAGGTTGGTGCCCGGATCGCTGACCCGCGCGCCCTCGGTGGTGAAGGCGGCGTAGCTGGGTTGCTGATACGAACCATCGAGCACAAAGGCCGCGCCGATGGCAAGCGCCACGGCAAAGACGACGGCTGCAAGAAAGACTTTCATGGAGATCCTCCTGTCATCGGGGTGCGCGCGCGGCATTGGGCGCCGCGCGCTGTTGAAGCCCGGCGCGCAGGCGCCCGGCAATCTTGTCAAACACTTGTGCGACCGGGCCTTCGGGGTCGCGCACCAGAAGCGGGCGCCCGCTGTCCGAGGCGGCGCGCAACTCCATGGTCAGCGGCACGGCCCCCAGGAAGGGCACCCCCAGGCGCGCGGCCTCGGCCTCGGCCCCGCCCTGGCCGAATATGGCATGGCGGCCGCCGCAATCGGGACAGATGAAATGGGACATGTTCTCCACCAGCCCGAGGATCGGCACATCGACCTTGCGGAACATGGTGATCCCGCGCCGTGCGTCAATCAGCGACAGGTCCTGCGGGGTGGAGACGATCACCGCCCCCGCCAGCCGCGTGCCCTGCGCCAGCGCCAGTTGCGCATCGCCCGTCCCGGGCGGCATGTCCACCACCAGCACGTCCAGCGCGCCCCAGTCCACATCGGCCATCATCTGGGTGATCGCCGACATCACCATCGGCCCGCGCCATACCATCGCCGTTTCCGGGTCCACCAGCAGACCCATGGACATGGCGGCCAGCCCGTGCGCCTGCATCGGTTTCAGCTTGCGCCCCGGCCCGGCGGCGGGTCTGCCGTGCAGGCCCAGCAATGTCGGCAGCGAGGGGCCGTAGATGTCGGCGTCCAGCACCCCGACCTTCAGCCCCTGCGCGCGCAGCGCCAGTGCCAGATTGACCGCCGTTGTGGACTTGCCCACCCCGCCCTTGCCCGAGGCCACGGCGATCACATGCCCCACCCCCGCCAGCGGGTCGGGCTTCTTGCCCGCTGCGCCCGGTGTCAGCTTCGGCGGGGCCTTGGCCGGCGGCGGCGCCGCGTCGGCGGTCAGCACCACCAGCACGCGCGCCACGCCCGGCAGGGCGCGCAGATGCGCCTCGGCCTCGGCGCGCAGGGGCTCCAGCCCGGCGGCCTGATCGGCGGAGGTCTGGATTGCCAGGCTGATGCGCCCGCCTTCGACACTCAGCCCCGCCACGCGCCCTGAGCGGCCCAGCGGCGTTCCGTCGGGCAGGGTCAGCGCATCCAGCGCCTCCAGAATACGGTCGCGGTCCAGTCCGGCGGTCATCGGGGCGATTCAGTCTGGCTAAGGCATCCGGGGTTGCGACAGCCCGGCCCCTTGGGGAACCGGGCTGCGCGGTACTGGTTCGATCTGCGCAGGCGCCCGATCACTCGGCCGGGGTCTGCACCTGCGCGGTGTTGCGCGCCTGCGTGGACTTCACCTCCTCGACCCAGAGCGAATGGTGCTCCTTGGCCCAGTTTTCATCCACCTCGCCCGAGCCCATGGCGTCAAACGCGCCTTCCATGCCGACCGAGCCGATATAGATATGCGCGATCACCAGCGCCGACAGCGCCGCTGCGACAAGGGCGTGGATCACCTGATAGAACTGCCAGTCAGCCGCCGTGGCCACCTCGCCCGGGAACAGCAGCATGATGCCGGTCCAGGACAGCAGCGCCCCGCCGATGATCACCGACCAGAAGATCAGCTTCTGCCCGGCGTTGAACTTGCGCGCCGGGGGATGCACGCCCTTCTTGAGGATGCCGCCGCCCGCCTTGATCCACTGCCAGTCCAGCCGGTTCGGCACGTTGTGGATCACCCACAGCAGGAAGATCAGCACCAGCGAAGCCATGAACGGCCAGGCCAGGAAGTTATGCGCCACCTTGCCCCAGGCCGACAGCGTGCCGAAGGCGCTTTCGCCGACGATCGGCAGGATCACCGACTTGCCGATGATCAGGTTAAGCCCCGTCAGCGCCAGGATGATGAAGGTGCTGGCCAGCGTCCAGTGCGCGAAACGTTCCACCGCGTTGAAGCGCAGGATCCGGCGTCCCGACGGCCCGCCGTCGATCCGGATCTTGCCCCGGATCATGTAGAACAACGCCAGCAGCACCACCATGCCGACCACGGCGACGATGGAGAGCGTGTGCAGGGTCTGGCCCTGCAATACCGCCCAGGCCTTGTTGTCGGGCACGATCAGATTGCCCGAAGCCTGGTCCGGGATCGTCACGCGCCCGCTGACGGTGCCCGACGTGCCCAGCGCCTGGAACATCGCATCCTCGTTGACCGAGCTTTGGGTCGGGTTGACCTGCGCCTCGGCGTACATGGGCGCGAGCAGGGCGGCCAGCGCGACCACGGCGAACGCCGCGGCCAGCCGGGACAGGAGTGTTCTGGTCATGATCTTCCCCCCTCAGACCGTCACGGTTTCGCCATAGGCCGTGCGCCATCCCCAGGCGCCCGAGCCATAGCCGCGCGTCACCACCCGCTCGCGGTAGATTTCGGCGATGATCTCGCCGTCCCCGGCCAGCAGCGACTTGGTCGAACACATCTCGGCGCAGAGCGGCAGCTTGCCCTCGGCCAGCCGGTTCGAGCCGTACTTGACGTATTCGGCATGGCTCATGTCCGCCTCGGGGCCACCCGAGCAATAGGTGCACTTGTCCATCTTGCCGCGGGTGCCGAAGTTCGCCGTGCGCGGGAATTGCGGCGCGCCGAAGGGGCACGCATAGGAGCAGTAGCCGCAGCCGATGCAGGTGTCCTTGTTGTGCAACACCACGGCGTCGGCGGTGGTGTAGAAACAGTCCACCGGGCAGACGGCGGCGCAGGGCGCATCATCGCAGTGCATGCAGGCCATGGACACCGAGCGTTCGCCCGGCAGGCCGTCATTGATGGTCACCACCCGGCGCCGGTTGATGCCCCACGGCACCTCGTGCTCGTTCTTGCAGGCGGTCACACAGGCCTGACATTCGATGCAGCGGTCGGCATCGCAAAGGAATTTCATCCGTGCCATTTTGTTGTTCCTCCCTTATGCCGCTGCGATCTGGCAAAGCGTGACCTTGCCTTCATGCATGCCGGTCACCGGGTCATAGCCATAGGTGGTGATGACGTTGACGGATTCGCCCAGAACAATGGGGTCGGTGCCCTCGGGGTAGTTCCCGCGCTGATCCGCGCCCTGGAACCATCCGGCGAAGTGGAAGGGCATGAAGGCCAGGCCGGGGTTCACCCGTTCGGTGACCAGTGCCTTGACCCGTGCCCGGCTGCCGCCTTCGGCCCCCGTCACCCAGACCCAGCCGCCATCGACGATGCCACGTGCGGCGGCGTCGGCAGGGTTGATCTCGACGAACATGTCCTGCTTGAGTTCGGCCAGCCACGGGTTGGAGCGCGTTTCCTCGCCCCCGCCCTCGTATTCGACCAGTCGGCCCGAGGTGAGGATGATCGGAAACTCGGTTGCCACCCCACGATCCACCACGTCCTGCTGCACCACCTCGCCGATGTTGGGCATCCGCTGCTGGCGGCGGTCCGGATTGGTGGGATACTGCGCCACCAGATCGGGCCGGGAGGTGTAGATCGGCTCACGGTGCACCGGGATCGGGTCCGGAAGGCTCCAGGCCACGGCGCGGGCCTTGCCGTTGCCGTAAGGCACGCAGCCATGCTGCAGTGCCACCCGCTGGATACCGCCCGAAAGGTCGAGCGACCAGCTCACGCCGTCCATCGCCTCTTCGTCGCCGCCTGCGACCCGGCGGATCGTCGCCAGTTCCTGCGGCGTCAGATCCGTATCCCAGCCAAGCTCCTTGAGCATGCCGTACGTGAACTGCGGATAACCGTCCTCGATCTCGGAGCCCACCGGCCACGAGCCTTCGGCCAGCAGGGTTTCGCCGTCCCGCTCCAGTCCGAAGCGCGGACGAAAGGCGCCGCCGCCCTCCATCGGGTGCAGGTTGGTGTTATAGAGGATATGCGTGCCCGGATGCCGCAACTCTGCGGTGCCCCAGCACGGCCAGGGCAGGCCGTAGTAATCGCCCTGCACCTCCTCTGGCGCATCGGGCTTGGCGCGCAGCGTCACCAGGTCGAAATGCTCCTGATACCTCATGTGCGCCTTCAGCCGCTCGGGCGACTGCCCGGTGTATCCCACCGACCAGGCGCCGCGGTTGATCTCGCGCAGGATGGATTCCGGCGTCGGCTCCATGCCGAACTTGCCGTCCACCATCTCGTAGTTCTTGAACATCTCGTCGGCGAAGCCCAGCCGCTGCGACAGCGCGTGGATCACCGCGTAGTCGTTGTCGGACTCGAAGATCGGCTCCACGACCTTCTCGCCCCACTGGATCGACCGGTTGGAGGCGGTGCGCGACCCCGAACACTCGAACTGCGTGCAGATCGGCAGCAGATAGGTGTTGTCCGTCCGCGAATGCAGGGCCGCGAAAGTGGTCGGATGCGGGTCGGCCACCACCAGCAGATCAAGCTCGTTCATGCCGCGCTGCGCATCAATCATCCGCGGCACGGTGTTGCCGCCGTGGCCGAAGACGACCATCGCCTTGATATTGTCGCGCTGGTCCACCTCGTCGGCATCGATCGTAACAGCGTCGAACCAGCGGGTCGAGGTGATGCCCGGAATGCCCATGTTCTGTTCGGGGGTGCGCGCATCGCGCCCGCCCTTGGCGGGAACGGCATCGAACCGGTCCACGAAATAGTCATAGGGCACGTCCCAGACGCGCGACCAATGCCGCCAGGCGCCTTCGCCCAGACCATAGTAGCAAGGCAGGTTGCCGACATCGAGGCCGAAGTCCGTCGCGCCCTGCACGTTGCAGTGGCCGCGGAAAATGTTGGCGCCGGTGCCTTCATGGCCGACATTGCCGGTGGCCAGCAGCAGGATGTTGTAGGCGCGCACATTGGCGGTGCCCACGGTGTGCTGCGTGCCGCCCATGCACCAGATGAAGGTCGAGGGCCGCTCCTGCGCGAACTGCTGCGCGGCGCGCTTCAGCGTCTCGCCGTCCACGCCGGAGATGTCCTCGACCACATCCGGGGTGTAGTGCTTCACCACTTCGCGGACCTGATCCATCCCCCAGACGCGCTGGGCGATGTATTCGCGATCCTCCCAGCCGTTTTCGAAGATGTGCCACAGCATTCCGTAGACAACGGGAATGTCGGTGCCGGGGCGGAAGCGGATGTATTCGGTCGCATGCGCCGCGGTGCGGGTGAAGCGCGGGTCCAGAACGATCACGTTGGCGTTCTGGGTTTCCTTGCCTTCAAGGATATGCTGCATCGACACCGGGTGCGCCTCGGCCGCGTTCGAGCCCATGAAGATCACGGTCTTGGCGTTGCGGATGTCGTTGTAGCTGTTGGTCTGGGCGCCGTAGCCCCAGGTGTTGGCCACGCCCGCCACGGTGGTCGAATGGCAGATGCGGGCCTGATGGTCCACGTTGTTGGTGCCCCAGAAGGCCGCGAACTTGCGGAACAGATAGGCCCCCTCGTTCGAGAACTTGGCCGAGCCCAGCAGATAGACCGAGTCCGCACCGGAATTTTCGCGGATGTCCAGCATCTTGGCGCCGATCTCGTCGATCGCCTGCTCCCAGGTGATGCGCTGCCACTGGCCGCCGACTTTCTTCATCGGATACTTGATCCGGCGGTCACCGTGCACCAGCTCGCGCACCGACGCGCCCTTGGCGCAGTGCGTGCCGCGGTTGATCGGGCTGTGCCAGGCGGGCTCCTGCCCGACCCAGACGCCGTTCTGCACCTCGGCCTTGACCGTACAGCCGACCGAGCAATGGGTGCAGATGTTGGTCTTGACCTCGATGGGCTGGCTCATGTCGATGAAGCCTGCGGCCTCGACCCGCCGGGTCAGCCCCGCGCCGATGGTGCCGATGGCGGCCAGACCGCCCACGGCCAGCCCCGAGGCGCGCAGGAAACTGCGCCGGTCCAGCGGCCTTGCGGCCACACCTGCGGCCATCTGCGACAGGCGACCCGAGGTCGCCGCTTCACGGGTCCTGCGTTTGACAAGCATCGCTCATTCCCCCCGGACGTAGTAGCGGTTGGTGCGGTAGAAGTGTTCCACATGTTCGGTAAGCTGGTAGCGCGCGCGCTTCCGCTCATTGCCGGTCTGGGCGAATGCGGGCCGCGCCCCGCCCCCGGTCAAGGCCGTTGCGCCCGCGGCACCCGCCGCCGCCACGCCAAAGAACGCCCGGCGGCTCAGCCCGGGATTGGCCCTTCTTTCAGTTGGTTTCGACATCCTGCAATCCTCCCGCAGTTGCCGGATACGCTGCTCCCGGGCGCATCCGAAGGTTCTGGTCACAACTCATGCCGCCAGCGCAAAGGCCCGCGACTCGATATCCACGATCAGGCGGCCGATCTCGGCCAGCGGGCGATAGAGCCGCGCGCTGGGCGCCACCGCCAGATCGTCAAAGAACTGCCCCGCCCACGGGGCGAAATGCTGGCTGAAGAACGCCGCCTGCCTGTCGGCATCCACGGCCAGCGTGCCGTCGGCCATGTCTGCCATGACCTCGCACAGCAGCGCGATGTGATCCTCGGGTTCGTGCCGCCCCTGGGCCCGGGCCACGCCAAGCCGCGCCAGATCGCCGCGCAACTCGGCCAGCGGACGTTCGTTCAGGAACCCGGTCAGATAGAAGCTGGCATAGGGCAGCAGCTCCCCGCGCCCGACGCCGACGAACAATTCGAAGAATTCACGCTCGGCGGCTTTCGCGTCACTCGCGGCGGCGGCGCGCGCAAGGGCGTCGAACGCCTGCCCCAGCGCGGTCCCGTCACCTTGCAGGGCCGCCATGGCGTCCAGCGTTGCCGCATCCGGGGCGGACGACAGCAAACGCGCGAGGAAGCGATACTGCGCGCTTCTTGCAAGGTCCACGTTATCCGTTGCTGACCCGGTCACGGGCTGGCTGCGATCCATGATAAAGGTGTATCCACGATTCCCGTTCGCATCTGCATGCGATTGCATTCAGCATAAGGTTCGGGGTCGGCTGCGTCCAGAAAAAAAGACCCGGCGCGGCGCCCGAGACCATGCGACCAAGGTCGCAAAAGAATCAGACCGGGCGCGCCCCGCCATGCCGTCTGCAGACGGGGGCGCTTTCCGGACCCGGTGTGCGCCTGGCTGCGGGCGCCATTTCCGGCGTCAGGGTATCGGCGCCGGTGTCGTCCGGCGAAGCGGCGCCAGCCGCCCCGCCTGCTTGGCCATCACCTGCTGCGGACGGGCCGCTTTCCGCTACTGGCCGGGCGCCCTCCGGGCCCGCCGGTCCGGCATCCGCAGCGGCTGGCGGCACGGGTGGGGTGGCCTTGGCGCCGCGCTGCGGGGGCGTTGCAGGAGCGGGCTCCGGCTCCGCCCGCTCGGCGCGGTCCGGTTGCGCGCGCAAGGCGCGCAGCATTTCCGCCGCGCGTTCGGGTGCCGGGGCCAGCCCGTCGCCGGGCACGCCGCCGGGCGTGTTCCAGTCCCAGGCGTAATCCACCGCCGGGTCGGCGTGATCGCGAATGGCCGGGGTCAGCATCCACATCCGGCGCAGGGCCGCGTTCTTCAGCGTCCGGGGCACGCCGGGACGCAGGAAGCCGCGGATATCGGACCCGGGCATCAGATCCTCGATCTTCGGCAGGGCCTCCAGTTCCTCGGGGGTGATCGGCGCGGGGTCCGGATCGGCGGGGGCGTCGGTCGGTGCGGGGGGCTCCGGCCGCTCCGCAGCCGTATCTTCCGGCTCGGACCGCTTGCGCCGCGACCAGCGGCCCAGGAACCCCTCGTCGCCTTCGGCGCGTGCATCGTCATCGGGGCGGCGCGGCATGGCTTACCTCCGGCGCGGGTTGTTCACCCATTTGTCGGCCTCCTGCAGCACACGCGGTGCGCGCGCACTCATGGCGTTGGGGTCCACCGGCAGGCGCTTGCGCTTCTTGAAGGGGATCTCCACGTGATGCTCGGCGACGAAATCCGCCACCACCTGCGCCACCGACGCGGGCATCGGCACCGCCTCCACCAGCAGGTCAAGGTCGCTGGCCAGCCCCTCGCCCTCGTAGGGGTCGACGGTCAGGCAGACGATCTGCGCGCGGTCCGGCGTGATGCCGCGCAGCGCCACCCAGACCGCCGGGCGCCCCGAGGCCAGATTGTCGCGGTGATGCCCGGTGTCGCCGGGATACAGCACCATGTCGCGCGCGCCCAGATACCAGCTTTCCACCCCGTCGGCGGTGCCGATCAAGGTCCCCGGCGCCGTGGCGGGTTCCTGCGGCAGCACGGCGCTGGCGCGCAGCTCTCCCGGCCCCCAGCGGGTGACGGGGGGGCGGCGGATCGCCAGAACCCCCAGCCGCATTAACTTCTGAACCATCTTCGCCTCCTCAATTCAGCGCCGGTTCGGCCAGCGGCAGCCCGGTCAGCAGGTTCTGCGGCTTCATCCGCACCGCGCCGTCCTTGCCCAGCGCCAGGATCAGCCACACCGGCTGCCCGGCCATCTCCGCGCGCAACCGCTTGCGGTCCGCAATCTCCAGCCGGAACAGCCCCACGATGGTCGCGGGCATGGGCTTGCCATGCCAGAGCGCATTGCCGATGGCGGTTCCCGCCGGATCAAGCCCCACGAACCAGCGCAGGTCCACATCATCGGCGCGGAGCTGTGGCGTGACCGTCACCGACAGGCCCAGCATGTGACGCAGGAAAGCGGCGATCGCCTCGGCCATGCCGGCCCGCGCCTGCGGGTCGCCGCCGAAGTTCAGCACCATCGTATGCGCGTCCGAGCGGCTCCAGTAGGTCCAGGCATTGTCCGCGCCCAGCACGTCCAGACTGTCGATCCCTCCGGAAAACATCGCCGTCAGCGGCGAGGCGTGCATCTCGGACTCGTGAAGCTGGACCAGTTCCTCATCGGCCAGCAGCAGCATGTCATCCTTCACATGCGCGCGCTGAGGGCGAAAGAAGCATTCGGCGGCGCGCAGCACCTGCGGGTCGGTGCAGCCATCAAGCGCGTTGCGCAGGATCAGTTGCACCAGTTGCGACAGGAACACCTGCGGGACCTGCGCGCCGTCGCGCATCAGCGCGGCATACCCGTCCTCGATCGTGCCTGCCGCCAGCAGCCGGTCACGCAGCGCCATCAGGAAACGCCAGTTCTCCTGCGCGTCCGGGTCGGCCAGCGCGGCGATATCACCGCCGCTGACGGGGGCGCGCGGGCTATCCATCAGCCGCGCGTGCAGGTGGCGTTCGGCGGCGCAGGCCTCGTCGGGCGGCAGCACCTCCGGCCGTGCAAGCCAGGCGAGAATCAGCTCGTCCGTGACCAGCATCCGCCCGGCGCGGTCCAGCCGCGTGAGGTGATGCCCCGAGGCAACCCAGAACTCCGGCATCAGCCCCGCCCCCGCAGGTCGAACAGGTCCACGGTTTCACCGTTGTCGTCGCTCTCTTCCTCGAAGAACTGGAACGCCCGGTCATGGCCCTGCAGGTGCGAACCGGAAAAGGCGGTCTCGTCGCGGGGCTTGAGCGTCCGGAACTGCTCGCGGATGGTGCCCGCGTCGAACCGGCGATGCAGGGCGACCAGCGTGTTTTCCGCATGCCCCGCGCACAGGCTTTCGGAAAGCGCGATTTCCTCCTCCGCCGCCGGGCGGGCAGCGGCAAGCGAAGGCGCGCCCAGATGCGCGACGAGCGCGGCGGCCAATGCTTCGACCGCTGCCGCACGCTCCGCAGGCGTGGCGGGCTGGACCGTGACCAGCGTGGAATGACCGAAGCTTTCGACCCCCAGAAACCCCGAGCGGAAGGCAATGGCCTCCTTGCGGCCCAGGCTCCCCTCGGCGCGGCCCCAGTACAGGAACGTCCCCGGCACGGCCCATTCCCCCGGCGCGGCCGCGCGGGCAAAGACCACCGCATCCGAGGCATCCAGCCGGATGGTGCGCGGCAGACGGGTCACAGGCCCCGTTGTGCTTGCGCCCCCGCTCACAGCCGTGGCCCCGCATCGTCCCGCCAGCCGGTGGCGCCCAGCGCCTCCATCAGCGGCGGCGATTTCCGCCCCCCGGCCGAGGGTGTGATCTCCACCAGCCGATCGCCCTCGATCCGGCGCACGCCACGCAAGAGCGGCGGGTCGATGCGCATCAGGTAACGGTTGGTCACCGCCTCGATCCCCTCATGCGCCCAGCGGTCGAAATAGAGCATCAGGTAGCTGGCGAAGGTGCTGACGATATCCTCGGGCGGGTCGAACGCCTCCTCGGCCAGCGAGGTTGAGTCCGGAAAGCGCCCCGGCTCGTCGATCCGGGGCCGGTCGGCCAGCAACTCGGCGGCGAACACCATCCAGTCGGGCACATCCCCCGACCCCGCACCGGGCGCGACGGCAAGACGCCCGCCGCCCAGCCGTGCCTTGTCGAAGCGGATTTCATCGGGCCAGATCAGCCGCACCGCGCGTTCGGGCGGGCAATGCGCGGCCAGCGCATCGGCCACGGCCACCATGCCCAGCAGGAACGCCATCTGCGCCTGCTCCAGCGGGCTTTCCGGTTCCAGCACCACGGCGATATCCAGCCGCCCCGGCACCTGCCGCAGGACCAGCGTGCCCGCGCCTTCCTCGGGCGCCAGCCGCACGGCATGGGCCAGCACATCGGATTCGGCGCTGCGGTGCAGGGTATAGGGCGGCGGCAGGTGAATGCGCGGCTGCGTGTCGGTGTCCATCGATCCTCCCGGGCCCGGGGTGCCTGTCCAATGTCGCGCCCCCGGTCTATATGGGGGAGATAATGCACATCCAGCAGAGAGAAAAGCCCGATGGCGCACCCCGAACGCACCACCCTGATCTGCACCTGCGAAGACACCATGCCGCTTGACGGCGCGGCGATGGGGGTCGAAGGACGCCCCGCCAGCCAGCTTTGCCGCGCGCAGCTTGACCATTTCCGCGCCGCCCTCGGCGCATTCGCGCAGGTCACCGTGGCCTGCACCCAGGAGGCGCCGCTGTTCTCGGAAATCGCGGGCGCCGAAGAGTTCGCAGGCGATCTGCGTTTCGTCAACATCCGCGAAACCGCCGGCTGGTCGGACGACGCCCGGCGCGCCGGGCCGAAGATGGCGGCGCTTCTGGCCATGGGCGCGGTGGACCCGGCGCCGTTCGAGGTGGTGGCGCTGGAAAGCGAAGGGGTGGCGCTGGTGCTGGGGCGCGACGGTGTGGCGGTGGAGGCCGCGCAGACGCTGGCCGAAGTGCTGGACATCACCGTGCTGCTGACCCCCGGCGCCGAGGTGCCGCCCCTGCGACAGACCACATTCCCGGTGCTGCAAGGGAAGGTGCGCACGGGCAGCGGGCATCTGGGCGATTTCGAAATCACGGTCGATGCCTATGCCGCGCCCGCGCCCTCGTCCCGCGCGGCGCTGGCGTTCGACGCGGCGCGCGACGGCGCGGTGTCAAGCTGCGATCTGGTGATCGACCTGACCGGCGGGCAGGCGCTTTTTCATGAAACCCGCCCCGGCTACCTGCGCGCCGACCCGCGCGACCCGGTGGCGGTGGCGCGGCTGATCACGCAGGCGGCGGGCATGGTCGGCACTTTCGACAAGCCGAAATACATCGACTACACCGCCGATATCTGCGCCCATTCGCGCAACCGCACCACCGGCTGCACACGCTGTCTGGACCTTTGCCCCACCGGGGCCATCACCCCGGCAGGCGATCATGTCGCGATCGACCCGGCCATCTGCGCGGGCTGCGGGCAATGCGCGGCCGCCTGCCCCACGGGGGCCGCGTCCTATGCGCTGCCGGCGGTGGAAACGGTGGCGGCGCAGTTGCGCGCGGGGCTGCGCGCGTGGTTCGAGGCCGGGGGCAAGGCCGCGCCGGTGATCCTGTTTCATGACGAAGCCCACGGCGCGCCGCTGATCGACGCGCTGGCTCGCTTCGGGCGCGGCCTGCCTGCGCATGTGATCCCGCTGGCGGTGAACGAGCCCACGCAGCTTGGCCCCGAAGCGATGGCCGCCGCGCTGGCCTATGGCGCGGGTGGGGTGCGGGTGCTGACCCGCGCGCGCCCGCACGAGCCGCTGGACGGGATGGAGGCGACACTGGCGCTGATGGGCGTGATCGGCGCCGAAACCGGGTTTGACCCTGACGCCTGCGCCCTGATCCAGACCGATGACCCGGACGCATTGGACGCCGCGCTCTGGCACCCCGCCCCAACCGCGCGTGCGACCCGCGCCAGCTTCCTGCCGCCCGCGGACAAGCGCGGGCTGCTGACACTGGCGATGGCGGAAATGAACCGCACCGCGCCCCGCCCGACCGACCGGATCCCCCTGCCCGCAGGCGCCCCCTTCGGCAAGCTGGACCTCAACCTCGAGGCCTGCACCCTCTGTCTGGCCTGCGTCGGCGTTTGCCCCACGGGGGCGCTGTCGGACAACCCCGACCTGCCGATGCTGCGCTTCACCGAAAGCGCCTGCGTGCAATGCGGGCTCTGTGCCGCCACCTGCCCCGAGGATGCGATCACGCTGGTCCCGCAGATGGATTTCGCCGCCTGGGACGCGCCTCGCCGGGTGCTGAAGGAGGAAGAGCCCTTCGCCTGCACCGGTTGCGGCAAGCTGTTCGGCACGCGCTCCAGCATCGAGCGGGTGCTGGAGCGGCTGGACGGGCACTGGATGTTCACCGGCCCCGAGGGCGACGAACGCCGCCGCCTGCTGACGCTCTGCGACGATTGCCGCACCGTCGAGGTGGTCAAGGCCGGGTTCGATCCGCATGACAAGGTCGGGGGCTGAAGCGATGCACGGCCTGCACCGGGTGCTGCTGCTGGGCGCCACGGGCACCATCGGGCGGGCGACGCTGGCGGCCCTGCTGGCGCGCGGGCACCATGTGACCTGCGCCCTCCGCCCCGGCACCGCGGCCACGCTCCCCGAGGGCGTGGCGCGGGTGACCGTGGAACTGACCGACGCTGCCGCCATGGCGCGGGACGGTTTCGGTGCAGTGCAGGCCGACACGCTGGTATCCTGCATGGCCTCGCGCACCGGGGCGCCGGGGGATGCCTGGGCGGTGGATCATGACGCCCATCTCACCGCGCTGGCGGCGGCACGGGCGGCGGGGGTCACGCATATGGTGCTGCTGTCTGCGATCTGCGTGCAAAAGCCGCTGCTGGAATTCCAGCGCGCGAAACTGGCCTTCGAGGCGGCGCTGATGCAGGCCGGGGTGGACTGGACCATCGTGCGGCCCACGGCGTTCTTCAAGTCGCTGTCGGGCCAGGTGGCGCGGGTGGCGGCGGGCAGGCCGTTTCTGGTCTTTGGCGACGGGCGGCTGACCGCCTGCAAGCCGATCAGCGACCGCGATCTTGGCGCGTATCTGGCCGATTGCGTGGGCAATCCCGCGCGCAAGGGCCAGATCCTGCCCATCGGCGGGCCGGGACCGGCGATCACGCCGCTGGATCAGGCGGCCATGCTGTCCGACCTGACCGGCGCGCCCCTGCGCATCCGCCGCGTGCCGGTGGCGATGATGAGCGCCATCATCGGCGTGCTGGGCGGACTGGGCCGGGTCGCGCCCCGTTTGCGCGCGAAGGCGGAATTCGCCCGGATCGGGCGCTATTACGCGACCGAATCGATGCTGGTCTGGGATGCTGAGTCGGGATGCTACGATGCCGAGGCCACACCGGAATTCGGCACCGACACGCTGCGCGACCATTATGCGGCGATGCTGCGGGGCGAGGCCAGCGCAGAACTGGGCGACCACGCCATGTTCTGAGGCAAGGTGGGGGGCGCTGCCCCCCGGTCCCTTCGGTCCCGCCCCCCGGGATATTTGTGCAAGAATGAAAGCCGGTTTCAGAAAGCCGGTTGGGTCTGGCGGCGGCGTTGCAGCAGGATGACGCCAAACAAGAGCAGCAGCGCCGGGATATAGAAGAGTTGTTCGGGCATCCGTTCTGCCGGGCGTTGGACCGAGAGCAACTCGACCTGTTCACGACCATAGAAATCATAGCTGCCAAGCGCCTGCTGGAAGGGTGAACCGAACATCGGCTCGTCCAGCACCATGCGATCCGCTTCCGGCATGAGGAAGAGACCAGTACCTGCCATGCGCTGCGCGGCGGGCGTGTCATCCACATCAAGAAAGAGCGTCGTGCTGCGCATCTGGCCCGTGGAGAAATCGG
>JAFIEE010000182.1 GCA_020832705.1 Paracoccaceae bacterium
CCCCCGCCCCGACGTCACGGCGCTGGCGCAGCGGCATCTGGCCCGGATCGACACCCAGCTCGAGGAGCTTCGGCAGATGCGCCGCACCCTGGCCGATCTGGTCGAAAGCTGTGCAGGCGACAGCCGCCCCGATTGCCCGATCCTGGCCGATCTGGCCACGGGCAAGGCGCGCAAGCCGGTTAGCGACTGACCATCAGCCGCGACAATGCGTGAAAATGATAGGTGTCGCCATAGACCGGCGGCTCGGCCAGCCGCAGGCCGGGGCAGCGCTGCGCCAGGATCGGCAGCGCCACCTGCAACTCCAGCCGCGCCAGCGGCGCGCCGACGCAGAAATGCAGCCCGGCGCCGAAGGCCTGATGCGTTTTCGCCACCCGGCGCGGGTTGAACAGGTGCGGGTCTTCCCAGTGCTTCGGGTCGCGGTTGGCCGCACCCAGCAGGCAGGCGACCTGATCGCCGGGCGCAAAGCGGTGGCCCATCACGTCGATCTCTTCATAGGCGTAGCGCGTGAACAGGTGCAGCGGCGGGTCGAAGCGCAGGATCTCCTCGACCAGCGGCTCGGCCAGGGCCGCGTCCGCCGCCTGCGCCCACCACCCGGTTTCCAGCAGCGTCCTGACACCGTTGCCGATGCTGTGGACGGTCGCCTCGTGCCCGGCGTTCAAGAGCAGCACGCAGTTGGCGATAAGTTCCTCGGCGGTCAGCTTGTCGCCATCGGATTCCGCGGCGATCAGATGGGTGATCAGGTCATCGGCGGGGCGCGCGCGGCGTTCCGCGACATAGCCGCGCAGGAATTCGGCGAATTCGGTGGCTGCCCGGGCCGCGCGCTCCTCGACCGCGCGGGTGCGCCCGGCCTGATACATGGCCACCATGGCGTTGGACCAGGTCAGCAGGTCGTCCCGCATCGCCTCGGGCACGCCCAGCAGGCGGGCAATGATGATCACGGGCAGCGGCTGGGCAAAGGCGGGCAGCAGGTCGAAGGTGCCGCCCGGGAAGCGGTCGATCAGGTCGTGGGTCAGCGCCGTGATCTCGGGCGCCAGCGCTGCGATCCGGCGGGTGGTGAAGGCACGCAGCACCAGCCCGCGCAACCGCGTGTGCCGGGGGGGCTCCAGTTCCAGCATGGAATGGTCGTCGATGGCATAGAAGGGGCGCAGATGCGCGGGCACGGGCTGGCGCAGCGCCGCGGGGATTTCGCGGCCGAAGCGGCGGTCGCGCAGGATGGCGTTGACGGCGGCGAAGCTGACCGCGCAGGGCATGGCATAGTCCTGCCAATGCACCAGCGATCCCAGCGCGCGCATCCGGTCGTAGAAGGCGTAAGGGTCCTGCACCAGCGCCGGGTCGGTGGGCGGACAGGAAATGGAGGGCAGCATTGACAGTTCTCCGTTGCGTCCGGCGTCTGTAGGCGGTGGCGCGGGGGCGGGTCAAGCGATGGCGCGCCCGCGCGCGCCGCACGCGCAGCAAGCAGGGCCCGGCCTGCTCCCGCGTGTGAATCTGAGCGGCATTGACTTATATGTTTTTTTGCATATGTTTGTGGCACAGGCCATGATCGGCTATCACGGCGCCCCGGGCCGGGGCTGGGTAGCGGGCCGGGACGTTTCAGGGGACAAGGACATGCCAAGCGTAGCAATGAAGAGCGATCTGCGAATGCCGCCGACGCGCACGGGCAAGGACGATTGCGCCGCCCTGTCGCCTGCGGACATGACCGCGCAGGCGCAGGAGGCTTCGAATTTCCTCAAGGCGCTGGCGCATGAGGGGCGGCTGATGATCCTGTGTCACCTGTCCTCGGGCGAGAAATCGGTGACCGAACTGGAGCAGTTACTGCATTCGCGGCAGGCGGCGGTCAGCCAGCAACTGGCACGGCTGCGGCTGGAGGGGATCGTTTCGTGCCGCCGCGAGGGCAAGGCGATCTATTATTCACTGGCGGACGCGAAAGCCGCGCGCATGATCGCGCTGGTCTATGACATGTTCTGCAAGCAGGCCGAAGTCTGAAGCGTCAGTCCGGGCGGGGCAGGATCGGTGTGTTGTGCCTGAACAAGCAGGGCGCCGCGCCATGACCCGGTTTGCGGCGCGCGGGCCGTGGCTCAACGCGCCGCGCCCAGTTCCACCAGCACTGCGCCCAGGGCGATCATCGACATCAGCACCAGCCGCCGCGGGCCGACCTTCTCGCGCAGGATGAACCAGCCGATAAGCGCGGCGAACACGGTCGAGGTTTCGCGCAGCGCCGCGGCCTCGCCGACCTTGCCCACCAGCGTCGCCAGCATGATGCCGCCGAAGCTGACGAACCCCACCAGTGCCCCGATGGCGCCGCGCAGCATCAGCGGGCCCGGGCGGGGCGGATGCGCCATGCGCCGGTAGCGCAGCCAGGCGAGGATCGGAAAATCCAGCGAGGTGATGAAGAAGAACCAGACCAGGAAATGCAGCGGGTCCGGCGCGCTGCGGATCGCCGCCGCATCAAAGGTGGTGTAGGCCGCGACCAGCAACCCCCCGGCCACGGCCCAGCCCAGCCCGATCTTCAGCGCGCGCGGGTCCAGCTTTTCCTCTGACAGGTTGCGCAGGGCCAGCAGCAGGATCCCGCCCGACAGGCACGCCAGTCCCAGCCATTGCACCGCGCTGTAGCTTTCGGCGAAGATCACCATCGCGGCGATCACCGTGACCAGCGGGCCGATCCCGCGCACCACCGGGTAGACCACGGTAAAGGCCGCGCGCTCATAGGCCAGCGCCATCGACAGCTTGTAGCCGAAATGCAGCACCAGCGCGCCTGCCAGCCACAGCCAGACCTCGGCCGTGGGCCAGGGCAGGAGCAGCAGCGCCACCGGTGCGGCGTAGAGCGCGAACCACAGGTCCATTGCCCCGCGCGACAGCCAGGGATCATGCGCGCCCTTCTGCATGGCGCCGAACACGGCATGCGCAAAGGCCGAGATCAGCGCCAGCAGCGTGGCCAGCGCCGCGCCCTCGGGCGTGCCTGCGATGGACAGCAGCCACTCGCTCATGGCCGCCACCGGGTGTTGGCTTGGATCATCCGGGCCCTTGTCCTTTTGCCGATGCGCGCAGCCTAGCCGCCTGACCGGGGAAGGAAAAGCCGCAGCTTATCCGCTCAGGACCCGCGCGACGGCCGACAGAAGCCACGCCTGCGCGCCCAGCACCCCGGCCGATGCCAGCCAGGCCAGACCCGGATGCCGCGCGATTGCCCCCCCGGTGGCGGGCGCAGGCCAGCGGCGGCGCAACACCGCGACCTGCAGGGGCAGGGCGGCCAGCAATGCGGCATAGAGGTAGACACCGGCCAGATTGCCGAAACCCGCCGCCGCGCCCAGCGTGGGGCCAAGCACCCGCAGCGCCTGCGCCGGATCGCCGCCAAAGGATCCGAAGACGAGCGCGGACCCGGCAAACACCGCCGCGTGCCCGCCCGCGAAAAGCGCCAGCCGCAAGGCGGCATCCAGCGCCAGAACAGTGCGCAGGCTGCGCCCGCGCGCCCGCGGCCCGGCCAGCATCAGCGCCGTGGCCCATGTCAGGACAAACACCACCGGAACGCCGTTTGTCAGCACCTGCCGCAGGAAGCGCGCACTGGCTGCGCCGCCACTCAGGACATGGGCCGCCATGCCGGGCACCTGCCCGACATACAGCGCCAGCACGGGCAGCAGGGCGGCACCGCTCAACGCCAGCACCCGCAGGGCAAAGCCACCGGGCGCCTGCGCAGGCGACAGGGCGGCAAAAAGGCGTTCGGGCAATCCGTCGTCCGGCATGCGGGATTTCCCCCGGCGCCTGCGGGCGGGCAGGGCGCCGCGGCGCCTACTGCAGAAGCGGCATCGGGTCCACGCTTTCGAAGCCGCGCCGGACCTCGAAATGCAGGAAGCTGGGATCGCCCGCGCGCACCGTCGCGATGGTCTGGCCGCGCGTGACGCGCGCGTTCCGTTCCACCCGCAGGTTGTCGATATTGGCGTAGACGGTCATCAGGTCTCCCTCGTGCCGGATGACCACGATCGGCACGTTGTTGGTGTCCCGCGTGATCGCGGCCACGGTTCCGGCGGCGGCGGCCTTGACCGCCGTGCCCGCCGAGGCGGCGATGCCGATCCCGTCGAACCGGCCCGGGGAATAGGCGCGGATCACGCGCCCCTCGACCGGCATCGACAGGCGCGAGGCGCTGGCGGCGGTGCGTTCTTCGGCCAGCGGCGGCGGGGCAGGGCGTTCGGCTTCCGCCTGCGCGGCGCTTTCCCGGGCCGATGGCGCGGCCTCCGGCATCGGCCGGGCCGCGCTGGGCGGCGTGGGCGTGGGACTGCCGCTGCCCGGCGCAGGCGCCGGTGGCGCCGCGGCAGCGGTCTGCGTGTCGCGCGCCTGCGCTTGTGGCGGGCTGCCGGCGGCAGTGGGGATGGTCAGCACCTGCCCCTCGCGCACGCGCATCTCGGCGTCCAGCCCGTTCCATTCGGCCAGCGCGCGCGGCGTCACGTTGTAGAGCCGGGCAATGGTGAAGGCGGTTTCGCCCCGTTCCACCCGGTGCCGCACCGGCGCCTCGCCGCTGCGCGCAGGCGCGGCCTGCCCGGTCTCGGCGCGGCTGATGGCGGTTTCGGCCAGCGTGGCGATCTGGATGTCGCTGTCACGCGGTGCGCCCGCCGGGCCGACGGTCCCGGGCAGGGCCAGCACCTCGCCGCCGCGCAGGTTGGTGTCGGGGGTCAGGGCGTTGAACCGCGCCAGTTCCTCGGGCGCGAGGCCGATGCGGTTGGCGACATCGGCGACGCTGTCGCCCTGGCGTGCTACCACGACCTGATGGTTTTCATAGGTGATGACCCCGCGCGCATCGGGGCGCGGGCGGGCCGCCGTGGCCTGCCGCGCAGCGTCGGCGGTGGTGAAACCGTTGTCGGCGCGGCGCAGGTCAAGGTCGAAATCCGAGCAGGCGCCAAGCGCCAGCACTGCCACCGAGGCGACGGCCAGCCCGTATCGGTGCCTGCGGCCCTGCGCCGCGATGCTCGGGGCGCTGCCCCTGACCCGAATGCCGGGGGGCGATCTGTCCGCTGCCTGCTCCGTCATGCTCCGCTCCGCTGCCTGCCCCATACACGCGCGGTCCCGCACCGGACCCGCCATCCACACACATCCTGCCCGTGCCCCCCTTTTGGCCGGGGGTTGCCGGGCTGTTACCTCTCACCTCGGTCAACGGGCGCTAGTCCTCGCCGACCCCCTCCACCAGCGGGACAAAGCGCACCGGGCAGAGTTCCTCGTAGTCGAAGCCCGTTTCCAGGCGCCTGACCCGGATCAGCGTCTGCACCGCATCGGACTGTCCCACCGGGACGATCATGATACCCCCTATTCGCAACTGCGCCAAGAGCGGGCCGGGAGGGTCCTCGGCGGCGGCCGTCACGATGATGCGATCAAACGGCGCCTGTTCCGGCAATCCGTGCGAACCGTCGCCCCAGATGCAGGTGATGTTCGACAGCTTGAGCGCATGAAAGACGCTCTGCGCCTCGTGCAGGAGGCGGCGGTGGCGTTCGACCGTGTAGACGCGGCGCGCCAGCACCGACAGCACCGCCGCCTGATAGCCCGAGCCGGTGCCCAGTTCCAGCACCTTGTCGCGCGGGCCGACCTCGAGCGCCTGGGTCATCAGCGCCACGACCGAGGGCTGGCTGATGGTCTGGCCGCAGTTGATCGGCAGCGGCATGTCCTCATAGGCGCGTTCGGCGAACAGGCCGCGGACGAACTTGCCGCGGTCGATCCGCTCCATCGCATCCAGCACCCGCGGGTCGGTCACCCCGCGCGACCGGATGGTGTAGACGAAGCGCATCTTGCGCTCCGCCGCCGTCTCCGGTCCGTGGCCTTCAGGCGGCTCGCTCATTCCAGCGCCTCGCGCACGCGGGCCATGTCATCATGGGCGGTCAGATCGGCGCGCATGGGCGTGACCGAGATATAGCCCTCCAGGTTCGCCGCCGCATCCGTCCCCGGCGCCGTGGGCAGATGTTGCGGCCCGCCGGTGATCCACAGGAACTTGCGCCCCGAAGGCGAGATATGCGGCTCCACCCCGAAGAAAGTGTCCTTGCGATAGCCCTGGGTGGTGACCTTCATCCCCTTCACATCGGCCCCGGCGATGGGCGGGAAGTTGACGTTGTAGAACAGACGGTAATCGCCCTGATCCCAGATGCCGCGCTCCAGCAGGCGGCGCACGGTGGCGGTGCCGTGGACCACGGCGGCATCGAAGGGCGAGGGCAGGTCTTCGGACAGGGGCCCCATGTATTGCGACAGCGCAATCGCAGGCAGCCCCTGCAGCGCGGCCTCCATCGCCCCGCCGATGGTGCCGGAATAGAGCACGTTCTCGGCCGCGTTGTTGCCCCGGTTCACGCCCGAGAGCACCAGATCGGGGCGTGCGCCCTGCAACACGTCGTAAAGCCCCGCCAGCACGCAATCGGCGGGCGAGCCTTCGGCGGCATAGCGGCGCGTGGCCAGCTTGGCGATCATGGTGGGGTGGGTGTAGCTGATGCAATGGCCGACGCCGGATTGTTCGAACGCCGGCGCGACGACCCAGACCTCGCCCCCGGGGCCGGCGATTTCGGCGGCGATGTCTTCCAGCACCTTCAGCCCCGGCGCGTTGATGCCGTCATCGTTGGTGACCAGAATCCGCATGTTTCGGGTGTCCTTGCTGTCCGTGGCTGTGTCTTTCCTGCTTAGTGCGCCGCCGCGCTTGTGTGAAGCGGTTTCGCGCCCGGCCCGGCCGGGGCCGTGGGCATGGATGGCGCGCGGATCGGCATGCTGTCCGGGGTGCGGCGTTGCGCCATGGAGCGCCCGCGGGCCGCCCCCCCCCCCCCCCCCCCCCCCCCCCCCCCGGCGCGGGCGCCCCCGCCCACCCCCCCCCCC
>JAFIEE010000183.1 GCA_020832705.1 Paracoccaceae bacterium
GGGCGCCCCCCCCCCCCCCCCCTCCCCCCCCGGGGGGCGGGGGCCCCCCCAATTTGGGGGGGCTGGGCTGCGCCCGGGTCAGCCACCGCGCGCCCCCGCCAGGTGCCAGAGCGCCGCGCCCGCCCGCCAGAACGGCGCGCGCAGGTGGCGCAGCGGATCGGCGGGTGGCGGGCCGTCGTGCAGGGGCAGGGGGATCGCCTCGGGCCCGGTTTCGCCCAGCGCCAGCCGCGCCAGCATCGCGCCGAAGACCGTGCCCGGCGCGATTCCGCGCCCGTTGAACCCCGAGATCGACCATGCGGACGGACCATGCGCGCAGAAGCGCGGCAGCGCATCGGGAGTGGTGCCGATCCGGCCGAACCATTCGGCCTCGAAGGGCTGGTCGGCCAGCGCGGGATAAAGCTGCGCCAGCCGCCGCCGCGCCCAGGCCCGGTGCGCGGCGGCATCCACCGCTCCCAGCGCGCCGACCGAGCCCAGCACCAGCCTTCCGGCAGCATCCATCCGGAACGAGGTCAGGATCTTCGCCGTGTCCCAGGCCCCTTCGCCCCCCGGCAGAACCTGTGCGCGCAGGCGGTCGGGCAGTGGCGCGGTCGCGATGTTGAAATAGGGCAGCACGCTCTGATGGGCGCGCAGCCCCGCGGCCGCCGCGCTGCCATAGGTGTTGCCCGCAAGGATCAGCGCTCGCGCCCGCAGGCTGCCGCCGGGCGTTGTCACGCGCCATCCGCCCCCGGTTTCGGGGCTGATCGCCGTGGCCGGGCTGTCGGTGAATACCTGCGCCCCGGCCGCGCAGGCGGCGCGGGCCAGCCCGCGGGCATAGGCGAGCGGCTGGATGGTGCCTGCGCGCGGATCGAAGAGCGCGGCGCGAAATCCGCGCGCACCGGTGCGCTGCGCGGTCGCGTCGGCGTCCAGCAATGCGACCGCAGCGCCCCGGCGGCGCCATTGCGCATGACGTTCGCGCAGCGCCGTCGCGCCTCCGGCGTCCGGGGCACAATGCAGCGTGCCCGCCGGGCGCGCCGCGCAGTCGATGGCGTGGTGGCGGACGATTTCCCAGACCTGTGCCGGGCCGTCGGCCAGCGCCGCCAGCAGGCGCGGCCCGTGATCGGGGCCCAGCCGTGCCTCCAGCGTGTCCGGCGTCAGCCACAGCCCGGCATTGACCAGCCCGACATTGCGCCCTGATCCACCCTGGCCGATCGCCCCGGCCTCGACCACGGCGACAGTGGCGCCCGCTGCGGCGGCGTGCAGCGCTGCGGCAAGGCCGGTGTAGCCCGCCCCGACAATGGCGATATCGGCGGTGACCTCTCCGGACAGGGCAGCGCAGGGGGGCGCGGGCGGCGCCGTCGCGGCCCAGAGCCCGCAGCCATCAGGGCCGGCCCCCTGCGTTGCATCCGGCGCTTCGGGGCGATGCATGGCCATCCGCGCCCGCGCCCGGCTCAGGGTTCGAGCGAATCGTAGGCCGCGGTGAACCCCATCAGCGACATGGTTGCCTCCACCTCCTGATCGGGAGCGGCGGCCGGCACCAGCGTCCACACCGCTTCGGAGCCGCGCTTGAACAACTGGATTTCCTCGTCGGTGAAGCCGATGCGCGCGATGCAGCCCATGGCACTGCAGTAGCTGAACGGATAGCGCCGCACCTCGCCGCCGTCCACGCGCATGGTCAACTGCGCCGTGAGCAGCGTTTCCAGAGGCGCCAGGAAGGTCGCGCCCGCGGCGGCCTGCTGTCCGGGCGGCAGCGGGAACAGCATGATCTCGGCGACGGGACCGCCGGTTTCATCGTTCAGCAACTGGGTGATCTGGCAGGGGTCGTCACCATCGGGGGTGCGCATGCAGGTGCGCTCCCAATCGGTGAACACCTCGTCGACATAGGTTTCGCCAAAGCCGTCGCCGCCTTCGGCGCCCATGCCGAGCGGTTCGCCCATGGACAGGCCGCTCGCCGCGTCCCCGGACTGGGCCAGGGCGGGGGAGGCCAGCAGAAGGGCCGGAAGGAGGGCCAGAGCCTTTGCCATTTTCTTCATCGGGGTACCTGCGTTCGGATAGTTGACCTTGAACCGGCTCCTAGCACGCCCGCACGGGCTTGTCAGTCCCTGCCTGCGGTGCATGGGGGCGGGGGGCGTCACGATCGGGCGAGTTGGCGTTGTCCGGTCCGATCGTGTCGATGTCCGGTCACGCGGATAATGGCGCCGAACCGCGAAGGTTACTGCAATGAAGACGCTGCCGACAATGAAGCTGCCGACAATGAAAAGGGCCCCGAAGGGCCCTGATCGGATTTGATTGTTTTGCTCCCTGTCGGACCGGCCGACGAATTGGGGGGAGCCTATGAACAAAGCCTTTGTCCGTCAACAGGGGATTTGAGACTTTTTTCCGGGGATGCCGCGCCGACATGTCAATGGTTGACACGCCTGCGGGATCGGTGCGCGGAAGAAGGGCCGCGCAAAAAAAGGCCGCGCACGGGGCGCGGCCAGTCTGACAGGGAGGAAATCATGGCCGGGACCGAAGCCGGAGCGGCCATGCATCCACATTGCCACGCAGCATTTAAGAATACCTTGCCCGAACAGGCGGTGCCGAGCGCCCGCCAAGGCGCTGCCCGGACAGCACGTTCGCGCCACGGCTCAACTGTTGCCGCGCAGGGCTTCGGGGTGCATGGCGAGGAATTCGTGCAGCGTCTTGTAGAGCGCGCGGGCGTGGGTCAGGTCGTGCTTGTGCAGCGCATCGCGGATATCGTCGCAGATCATCCCCTGCACCTTTTGCGGGCCATGGTGGATATGCATCAGATAGTCGCCGATTTCGGCGGCCTCGACCTGGCTCAGGTGTTCATGCTCGGCGATCGCGTCGATTTCGTTGCGTGTCAGGCAGGTCATGTCCAGAATGTCGTTTTCGTTGATCATGGCGTCCTCCTCCTCGATGACAGCAAAGCTTACACCAGATCGGCGCAGCGCGCCTTGATTCCGGACAAGGCTGCAGCGTGCGGCGGCGGGTTTGTTCGGATTGGCGCGGCGGTTTGCAAATTAACGCCCCGGCGGCGCGCGTCATTTGCAAATTAACCGAAATCCCTTTGTCACGGACCGCGCTTGCGCCTATGGTCGCCGCGGCTGAGGAGGGACCGCATGAAAGACATTCTGCACGAACTGGAATCGCGGCGCGCGCAGGCCCGCGCGGGCGGTGGCGAACGCCGGGTGGCCGCGCAGCACGCCAAGGGCAAGCTGACCGCGCGCGAGCGGATCGAACTGCTGCTGGATGAAGGCAGCTTCGAGGAATTCGACATGTTCGTCGCGCATCGCTGCACCGATTTCGGGATGCAGGCGGACCGCCCCTATGGCGACGGGGTGGTGACCGGCTGGGGCACCATCAACGGGCGGCAGGTCTATGTCTTCAGTCAGGATTTCACCGTCTTTGGCGGCTCTTTGTCCGAAACCCATGCGCAGAAGATCTGCAAGATCATGGATATGGCCATCCAGAACGGCGCTCCGGTGATCGGACTGAATGATTCCGGCGGGGCGCGGATTCAGGAAGGCGTGGCCTCGCTGGCGGGTTATGCGGATGTCTTCCAGCGCAACATCATGGCCTCGGGCGTGGTGCCGCAGATCAGTGTCATCATGGGACCCTGCGCGGGCGGCGCGGTCTATTCTCCGGCGATGACCGACTTCATCTTCATGGTGAAGGACAGCAGCTACATGTTCGTCACCGGCCCGGATGTGGTGAAAACCGTCACGAATGAGGTCGTGACCGCCGAGGAACTGGGCGGGGCCGTCACGCATACGCGCAAGTCCTCGGTCGCCGATGCGGCGTTTGAAAACGATGTCGAGGCGCTGATCGAGGTGCGCCGCCTGGTGGACCTGTTGCCGCTGAACAACCGCGACGGGGTGCCGAAGCGGCCCTTCTTCGACGATCCCGCGCGGCTGGAACCCAGCCTGGACACGCTGATTCCGGACAATCCGAACACGCCGTATGACATGAAGGAACTGATCCAGAAGGTCGCGGACGAGGGTGATTTCTACGAGATTCAGGCGGAATTCGCGAAAAACATCGTCACCGGCTTCATCCGGCTGGAAGGGCGCAGCGTGGGCGTGGTGGCCAACCAGCCCATGGTGCTGGCCGGATGCCTGGACATCGACAGCTCGCGCAAGGCGGCGCGCTTCGTGCGCTTCTGCGACGCCTTCGAGATCCCGATCCTGACCTTCGTCGATGTGCCCGGGTTTCTGCCCGGGACCGGGCAGGAATACGGCGGCGTCATCAAGCACGGCGCGAAACTGCTCTTCGCCTATGGCGAGGCGACGGTGCCCAAGGTCACGGTAATCACGCGCAAGGCCTATGGCGGGGCCTATGACGTGATGTCGTCCAAGCATCTGCGCGGCGATTTCAACTACGCCTGGCCCACCGCCGAGATTGCGGTGATGGGCGCCAAGGGTGCGGTGGAAATCCTGTATCGGTCCGAGTTGGGGCAGCCCGAAAAGATCGCCGCGCGCACGCAGGACTATGAAGACCGCTTCGCCAATCCCTTCGTGGCCGCCGAGAAGGGGTTCATCGACGAAGTCATCATGCCCCAGTCCACCCGCAAGCGCGTGTGCCGCGCCTTCGCCTCCCTGCGCAACAAGAAGCTGACCAACCCGTGGAAGAAGCACGACAACATCCCCCTGTGACGCCGCCACCGGGGCACCCGGATGCGCGCGCCTTTGCCGCCGATCGCCTGCTGGAAAGCGAGCGGCTGGCGCTGGCTGCGGCAGGGGCGCCGCTGGCGCTGCTGTTGACGCAGATCGGCACCATTGCCGGCTCCGGGGATAGCGTGCGCATCCTGGCCACCGTGTCGATTCTGGGTTTCGTCTATTGCTGCATCTGGCAGGTGCATATCGTGAATTATGCGACCTACTGGCTGGCTGCGGCGCGGATGGAGGGGGAGGGAACCGCGCTTGTGGGGCGCGGGCTGATCAGTGCCTTCCGGTTGCGTGAGGCGCATACCGAAGACGGGCTGATCCGCCTGATCCGGCGCTCGCGCTGGCATTATTCGGTGGCCTACTGGGCGGGCGGGCTGAGCGGGCTGGGCGCGGCGCTGATGGTGGTGTGGTCATGAGCCGGGTGCGGGGGCTGTTGCTGGTCGGCGCACTGGGCATCTGGGCGCTGTCCGGGGCCGCGCAGGCGGACCCGCTGCGCCTGCCGTCGGGGCAAGACGCCGTGCTGCATGATTCCTACTGGGAAGAAGACAGCGGCACCCTGCGCCTGCGCTTCATCGTCGAAGCCGTGGTCGACCCGGCCTATGGCGGCGACGATGCGGCGGTCTTTGCCGACATGGAATGGCTCTGCGCAGACACCGGGCTGGCGATGATCGCCGCCGATGGCAACCCCTGGGAGGGGGTGACCGTGACCATGATGGCCGAGCCGGTCGAATTCGGCCGCAGCGCCCCGGATGTGGTGCAGTTCTTCGAGGCCTTTGCGGTCGCCGACGGAACCTGCATATGGGAGGTTCACTGATGCCAACCCCGTATCTTGTGTCCCGTGATACCGCAAACCGGCGGGTTGGTGCAGCTTCGCCACATGGGCGGTCAGGCGCAGGAATGCAGTGGATCACGGCTTCGAAATCGCGTATCGTCCGAAGCGATGCCATGACCGGCATCGGTCCATACCGCAATTGCCGGGCGGCGCCGCAAACGATCGCCCGGGCGGAGAACGAGAGCAGGAGAAACACATGTCGAAAGCCACTGTCGCAGCAGCGCTTCTGGCGACCATGGTGCTGGGTGCATGCGCAAAGCACCGCCCGGCCACCGTCGAGCCCGCGCCCGAGCCGATCTACGTCGAACCGGTGTCCATCAAGGGCTGATAACGCATTCCCGGGACGAGGGCCGCGTGCCCTCGTCCCCGCCCCGCCACCCGCCGGCACGGGGGGCCCCCCAAGCTGAAGCACCCTGGCTTTACCCGGCGTCAGCCCGGAACCCAATTACACTTCGTCATCCGCCGCGCCAACAAGGCCGGGGCCACCCGCCTGATTGCGCGTGAGCGCTATGCCGACCGGCGCCCCGCCGACCGGCGCGCCGATGCCGGGTTTCTGGCCGCGCTGATCGAGCATTTCGGCGAAGGGCCCTTCGAGCGTGGCAACCTTGATGCCGGGCGGCTGTCCTGGCTTCTGGGCCGCGAGGTGGTGCCCGCCGAAACCGATTTCGACCCCGAAAGCTACGAGGCGCTGCTGCGTGTGGACATGAACCGCGCGCGGGCCGCGTTCCCCGAATTGTTCGCCGACACCGACCGGAACGGAGGAGGGGCATGAGCACGCGCGCCTGTCGGCGAGGTTCCGCCGAACCCGTTCGGTTGCCGGTTTCCCCATGGTGCACAGCCACAGGTTGCGCGTTATCGTCGGGGCATAACAAGAACAACGAGCAGGTGTTCCCATGTGCAGATCAACCCTTCTTGCCGGTGCCCTTGGCGCGCTGTTGCTGGCCGGATGTGGCCAGACGGTCGGCGAACAGGCGCTTTTCGGCGGTGCGGCCGGTGCGGCCGCCGGCGCCCTTACCGGCGGCGATGCCGTTGCCGGTGGCATCATCGGCGCGGGCGGCAATGTCGCCTTCTGCCAGCTATATCCCGAACAGTGCCGCTGAACCCGGCCTGACGCTGCCGGGCGCGGATCGCCGCGCCCGCCCCACGGCTCCCCCCGCCGCCACGGCGGCTTTGCCTCGCCCTGCATGTGCAGCGCGGGGTGGTTGCCGTGGCGGGTCGCCCCCCCCCCCGCGCCCGGGACCCCGCCACCCCCCAACCCCCGCCCACCCCCACGGGCCCCCCCCCAAGTTT
>JAFIEE010000184.1 GCA_020832705.1 Paracoccaceae bacterium
CCCGCCCCCCCCCCCGCGCCCCCGGGGCCGCCCCCCCCTGGGGGCCAACGGGGGGGGGGGCCCCCCCGTCCGGTCCGCCGACGGCACGGGCGGGGCGCGCGCAGGCTGACGCAGCGGCATCACGGCGACCGGCAAGGCCCCGCCGCGTGTCAGACACCCGCCAGGAGACCGCAACATCTTGACGGCGGCGCCCTCCATGCCGCAGGATATGCGCAGGGCACGGCGCGCCCGCTGCCTGCCCACAGGTTGTGCACAGGGTTATACAATTTGCCCTCGGCGCGCCGCTGCGGCATATGTGGGCCGGGGCATGTGCGGGCGCCGGGCACGACGCCCATCGCCGATGCGCTCCCTTGCTGCGCCCGGTCCGGTGCAGCCAGCCCCTGCGCCCGACCGCAGCCCCGCCCCGGCCCCGCGCCGGCAAGACCAAGATCAAGACCACGACCGCGCCGATGATCCGCCCCAGACCCCGAGCAGCCGCACCCATGAACGAAGTCACCGCCATCCGCCCCGAAGGCCCCGGCGCCGAGACCCCGGCGCTGCCCCACAACATCGAGGCCGAACAGCAGTTGCTGGGCGCGATCCTGGTCAACAACGATGTCTATGACCGCATCGCGGCGCTGGTGAAGCCCGCGCATTTCTACGATCCCGTGCACCAGCGCATCTTCGAGATCGCCTCGGCCCGCATCCAGAAGGGCGCGCTGGCCTCGCCGGTGACGCTCAAGGCCTTCATGGAAGATGACTCGGGTCTGAAGGAACTGGGCGGCCCGGCCTATCTGGCGCGGATCGCGGGCGCGGCGATTTCGGCCTATGCGGCGCGGGATTACGCGCAGATGATCTATGAAATGGCCGTCCGGCGCGACCTGATCCAGCTTGGTCAGGAAATCGCCGACCGCGCCGCGCGGGTGGACCTGGACAGCGAACCGAAGGAACAGATCGTCGAGGCCGAGCAGCGGCTCTACAAGCTGGCCGAACAGGGCGTGGCCGAGCGCGGCTTCCAGAGCTTCCTGAAGGCAGTGACCGATGCGGTGAACATGGCCAACGCCGCCTATCAGCGCGACGGCGGGCTGGCGGGCATTTCCACCGGGCTGGCCGATCTCGACCGCAAGCTGGGCGGGCTGCACCCGTCGGACCTGATCATCCTTGCGGGGCGGCCCTCGATGGGCAAGACCTCGCTGGCCACCAACATCGCCTTCAACATCGCGAAAACCTATCGCCGCGGCCAGAAGCCCGATGGCACCGAAGGCGCCGTCGAAGGCGGCTGCGTGGGCTTCTTCAGCCTGGAAATGAGCGCCGAGCAACTGGCCGCGCGCATCCTGTCCGAGGCTGCGGAAGTGCCCAGCGAGCAGATCCGCCGCGGCGACATGACCGAAGAGGAATTCCGCCGCTTCGTCGAGGCCGCCAAGGCGCTGGAGTCCTGCCCGCTCTACATCGACGACACGCCGGCCCTGCCCATCGCGCAGGTCGCCGCCCGCGCCCGGCGGCTGAAACGCACGCATGGGCTGGATGTGCTGATGGTGGACTACCTCCAGCTTCTGCGCGGCATGTCCAAGGAAAGCCGCGTGCAGGAAGTGTCCGAGATCACGCAAGGTCTGAAGGCCATTGCCAAGGAACTGAACATTCCCGTCATTGCGCTGTCGCAGCTCTCGCGGCAGGTCGAGAACCGCGACGACAAGCGCCCGCAATTGTCGGACCTGCGCGAATCGGGCTCGATCGAACAGGATGCGGATGTGGTGATGTTCGTCTTCCGCGAGGAGTATTACCGCGAGCGCGAGAAACCGGGCGATCATGACCTTGATGCCATGGCGAAATGGCAGGAGATCATGGAAAAGGTCCATGGCAAGGCCGAGGTCATCATCGGCAAGCAGCGCCACGGCCCCATCGGCACGGTGGAACTGAGCTTCGAGGGGCGTTTCACGCGGTTCGGAAACCTGGTCCAAGCCTGGCAGCAGGGCGGCGGGTTCTGAGCGCACGGCGGGTGCCACCGCCGTTGCCGCTCTGGCCCCCCGGCTCTGGCCCCCCGGCTCTGGCCCCCGCTCTGGCCTCCCGCTCTGGCCCCCCGCGACGTTCCGGTGCTACGCTGGAAACGCGTCAGCGAAAGGGAGAGCGCCCATGGGGCACGCCATGTTCTATCACCTGACGCGCCGTCCGCTCGAGGAGACCTTGCCGATGCTGATCGGCAAGGCGCTGCAGGCGGGCTGGCGCGTGGCGGTGCGCGGGACCGACCGCGCGCGGCTGGACTGGCTGGACGAGAAACTCTGGCTGATATCGGATGACAGCTTCCTGCCGCACGGGCTGGCGGGCGGGCCGCATGACGCAGACCAGCCGGTGCTGCTGACCGATGGCACTGCCCTGCCCAACGATCCGCGCTACCTTGTGTCCATTGATGGCGCCGAGATCGCCGCCGGGGAAGTGCGCGCCATGGAACGCGCCTGCATCCTGTTCGACGGCAGCGACGCGGCGGCGCTTGACCGCGCGCGCGCGCAGTGGCGCGCGCTGACGGGCGCGGGGCTGCGCGCCGAATACTGGTCCGAGGAAAGCGGCCGCTGGGAGAAGAAGCGCGACTCCTGATCCTGCGCGCGATGTCTTGCGCGCGACCGGTGCCGCAATGGGTCGAAGCGCCCGCGAAGGGTGCCCCCCCCACCCGCCCCGGCACCCTTCGCGGGCGCGTCCCACCCGGATCGCGAGCGCGCGCGCAACCGGGCCCGCCTCCCGCACCCGGCACGAAATCGCCACGGACACGTCCCACGCGCGCCGCGCCCGCGCCCCGCCCGTGCCCCGACGTGATGGTTGACTGGCCTGATCGAAAGGAGAATGACCATGCCCACCGACCTGGACCGCCAGACGCCCCGGCCCGCCGATGCCATCCGCCGCCAGCGCCCGCAGGGCACGAATGTCGGCGCCGATCCGCGCCCGGGCCATCCGCGCAATGCTCATCGCACCGCCGAGGTGCGTTTCACCGACTGGGCACTGATCTGAGCCGCCCCTGACGGCGCCCGGCGGAAATCCGCCCAGACCGGCCAGCAGCCCCGCACGCGGGGCTGGACGCAAGGCGCGCCGGGGCGGATAACAGCACGGAGTGCCCCGCCGCGATGGACCCGCATGGACGACAGCCTGACAACGGTGCGCAACATCGGCCCGGCCATGGCCGCGGCCCTGCGCCGCGCGGGGGTCGCCTCGGCCAGCGATCTGCGCGCCCTGGGCACGGACGCCGCCTACGCGCGGCTTCTGGCCAGCGGCACGCACCGGCCCCATTTCATCGCCTATTACACGTTGGAGATGGGGTTGCAGGGTCGTCCCTGGAACGACTGCAAGGGCGCCGAAAAGGACCGCTTGCGCGCCCGCTTCGACGCGCTGTGCGCGCAGCATTTGCCCGAACCCGGCTCGGCTGCGCTGGAGCGGCTACTGGATGACATCGGCGTGGTCGCGGTGCGGCCAGCCCCCAAACCGGACACGCCCACATGATCGCCTCTGCCAGACTCCTTGGCGCAGCACTGCTCTGCGCCGCGCTTGCCGCCTGCGGTGGCGCCCCCGAAGTGGCCTCGCGCGCGCCGTCGGCCAGTGAACTCTATCCCGGCGAGACACCGCAGAAGCGCGCCATGATCCGCCGCGCCGCGCAGGAACACGGCATCCCCGAGGCGCTGCTGCACCGGGTGATCCAGCGCGAAAGCGACTATCGCGCGCATGCCCGCAACGGCCCCTACTGGGGGCTGATGCAGATCCTGCCGCAGACCGCGCGCACCATGGGCTTCCGCGGCGAACCGCAGGAGCTTCTGGACCCCGAGGTGAACCTGCGCTACGCGGGCCGCTACCTGCGCGGGGCCTGGATGGTCGCCGATGGCGACATCGACGCGGCGGTGATGTGGTATGCGCGCGGCTACTACTATGAGGCGCGCAACCGCTGCATGCTGGTCCGGACCGGCCTGCTGGACCGCGAGGTGCGGCGCGACTGCCCCGCGCGCGGCTGACTGCCCCACGCGCGGCTGAGGGCACCAGCGCGGGCAAGGGCACCAGCGCGGCCAGGGCACGCGGGCAGGCCACCCCAGGGGCAGGGCACATCAAGTCTGCTTGACCGGCGCGCGCCCGTCGCCCATCAATGGGCCATGCTGCGCTTTCTGCATTCCTCGGACCTGCATCTGGGCAAACCCTTCGGTCGCTTCCCCGAGGACGTGCGCGGCCGGTTGCGGCAGGCGCGGGCCGAGATCCCGGCGCGGCTGGCACGACTGGCGCGCGACCATGGCGCGGGCCATATCCTGCTGGCGGGCGACACGTTCGACCAGTTGACCCCGGCGCCGCAGGTGATCCGTCAGGCGCTGAACGCCATGGCGGCGGATGCGGACCTGCACTGGCTGATCCTGCCCGGCAACCATGACCACGCAGGCGCGACCGAGTTGTGGCGGCAATTGCGGGCCGACGCGCCACCCAACGTGACCGCCCTTCTGGCGCCACGCCCGCAGGCCCTGGCCGATGACGCGGTGCTCCTGCCCGCCCCGCCCGCCGAACGCAGCCCGGGGCGCGACCTGACCGACTGGTTCGACAATGCCGAGACCGGCGACGCCCTGCGCATCGGCCTGGCGCATGGGTCGGTGGCGGATTTCGAAGGCACCAGCGGCGCGGGCGGCAGTTCCGTCATCGCTCCGGACCGGGCCGCGCGCGCCGGGCTGGGCTATCTGGCGCTGGGCGACTGGCACGGGCAGCGCCGGATCGACCCGCGCACCTGGTATTCCGGCACGCCCGAGGCCGACAGCTTCCGCCACAACGCCACCGCCGCGGCGCTGCTGGTCCGGATCGACGGCCCCGGTGCCGCGCCGGAGGTGACGCCACTGGAAACCGGCGCGCTGCGCTGGCGGCGGCCATCGCTGGCGCTGGACCCGCAGGATGATCCCCTGGCCGCCCATGCCGCCTGCCTGCCGCCGCTGGCGGACCGCGCCGACTGCCTGTTCGACCTGCGTCTTTCGGGCGCCCTGCGCCCAGCCGCGCGGGCGGACCTGGACCGCGCCATCGCCGCCGCCGCGCCGGATTTCCTCTGGCATGCAGCGGATCCGGCGGGGCTGACGCTGCTGCATGATGCCACCGATCTGGACCTGATCGACCGGCAGGGCGCCCTGCGCACGGCGGCCGAGGCGCTGGCCGCCGAGGCCGAAGACCCGGCGCTTTCGCCCGAGGCCCGCCAGAGCGCCGCCGACGCGCTGGAACAGCTTTTTGCGCTGGCCCTGGAAGAGCACGCATGAGGCTGCGCGCGCTGCATCTGGAAAACGTGCGCCGCTTCGCCGGGCAGCGGCTGTCGGTGACCGGCATCGGCGACGGCATCACCGTGATCGCCGAGCCGAACGAATTCGGCAAGTCCACGCTGTTCGACGCGCTCCATGCGCTGATGTTCGCGAAATACTCGGGCCGCCCCGAACCGGTGCGCGCGCTGCAACCCTATGCGGGTGGCGCCGTCACGGTGCGCGCCGAGGTAGAGACCGACGCCGGGCGCTTTTCCATCGAAAAGCGCTTCCTGTCGCGGGCGATGGCGCGGGTGACGCGCCTGCCCGATGACGCCGTGCAGGCGCAGGAAGACGCCGCCGAGACCTGGATCACGCAGGCGCTGGGCGGACAGGGCAAGGGACCGGCCGGGATGCTCTGGGTGCGGCAGGGGCAGTTGGGGCTTGAGCCCGAAAAGCCCGCCGAACGCACCGAACTGACCGAGACCCGGCGCGACCTGCTGTCCTCGGTCGCGGGCGAGATCGACGCCATGACCGGGGGGCGGCGCATGGACAGGGTGCGGCGGCAGGTGGGCGCGGCGCTGGCGGACCTGACCACCGCCACGGGGCGGCCGACGGCCGCGTGGAAGGAGGCGCGCGAGCGGGTGACGGCGCTGGAGGGCGATCTGACCGAGGCCGAGGCCCGCGTCGCCGATCTGGCCGGGAAGCTGGCCGAACGCGCCAGCGTGGAAGCCAGAGCCCGCCGCATGGACGACCCCGCGGCCGACACCCGCCGCCGCGCCGCCCGCAGCGAAGCCCGCGCCGCGCTGGAGGCCGCGCAGGCGCACGCGGGCAAGCTGCGCGCCGCCGAACTGGCGCGCGATCTGGCGCGGCAAAGGGCCAAAGCCGCGCAGGAAGACCTCGACCGGTTCCTTGCCGCGCTCAACGCGCTGGAGAGCGCCCGCAAGGCGGCCGCCGACAGCGCCACCGCCGCGCAGACGGCGGCCGGGGCCGTGGCCACCGCGAGGACCACGCGCGACTCGGCGCAGGCCGAAAGCGACGCCGCCGAGGCCGCGCTGCAGGCCGCGCAGCGCGCCCTCGCCGCCGCCCGCACGCAGGTCGAAGCGCGCAAGGCCCGCGCCCGCGCGGCGGAACTGTCCAAACGCCTCGAACAGGTGGAAGCCGCGCAGCAAGCGCAGGACGCCGCCGCCGCCCAGGTGCAGCGCTTGCAGGCCACGCCCGACCGGCTGGCAAGGATCGAGGCGCTGGAGGCCGACCTCGCCGCCGCCGAGGCCGCTGCCCGCGCGCAGACCGCCACACTGCGGCTGGAGTATGCCGAGGGCGCGCGCCCCGTGCTGCGCGACGGCGCGCCCCTGCCCGGTGGCGCCGACCTGCCCGTGGACGGCGCGCTCAGCCTGACCCTGCCCGGCATCGGCACGCTGCACCTGACCGCCCCCGCGCCGGGGGCCGAGGCCGCAGCGACCCAGCGCGCCGCCCGCACCGCCCGCGACGCTGCAC
>JAFIEE010000185.1 GCA_020832705.1 Paracoccaceae bacterium
CCCCCCCCCCCCCCCCCCCCCCCCCCCCGCCCCCCCCGGCGGGCGGGCCCCCCCGCCCCCCGCCCCGCCCCCGCGCCCCCGCGGGGGGGGCCCCGGGCGACCGCCCTCTGGCGCAGGGCACAACCGCAGAAGTTCGCGCACCAGGACAGCGGCGTGAAAGGGCTTGGCCACATGCGCGTCAAAGCCCGCGCGGCGCAATTCATCGACCTGATCGGGCATTGCATTGGCAGTGATCGCCACCGCGCGGGGGCGCGGCAGGGCGCGATCCACAGCCACGGTGCGGATGTGGCGCAGGGCGGTGATCCCGTCCATCTGCGGCATGGCGATGTCCAGCAGGACCAGATCATAGTCTTCGGGCGCTTCCGACCATGCCGCCAGCGCCGCGCGCCCGTCATTGACCATCTCGACCTCGGCCCCCGCGCGCGTGAGCATCATCTGCAAGAGCATCCGGTTGGTGGCGTGGTCATCGGCGGCCAGCAGGCGCAGACCGCCCAGGGGCAGCGCCGCCTGCACCGGCACTTCCTGCCCGGAATCGGCGGTGGCAACGGGCTGCGTCGGCGCAACCTCGTCCAGCGGCAGGTCCACGCGGAAGGTGGTGCCCTCTCCGGGCGTGCTTTCGGCCCGGAGCGTCCCACCCATCATCCGGATCAGGTTCTGCAAGATCGGCATGCCCAGCCCGGTGCCCCCGAAGCGCCGCGTGGTGCTGCCATCGGCCTGTTCGAACGGTTCGAAAACCCGCTTCAGTGCCTCTTCGGACATGCCGATGCCGCTGTCCGCAACCTCGATCACCAGCGGCTTGCCCGGGGGCGCGGCATAGTGCAGGCGGACATGCCCGGTTTCGGTGAACTTGATCGCATTGCTCAGCAGGTTGTGCAGGATCTGCTGCAGGCGCAGCGCATCGCCCAGACGCGCGCCGCCGCTGCCCTCGCCCTCGATGACCTCGAACACCAGTGCCTTGCGGCGCGCCAGTTCGGCATAGATCGGTTCCAGCCGGGCCACCAGCGCTCGCGGCTCCAGCGGCGCAAGGTCAAGCGCCATCTTGCCGGCCTCGATCTTGGCCATGTCCAGCAGGTCATTGAGGATGCTCAGCAGCGAGCGCCCCGAATCGCGGATCGACTCGAGCATTTCCTGATGCCAGGGGTCGGACAGTTCCTCGCTCAGCAGTTCGGCCATGCCAAGAACGCCATTCAGCGGCGTGCGGATTTCGTGGCTCATGTTGGCCAGAAATGCGGTCTTGGCGCGGTTGGATTCCTCGGCGCGTTCCTTGGCCTCGACCAGCGCGGTCACGTCAGTGCCGACACCGCGAAAGCCGCCGAATTTCTCCTGTTCATCGAACCATGGACTGCCCGAGAGGCGCAGCCAGCGCGTTTTCCCGTCCGGGCTGATGGTCTGATAGACGAAATCGCGGAACGCCGAGTGCGAGGCAAGCCGCGATTCAAGCCAGGCCCAGTCACCCTGATGCCGCGCGCCCGGCACCTCGTCGACACGCTCGGTGATGGTCTTGCCGATCTGCTCGGCGATCCTCAGCCCGGTGATCTTTTCCAGACTGGGCGACAGGTAGGAGAAGCGCAGATCGGCATCCATTTCCCAGAACCAGTCGCTGCTGACCGATTCGACGTCAAAGAACCGCTTCTCGGCCAGCCGCTGCCGCTCCAGCGCGGCCTTGAGTTCGGCATTGGTGCGCACCAGCGCCTCGGCCTGAAGCCGTTCACGGGTCATGTCCAGATGAATGCCGGCCATGGCCAGGGGCGCCCCATTGGGGCCGACGCGGGAAATCCTGCCCTTGGTCAGCACATGAACCCAATGCCCCTTGCGGTGGCGCAGCCGCATTTCGTGCGAGAACTGCTTGCGCTCGCCGGTGAACACCTCGTCAAGCTCCTTCTCCACGATGCGCAGGTCGCCGGGGTGAACGAGCGCGCGGAACTGATCGAAGCGCATCGGCGCCAGATCATCCAGGGTGTATCCCAACATTTCGGCCCAGCGCGCGTTGATCCGGTTTTCGCTGGCGGACATGTCCCATTCCCAGGTCCCGACCTGCGCGCCTTCGATCACCGCTTCCAGCCGCTGATGCGCGGTCTTCAGTTCGGTGATGTCGCTGAGCATGCTGACCAGCCCGCCGTCGGGCGTGCGCACGCGCATGAGCCGATACCACCGCCCGTCGGCCAGCGGCATTTCGGTTTCCATGCGCGGGCGGTCCAGATCGGCCATCGTCCGGGCAACGAATTCATCCTCGCGCCCGCGCGCGGGCAACAGGTAGCCGGTATTCACCAGATCGCGCAGCACATCCTCGAAATGGCGGCCAAGCTGGAATATCGCCTCGTCGCCGGGAATCAGCGACACGCGGCTGCGGTTGCGCAGCACCAGCGTCAGGTCCTTGTCAAAATAGGCGAAGGCATCGGGCAGCGATTCCACCGCGTTGACAAGCTGTTCGCGGGCGCGCACGGCCTCGTCGGTCCTGCTGGCAAGCGCCGCCTCGTATTCAAGCTGTTCGGACAGATCCTCGGCAAAGATCCAGGCAAGCGCGCGCCCGTCCTCGTCGGTATAGCGCACCCCGCGCACCTTGATCGGCACCTCCCGCCCGTCCGCATGGGTGAAATGCATCAGCTGCGGGTCCAGATAGGTATCGGTGCGCAGCGCCGCGATCAGTTCGGCGGCCCGGTCGCGCGATGCAGGCGTGGTGAACATCGCCACCGGCGCGCCGATGACATGGTCGCGCGAAAACCCGCTGTTTTCCAGCAACGCGCGGTTCACATCGAGGATGCGCGCGCCATCGTCCAGATCCACCAGCGCGATCGCCGAGGGCGAGCGCTGGAACATCGCCGCAAGCATGGTGCGGCGGCGGCGGGCCTCGCGCTCGGCCATCATCCTTGCCGTGATGTTGCGAATCACCAGGACATAGCTGTTGCGCGTGCCCTTGCCGACACTGGCGCGGGCAGAGGCCGACAGCTCGTACCAGCCCGGCTCGTCCCCCCGGTCCCAGCGGAACTGATGCCCCTGGCTCCGGCCGTGCCGGTCCACGGCCTTCATCACGCCGCGCACCATCTCGGCGCGGCGCGGCGGCAACGCGTCTTCCAGTGACTTGCCGACCAGCGTGACAGGGTCCACGAAGAATTCTGCCAGCGCCGCGCTGTGCACGCCCTGGATCACCCCGTCGGCATCCAGTTCGACCACCAGATCGGGAATCGCATCGAGCGTAGCCCTCAGATCGCTTTCCAGTTGCCGCGACCGCTGGGTGGCCTTGTCCACCGCTTCCAGTGCCTGGCGGCGCTGGATCACCGTGTTGATCATGTCGGCGACCGAGCGCAGCAGCAGCACCTCGCCATCCGAGAAACGCCGATGCGCGCGCACCGCGTCAAAGCCGACGAAGCCGACGAATTGCCCGGCATTGTTCATCGGAACCGCCAGCAGCGACTTGATGTCCTGCATCTCCAGCGTTTCCTTGACCGGGTCATCGTCCGGCAGATCGGCCACGTCGGGCACATAAACCTCGCGCCCGGCGTCGAAGTTGCGCCGCCACGGGGCCAGCATCGCGGTATCCATGCCCTGAAGCTGCGCGATCATCGGCTCGGTCCCCGGGGACACCCATTCATGGGTGTTGTCCATCAACTCCGCGTTACGAAGCTGGAAGACATAGGTGCGATCCGAGCCGCAGGCCTCGCCCAGATCGGCGATCACCCTTTCGATGGCGCCGTCCAGCTCTGCCGGGGAGGTGCGCAGCAACAGGTTGAGCAGCCGCACCACAAGCGCCTGGAACCGCAACTGCGCGTGATCGGCGGCCGATCCCGCATCCGCGCCGCGCGTATTGTCCCGCCCGGTGTCGGTTTGCGCGTCTGCCGCCCTGTGCTGCCCCGCAATGCTCACCTGTCCGCAAAGCCCCCGAAATGCGTGCGTCGCCCTCAGCGCCTGAACGTTACCGCGCCGATACTAGCGCGGCGCAGATTAACATTACAGAAACGCGTGCCGCCAACCAGCATGCTCATCCCCCCTGCGGCCGTTCCGGCCACAGGGGGGAGGCATCGGCGCCGACACGGCAGGCGCGGCGCTCCCCTCCGCGCGCCGCCCCGGTGGCCGGGTGCGCTCAGTTGTCCAGCAGGTCGTTGAGCACCGATTCGAATTCGGAATACGGCATGTTGGAATACTGACGCCCGTTGATCATGAAGGTGGGCGTGGCGCGGATGTTGTCGGCCTCGGCGTTGCGCTGATAGGCCGCGGTCAGGGCCAGCGCCATCTCGCGATCCTCGAGGCAGGCGTTGACCTCGTCACCGCTCATCCCGGCCTGACGTCCGATCCGGCGCAGGTTCTCGGCCACCGCGGCCGGGTTGTCCCCGGCGGTCCACTGGCGCTGGGTCTGATAGAGCAGCTCGGACACGCCGTGATAACGCTCGATACCGCCACAGCGCGCGACCATGGCCGCCCACAGACCATAGGGATCGAAATACACCTCGCGGATGATGTACTGGATCTGACCGGTCTCGATGAAGTTCGCCTTGATGTCCTGGAACGGCCCAAGGTGGAAATTCGCGCAGTGCGGGCAGGTGAACGAGGCGTATTCGATCACGGTCACCGGCGCATCGGAGTTGCCAAGGTTGATTTCGGGCACCTCGGGCAGGTCCGCGGCAGCCACCGTCTCGGCATTGGCCGCCCCCGGTGCGGGCAGCGCCGAGACATCCGGCTGCGGGTCCGGGCGCAGGAACCACCAGCCCCCGGCGGCGATTGCGATGGCGGCCAGGGCGGCGGCGATTACTCTGGTCTGCATCTCAGGGTCCTTTCGGTCGGTCGTTTCGGGTCATGACGTTCAGCGCCAGCGTTTCCAGCGCGCTGCGCAGGCGCGCATCGGCGATGCCTTCGGCTGTGGCGCGCGCCGCGTCCCGCCGCGCCGCTGAGGCGGGCGCCGCCCCAAAGCGTGCGCCCGGTGCATCGGTGGCCGGGGCGGACCCGGCATGGGCGAATGCCGCCTGCGCTTCGGCAAACCCGTGGGGTGCGGTCTGCGTCAGCACGATACGGGCGATGGCGTTGTAGCCATAGGCGGCGTTGACGCGGGCGCGGATCGCTTCAAGCTGCATCTGCACCTGCGGCGCATGGGGGCCCGAAACCAGCAGCGTCAGCGTGGCCCCCAGCCCGCCGCGCGCGTAGCCGATCCGGACCGGTCGGCACAGGCGCGCGGTTGCCGCGCCAGCGATTTCCGCCCAGTGGGTCAGAACACGGGCGACCGCGAAACCGCGGCTTTCGCTTGCCTTGCGGATGGGACCGCGCAACAGCCCGCCCGCGGCACGGAACCCGCGCCCCCGCCGCTGCGCACCTCCACCGGACGCAGCGGCCGCCGCCGATACCGGCGCGGCGCTTTCGGACCCGTTCGGGGGGTCGGTGGGTTCATGCATGCGCAGCCTCTGGCGTCCTGTCGGGCACGCCCTATTCTAGGGATGGAGACGCCGGGCGCCAGTGGGCGGAAAGGATGCAGGGCGAATGCAGGGTCAAGAATGCGTGACGACCACGGACCACCGCTGATCGCGCCGCGATTGCTGGCCTGGTATGACCGGCATGCGCGGGTGCTGCCATGGCGTGTCCCGCCGGGTAGCGACGCCGTGCCGGATCCCTATCGCGTCTGGCTGTCCGAGGTGATGCTCCAGCAGACCACGGTGGCGGCCGTAAAGGGGTATTTCGAACGCTTCACCGCCCGCTGGCCGGAGGTGGCGGCACTGGCAGCGGCCGAGGATGCCGAGGTCATGGCGGCCTGGGCCGGGCTGGGATACTATGCCCGGGCGCGCAACATGCTGAAATGCGCGCGGATCGTGGCGGCGCGCGGGGGGTTTCCGCGCGACCGGGCGGGGTTGCAGGCGCTGCCCGGGATCGGCCCCTACACCGCCGCGGCCATCGCCGCCATCGCCTTCGGCGCGCGCGAAACGGTGGTGGACGGCAATGTCGAACGGGTCATGGCACGGCTTTTCGCGGTGCGCACCCCGCTGCCTGCGGCCAAGCCCGAACTGGTGGCGCTGGCCGGGCGGCTGACCCCGGACGCCCGCCCCGGAGATTACGCGCAGGCGGTCATGGACCTGGGTGCCACGGTCTGCACCCCGCGCGCGCCCGCCTGCGGCATCTGCCCGCTGGCCGGGGCGTGCGCCGCGCGGGCCGCCGGCATTGCGGCGGAGCTGCCCGCAAAGGCGCCTAAGACGGCGAAACCGGTGCGGCATGGGGTCGTCTACGTGGCCCGGCGCGCCGATGGCGCGCTGCTGCTGGAACGCCGTCCGCCGCAAGGGCTGCTGGGCGGCATGCTGGGCTGGCCGGGCGGGGAATGGCGCGAAGCGGCGGCCGAAGCGGCCCCGCCGCTGGGGGCGCAGTGGAGACCCGCCGGCGCGGAGGCGCGCCACACCTTCACCCATTTCCATCTTCGCCTGACCGTGATGGCGGCGGATGTGCCACTGGCTGCGATACCGGCGCGCGGCGCTTTCATGCCAGCTGCCGAATTCGACACCGGCGCGCTCCCCACCGTCATGCGCAAGGTCTGGGCCATCGCCCGCTCCGCCCTTGATGTCGGGGACCGGGGATGAGGGGCGCTCCCGCCCCCTGCACCGCCGCAGGTGCCCTGCGACGGCACAGGCGTTG
>JAFIEE010000010.1 GCA_020832705.1 Paracoccaceae bacterium
CGCTCAGCCCGATCTCGTGCAGCAGGCGGCGCAGTGACGGATCGTCCTGCCCGTCGGTGTCCGGCGCCGGGCCTGCACCCCGCGCCCCGGAGGCCGCCTGCCCCGCCGCGCTGCTGCCGCGCCCGGCCAGCCCGATCAGGATCAGCCCCACCCCGACCAGCCCCGCCCCCATCACCGCCGAGGCAACGAGCGCCCCCCATGCCTGCGCCAGAACCGTCCACAGCGCTGCCAGCAGGAACCCCGCCCCGACCAGCACGCACACGGCCCCTGCGCTGCCCAGCGCCGCGCGCCGGGCCGCCTGCGCCGCCTGTGCGGCGATCTGTGCCCGCAGCCGGGCGATCACGCCGGACACGCCGCCCACACAGCGCGCCTCAGCGCCGGGTCAGCATGAGACCCAGCAGGAACCCGATCCCCGCCGCCAGCCCCATGGCCGCCGCGGGCCGGTCGCGGGCCAGCAGCGCGGCTTCCTCGGACAGTTCCGACAGCCGCGCCTCGGCTTCGGCGGCGCGGGCGGCACCCTTGCGGCGGATCTCCTCGGTGCGGGCGCGCAGGTCGTCGGCGAACTCGGCCCCCTGCGCGCGGCCCAGCGTGCCAAGGGTCTCGACCAGCTTTTCGACATCGCCGCGCAGGGTCTCGATCTGCCGCGCAAGATCCTCGACCGTCGGTTCGGCGGCGTCCTTTTCCTGCGTCTTGCGTGTGGACATGATCCTCTCCGTAACCCGATGAACGTTCTCACCAATGTGTGCATGCCGGCGCCGAAGTGCAAGCACAGGCGCCGCGCCCGGATTCAGAGCAGCGGACTCGCCAGCGCGATGGTGTTGTTGCGCAACCGCCGCGCCACCGACCAGCGCGCCACCTGTGCGGCGTCGATACGGCGCGCGCGGTCGATGTAGCTGCGCGCCCGCGCGTCCAGCGCCGCCGTCGCCTCCGGGTCGCTCAGCAGCAGCACATTCTCGTAATTCAGGTCGAAGCTGCGATGATCGAGGTTGCTGGAGCCCACCAGCGCCAGCCGCCCGTCCACGGTGACGATCTTGGAATGGATCAGCCCGTGCTCGAAGGCCATGATCGTCACCCCGGCGCGCAGCAATTCGGGGTAGAGGCTTTCGCTCGCCGCGCCGATCACCCAACTGTCGTTGCGCGCAGGCAGGATCAGCATCACCTCCACCCCGCGCCGCGCGGCGGCACAGATCGCCCCGTGCAGCGCCTCGTTGGGCACGTAATAGGGGGTCGTCAGCCAGACCCGTTCGCGCGCGGCGAAGATCATCGCGCAGATGGTGTCCGCCGGGCCGGTGTCCATGTCATCGGGCCCCGAGGCGATGACCTGCGCCACGAACCCGTCGCCACCTTCCGGCACCGGTGCGGCCAGCAGCGCGCTCAGGTCCTCGTGACGATGCGTCATCCAGTCCTGCAGGAACACCGCCTGATGCTGGCGCACCACCGGCCCTTCGACCCGCAGCAGGATGTCCACCCAGGGCGCATAGTGCGCCTTGATCCGGAACGCTGCATCTGCGCAGTTGCGGCTGCCGCACCAGCTCAGCCGGTTGTCGATGACCATGATCTTGCGGTGGTTGCGCAGATCCAGCCGCTGATAGAAGAAACTGACCAGCGGATTGCCCACCGGCGAGGCCTTGACCACCTGCACCCCGGCATCGGCCATCCGTCCCCAGAGCGGCGAGCGGATCAGGTGGCGCGAGCCGTGATCATCGACCAGCACCCGGCAGGCCACCCCGCGCGCGCTGGCGCGGATCAGCGCCTCGGCCATGCGCATGCCGGTGACATCGGGCAGCCAGATGTAGAACAGCACATGCACATGATCGGTCGCGGCGTCGATGGCGGCGATGGGATCGTCCATCATCGCGTCGCCCTCGGGCAGCAGTTCGGCGCGGTTGCCGCCCACGGGGGCAAAGCCGCTGGGCACGGTGCCGCTGGCGAACACCGCCGCATCGGCCCCATGCACCGTGACGGCCCGCGACCGGCCGGCGTGGCTGGCCTCGGTCAGTCGCGCGCGCACCTCGGCCATGCGCTGCAGGTTGGCGCGGTGCAGCCGCACCTCGCCCACCAGCAGATAGGCCACGATCCCCACGCCCGGCAGCGCCGAGATCACCATCACCCAGCCCAGGCGCACCGTCGGCGCCAGCCCGTCGCGCAACAGCGCCCGCGCGATGATCGCCAGTTGCAGCGTGTAACCAAGGAAGACCAGCGCAAGGGTCATGAAGGCCATCCGGTTTCGGGGCAGCCCCGACGCGTGCGGGACGCATGGGGCCTCGATCCGTCCTAACGCAGCTTTCATATCCGCGCCAGAACCTCTCGCTTGCCCCCGGGCGCCGCAGTGCTAGGGTCCGCGCACCAGCAGCGCCTTGCCGGCGCATCAACTCCGAAGGTCGGTGCCCGTGTCATTCTCGCCCGTCTATGAAAGCTATATCGCCCCCGCCCGCGCCCGGCCGCAGGTCTGGCGCCTGCTGGCGGGGCTCTTGCTGATCGCGCTCGTCTATGTGCTCTGGCTGGTGCTGATCGGCGGCGGGGTGGTGCTGGTCGGCGGGCTGGACCGGCTGGAACAGCGCCTGGCCGAGATCGGGCAGGGCTCGGACCCCGGCACCCTGATGGTGCTGCTGTTCACCTTTGCGGGCATGGGGCTGGGGGCGATGCTGGCGGCACGGCTCCTGCACGGGCGGTCCATGGGCTCGCTTTTCGGGCGCGCGCCGGTGGTGCTGCGGGACTTCGCGCTGGGCTTCGGCATCCTGGGCGGGCTGGCGCTGGTCACCGGGCTGCCGGGGCTGTTGTTCGTCGACCTCGAACCGGGGCTGGCGCTGGAGGTCTGGCTGCGCTTCCTGCCGCTCGCGCTGGTGGGGCTGCTGATCCAGACCGGGGCCGAGGAACTGGTGTTTCGCGGCTACATGCAGCAGCAGCTTGCCGCGCGCTTCCGCTCGCCGCTGGCGTGGATGGTGCTGCCCTCGGTGCTGTTCGGGCTGGCCCATTACGCCCCCGCCGAGATGGGCGCGAACACCTGGCATGTGGTGCTTGCCACCGGGCTTTTCGGACTGGTGGCCGCGGACCTGACCGCGCGCACCGGGTCGATCGGGCTGGCCTGGGGGCTCCATTTCGCCAACAACATCTTCGCCATCCTGTTCATCACCGCCGGGGGGGCGCTGGACGGCATGGCGCTGGGACGGCTGCCCTATGGCCCCGACGACACCGAGGTGATGCGCCCGCTGATCCTGGCCGACATGGCGCTGATCGGGCTCACCTGGGTTCTGTGCCGCCTGGCACTGCGCGCCCGCTGAGCCTGACGCCACGGGCCGGATATGCGGCCCGCGCGCCGCGCGCCGATTGCAATTCCCGCCCCCGCGCCTTATCTGATCGCAGCGGCGGTGGAACCCGCGCGCGCGCCCCTGGCCCGAGGCTTCGATGAACTGGATCACCAACTACGTCCGGCCCACCATCAACTCGATCTTCTCGCGCCGCGAGATGCCCGAGAACCTGTGGACCAAATGCCCCGAATGCGGGACCATGCTGTTTCACCGCGAACTGGCCGACAGCCTGCAGGTCTGCACCGGTTGCGGCCATCACATGCCGATCAGCCCGCGCGAACGCTTCGCGCAGCTTTTCGACAACGGCATCTATGCCGAGGTGCCGGTCCCCGAACCGGTGGCCGATCCGCTGCAGTTCCGTGACCAGAAGAAATACCCCGACCGGCTGCGCACCGCGCAGAAAGCCACCCGCGAGAAGGAAGCGATGCTCGTCGCCGAGGGCGAGATGCTGCGCACGCCCGTGGTGGTGGCGGCGCAGGATTTCAGCTTCATGGGCGGGTCCATGGGGATGTATGTGGGCAACGCCATCATCGCCGCCTGCGAACGCGCGGTTGAGCGCCGCCGTCCGCTGGTGCTGTTTTCCGCCGCCGGCGGCGCGCGGATGCAGGAGGGGATCCTGTCGCTCATGCAGATGCCGCGCACCACGGTGGCGGTGCAGATGCTGCGCGAGGCCGGGCTGCCCTATATCGTCGTTCTGACGCACCCGACCACGGGCGGCGTCACCGCCAGCTACGCCATGCTCGGCGACGTGCAGATCGCCGAGCCGAACGCGCTGATCTGCTTCGCCGGGCCGCGGGTGATCGAACAGACCATCCGCGAGAAACTGCCCGAAGGGTTCCAGCGCGCCGAATATCTGCTTGAGCACGGGATGCTGGACCGCGTCACCCCGCGCAAGCAGATGCGCGACGAACTGGTGACCATCCTGCGCCTGCTCACCGGCGCGCCGCCCGCCGTGCATGGCGAGCTGCCCGCCCCCGCCGCGCCGACCGACCCGCCGCCCGCCCCCGGTGATGCCGCCGGTCTCGATCACGCCGAGGGATCGAAAACCCCCTGATCCTTCATCTGTGCCCAAATATCCTCAGGGGGTGAATGCGCGCCCCGCGCGCAGAGGGGGCAGAATGCCCCCTTTCCCCCGACAGCCAGACAGCCCCCGCCCGCAACGGAGCCCGGCGCCCATGACCCAGCATTCGGACGCGCTTCTGGAGCGCATGATGACCTTCCACCCCAAGGTCATCGACCTGACGCTGGACCGGGTCTGGCGCCTGCTGGCGGCGCTCGGCCACCCTGAACGGGCCTTGCCGCCGGTGATCCACATCGCCGGGACCAACGGCAAGGGATCGACCCAGGCCATGCTCCGCGCCGGGCTGGAAGCCACCGGCGCGCGGGTGCATGCCTATACCTCGCCGCATCTGGCCCGTTTCCATGAACGCATCCGGCTGGCGGGGCGGCTGATCGACGAAGACGCGCTGGCGGCGGTGCTGGATGAATGCCTGCGCGCCAATGGCGACACGCCGATCACCTATTTCGAGATCACCACCTGCGCCGCGCTGCTGGCCTTTGCCCGCACGCCCGCCGACTTCACCTTGCTGGAGGTGGGCCTCGGCGGGCGGCTGGATGCCACCAATGTGGTCGACCGGCCCGAACTCTGCATCATCACCCCGGTCAGCATCGACCATCAGCAATTCCTGGGCGAGACGCTGGCCGAGATCGCGGGCGAAAAGGCCGGGATCCTCAAGCGCGGCGTGCCCTGTGTGGTCGGCCCGCAGCAGGAGGCCGCGCTCGAGGTGATCGAGGCCCGCGCCGCGCGGATGGGCGCGCCCTTGCTGGTCCACGGCCAGCACTGGCATGTGACCGAGGAGCGCGGGCGGCTGGTGTTCCAGGACGAAACCGGACTCGAGGACCAGCCGCTTCCCAACCTGCCCGGTCCGCATCAGATCCAGAACGCGGGCGCCGCGCTGGCCGCGCTGCGTGCGCTGGGGCGCGGAGACGGGGCCGAGGCTGCGGTCACCCGCGCCGAATGGCCCGCTCGGATGCAGCGGCTGCGCAGCGGCCCGCTGGCCGAGGCCGCGCCACAGGCGGAACTCTGGCTCGATGGCGGTCACAATCCCTCTGCCGGGCAGGCCATTGCCGCCACGCTGGCCCGCCTGCCCGCGCGCGACACGCATCTGATCTGCGGCATGCTGAACACCAAGGATGTGTCGGGCTTCATGCGCCCGCTTGCGCCGCAGGCCAAGCGGCTGCATGCGGTCACGGTCCCCGGTGAAACCGCCACGCTGAGCGCCGCCGAAACCGCCGCCGCCGCCCGCGCCGCCGGGATCGATGCGACCGAAGCGGCGGACGTGGCCACGGCGCTGGCCGCCATCACCGCCGCGAACCCGCAGGCGCGGGTGCTGATCTGCGGCTCGCTCTACCTGGCCGGTTCGATCCTGCGCGACAACGGCTGAGCCGGCATTTGCGCCATCAGTTCGGGCGCCATCAGTTCGGGCGCCCTCGGTCCGGGTGCGCGGTTCGCGAGGCCCGCCCGCGCCGGGCAAGCAACACTCCGAAGGCGCATCCGAACGGCCCGCACCGGCTTGCGGCAACAGCGCGCGCCGCCGTGGCCTGACAAAAAGGGGGCCGCATTGGCCCCCTGGGTCGTCTTTCGCTCCGGCTTCGGCTTCCGGTCGCTTACTCGGCGCCGAACGTGGCCAGATAGGCGTGGATATCCTCGGCACTGCCGCGCAGCCGGTGGTTCATGGTGCTGCGGGCGCGGTTGTCGCCCAGGAATTCGCGCAGGAAGGCGGTCTGGTTGTCCAGATACGCGACGAGGTTTTCCTCGTCCCACACCAGCCCCTGCTCTCCGGCCTCGACCATGCTGGGCGAGAACCGCTCGTAGCCCTCGTAGGAACCTGCCTGACGGCCGATCACCCCCCAGAGGTTCGGTCCCGTGGGCGCCAGCCGCTGGGTGACGTTGCCGTCCGGGTCGACGATCCCGTGGCAGCTTGCGCACTGCCGGAAATTCGCCTCGCCCGCTTCGGGGTCGCCGGCAAGGGCGGGGGCGGTCATCATGGGCAGGGCCATCAGGGCTGCCGCTGCGGTCAGTATGCTGCGCATGGGTCTTACTCCGTTTTCGCGTCGCCGCGTCATGTCTGTGCGGGGGACTGGCTGTCCGGGCCCGGTCACGCCGCTGTTTGTGCCACAGTGCTATCAGTCCGGGCAACCGAAACAACGCGACGATTTGCCCCCATCGTGCCGCAGACACGCAAACGGCGCGAACACTTTCGTGATCGCGCCGTGCGTCAGTTCCATGGCGGCCTGCTGCGCCGGGTCACCCCGGCGCGCGGGCTCAGGCCTGTTCGGACTGGATTTCCTGTCCCGTGGACTGGTCCACCATCTTCATGCCCAGCCGGACCTTGCCGCGGTCGTCGAAGCCCAGCAGCTTGACCTTGACCTCCTGGCCTTCCTTCAGCGCGTCCGAAGGATGGTTCAGGCGCCTGTTTTCGATCTGGCTGACATGCACCAGCCCGTCTCGCTTGCCGAAGAAGTTCACGAAGGCGCCGAAATCCACCAGCTTGACCACGGTGCCGGTGTAGATCTTGCCGACCTCGGGTTCCGCCACGATCGAATGGATCATGTCATAGGCCTTCTGGATCGCCGCCTGATCGTTCGAGGCGATCTTGATCACGCCATCGTCGTTGATGTCGACCTTGGCGCCGGACACCTCGACGATCTCGCGGATGACCTTGCCGCCTGTGCCGATCACTTCGCGGATCTTGTCGGTGGGGATCTGCATGGTCTCGATCTTGGGCGCATACTGGCTGAAGCCCTGCGGGGCCGACAGCGCCTTGTTCATCTCGCTCAGGATGTGCAGCCGGCCGTCCCTGGCCTGCGCCAGCGCCTGTTCCATGATGTCGAAGGTGATGCCCGCGACCTTGATGTCCATCTGCAGGCTGGTGATGCCCTCTTCGGTGCCCGCGACCTTGAAGTCCATGTCGCCGAGGTGGTCCTCGTCGCCCAGGATGTCCGACAGCACCGCAAAGCGGCCGTCCTCTTCCAGGATCAGACCCATGGCGACACCGGCCACCGGCGCCTTGAGCGGAACGCCCGCATCCATCATCGACAGCGACCCGCCGCAGACCGTGGCCATGGAGGAGGAGCCGTTCGATTCGGTGATCTCGGAGACCACCCGGATGGTGTAGGGGAAGTCCGTCGCCGCCGGCAGCACCGCCTGCAGCGCCCGCCAGGCCAGTTTCCCGTGCCCGATCTCGCGCCGTCCCGGAGGTCCGAAGCGCCCCACCTCGCCCACCGAATAGGGGGGGAAGTTGTAGTGCAGCAGGAAGTTGGCCTTCCAGGTGCCGGTGAGCGCGTCCATGAACTGTTCGTCATCGCCGGTGCCCAGGGTGGCGACGCAGAGCGACTGCGTTTCCCCGCGGGTGAACAGCGAAGAGCCATGGGTGCGCGGCAGCACGCCGGTTTCGGCCACGATGGGCCGGATGGTGGTGTGGTCCCGCCCGTCGATCCGGGGCGCGCCGTTGATGATGTCGCCGCGCAGGATGGAGGATTCGAGCTTCTTGAACGCGGCGCCGAGGTTCTCGTCGGCCAGTTGCTCTTCGCTCAGGGACGCGCGCACGGTCTCGCGCGCCGCAGAGATGGCGTTGGTGCGCTCCTGCTTGTCGCGCAGGGCGAAGGCGGCGCGCATCGGCGCCTCACCCGCCGCTTTCACGGCCGCGTAAAGTGCCGCGTAATCCGGCGGCGTGAAGTCGAAGGGCTCCTTCGCCGCGTCCTCGGCCAGGGCGATGATCATGTCGATCACCGGCTGATAGCTGTCATGGGCGAATTTCACCGCGCCCAGCATTTCGGCCTCGGACAGCTCATAGGCTTCGGATTCGACCATCATGACCGCGTCCTGGGTCCCGGCAACCACCAGATCCAGCCGCTGCTCGCCGTTTTCGCGCAGCTTGTGCATGTCCTCGCAATCCGGGTTCAGAACATACTCGCCGTCCACATAACCCACACGCGCCGCCGCGATCGGCCCCATGAAGGGCACGCCCGAGATGGTCAGCGCGGCCGAGGCGGCGATCATGGCCACCATGTCGGGTTCGTTGACCAGATCGTGGCTCAGCACGGTGCAGATGACCAGCACCTCGTGCTTGAAGCCGTCCACGAACAGCGGACGGATGGGCCGGTCGATCAGCCGCGAGGTCAGCGTTTCCTTTTCCGAAGGCCGGGCCTCGCGCTTGAAGAAGCCGCCGGGCACCTTGCCCGCAGCGTAATACCGTTCCTGATAATGCACCGTGAGCGGAAAGAAGTCCTGCCCCGGTTTCGCCTGCTTGGCAAAGGTCACATTGGCCATGACCGATGTGTCGCCCAGAGTGGCGATGACCGAGCCATCGGCCTGACGGGCCACACGGCCTGTTTCCAGTGTGAGCGTTTCCTGGCCCCACTGGATCGATTTCTTGACGATGTTGAACATTCAGCGTTTCCTCTGGGGAGCGCTCCCGGCCCCTGCCGGGTCTCCCGTGTCAGTGGCGGCCCCATTGCCGCCGACCCCTATCCTGATGCATCACGCCGGGGTCAGAGCGTCACGTCGCAGATGCGGGCGCCATACAGGAAAACATCGGTCAAGGAAAGGGGCGCACGCAGGTGCGTGGCGGACGGCGGCACTGCAGGCCGCGCGGTCACTGCCGCGCCGGTGCCCGTTGCAGCAGCGGCATCAGGTCCGCCATGTCCGGCCCGTGCCCGCGTCCGGTCAGCGCCTTGCGCAGCGGCATGAACAGCGCCTTGCCCTTGCGCCCCGTGGCGGTCTTGACCGCGCCGGTCCAGTCTTTCCACGTCTCCGGCCCCCACGGGCGGGGCGGCAGCATTTCCAGCGCCTGCGCCACGAACGCGGCATCCTCGGTGGCGATGTCCGGCGTGGCGCCATCGCGGCAGAGCGCCCACCAGTCGGCCAGATCGTCCAGCCGGTCGATGTTTTCGCGCATCACGTCCCAGAAGCGCGGCGCGATGTCCTGCGGCACGCCCAGGGCGGCGATACGGTCGGCCACGGCCGCGAATGGCAGGCGCTGGATGTGCTGGCGCGTCAGCGGCCACAGGTCGGCGGCGTCGAACTTGGTCGGCGCGGCGCCGAACTGCGACAGGTCGAACCCTGCGGCGATCTCGTCCAGGCTTTCGGCCAGCACCACCGGCTGGCTGGAGCCCAGCCGCGCCATCAGCGACAGAAGCGCCATGCGCTCCACCCCCTGCGCGCGCAGATCGCGCAGGGACAGCGTGCCCAGCCGCTTCGACAGCGCCTCGCCCTGCGCGCCGGTCAGCAGGCTGTGATGGGCAAAGGCGGGCGGGGTGCCGCCCATGGCCGCGATGATCTGCACCTGCGTCGCCGTGTTGGTCACATGGTCGGCGCCGCGCACCACATGGGTGATGCCCATGTCCATGTCATCGACCGAGGACGCGAAGGTATAGAGCACCTGCCCGTCGGCGCGGATCAGCACCGGATCGGACACGCTGGCGGCGTCGATGGACAGATCCCCCAGAATCCCGTCCGTCCATTCGATGCGTTCGTGATCCAGCCGGAAGCGCCAGTAACCCTGCCGCCCTTCGGCGCGCAACCTGTCGCGGGCGTCCGCGTCCAGCGCCAGCGCGGCACGGTCATAGACCGGCGGGCGGCCCATGTTGAGCTGCTTCTTGCGCTTCAGGTCCAGTTCGGAGGGGGTTTCGAAGCATTCGTAGAACCGCCCCGCCGCACGCAGCGCCTCGGCCTGTGCGGCGTAGCGGTCCAGCCGCTCGGACTGCCGCTCCACCCGGTCCCAGTGCAGGCCCAGCCAGTCGAGGTCGGTCTTGATCCCGTCCACGTATTCCGGCCTGGAGCGCTCGCGGTCGGTGTCATCCAGCCGCAGGATGAACTGCCCGCCGGTCTTGCGCGCGATCAGGTAGTTGAACAGCGCCGTGCGCAGGTTGCCGATATGCAGGTAGCCGGTGGGCGAAGGGGCGAAACGGGTGACGGTCATGCGAAGGGGGTCTCCTGTTGCGCTTCCTCTTTCACAGCGGCCCGGTTTTGTCCATATCGGCAGCAGGCCAGACGGCGGCAGGCCGACGGCGGCACCGACCGGGGAGGCGGCATGACACGGAAATGGGCTGGGCGGCACGCGCCGTCGCTGGAAGAGTTCGAGGCGCTGGCCGCGGCCGCCATCGCCGCGCTGCCGCCCGAGTTCGCGGCGCCCGCCCGTGATGTCGCGCTGCAGATCGTCGATTTCCCCCCCGACGAGTTTCTGGCCGGGATGGAGATGGACGATCCCTTCGATCTGACCGGACTATACAGCGGGGTGCCCCTGACCGAGAAATCGCTTTTCGATCAGCCGATGGAGCCGGACACGATCTGGCTGTTCCGTCGCCCGATCCTGGAAGAGTGGATCGAGCGCGGCAATGTCAGCCTGGGCGAGTTGATCACCCATGTCTATGTCCACGAACTGGCCCACCACCTGGGCTGGTCGGATGCCGATATCGCCGTGGTCGACCGCTGGTGGGAGTGAGCGCGCGCATCGGGGCGGTGCGGGCCTGCGCCTAATCGCGCGCGGTGCAGCAGGCGGACAGGAAGGCGCGGTCGCCGTCATTGGCCAGCAGCCGCGCGGCGCGGGCCGGGGGCAGCCAGTGCACGCTGTGGCCGGGCTCGGGTGGCGGGCACAGTTGCCGCGCGGGCCGCGCCAGATAGACCGTGCAGAGCTTTTCTGCCCAGAGATCGTATTCGGGCATGTAGGTGAAGCGGCGAAACGCGCCCAGACGGCGCAGCGGGGCGATTCGCCAGCCGGTTTCCTCGAACACCTCGCGGTGCAGCGCGGCCAGCATCGATTCGCCGGGGTCGATGCCGCCGCCGGGAAGCTGGAATTCGCGGTCGGGCACGGCCTGATGGGTCAGGAGAACCTGCCCGGCGCGCACAAGCACCGCATAGACGCCGGGCCGTCGCTGGTAGCGCCGCCCGTCCTGCCGTCCTGCTCCGAAGCGCCGGATCATCGCTCCCACCTCCCGCCTTGTCTGCCGCCTTGCGCGCCCGGCCCTTGGCCATTGCCGTTGTGATCATATATGAGGGGCGATGCCACACGATGACCCGGCGCTCGATAGAAACTCCCCCGGCAAGAGACCGCTCATGAGCCTTGGTGCACAGATCGCCTGGGACGATACCGTCCTGCCCTTCCAGCTTGATCGCCCCGATATCCGCGGGCGGGTGGCCCGGCTGGATCAGACGCTTGATGGCATTCTGGCCCAGCACCGCTATCCGCAGGCGATCGCCGAACTGGTGGCCGAAGCGGCGATGCTGACCGCGCTGATCGGCCAGACCATCAAGCTGCGCTGGCGGCTGTCGCTGCAGGTGCGCGGCGATGGCCCGGCGCGGCTGATCGCCACCGATTATTTCGCCCCCGCCGAGGAGGGCGCGCCCGCCCGCGTGCGCGCCTATGCCAGTTTCGACGAGGCGCGGCTGGCGCCCGATGCGCCGGGGTTTGCCCAGATCGGGCGGGGGTATTTCGCCATCCTGATCGACCAGGGCGCGGGGACCACGCCCTATCAGGGGATCACGCCCATTTCCGGTGACTCGCTCAGCGATTGCGCGCAGAGCTATTTCGCCCAGTCCGAACAGTTGCCGACCCGGTTCGCGCTGGGCTTCGGTCGGCAGGGCGGGGTCTGGCGCGGGGGCGGCGTGATGCTCCAGCACATGCCCAAGGCCGCGCCGCACGTCACCGGGGGCGGGTCCGGCGAAGCGGGATTGCTGGACGCGCGCGATCTGGTCGGCAATGGCGGGAGCGCCGAGGACTGGGGCCGGGTGAACCTGCTGCTGGATACGGTGGAGCAGGCGGAACTGATCGGCCCGGGGGTGCAGGCGACGGACCTGCTGGTGCGGCTCTTCCACGAGGAAGGCCCGCGCGTCTTCGACCCGCAGCCGCTGCGCTTCGGCTGCACCTGCTCCGAGGACAAGGTGCGGCAAAGCCTGTCGATCTATTCGGCGCGGGACATCGCCAGCATGACCACGCCCGAGGGCACCGTGACCGCCGACTGCCAGTTCTGCGGCGCGCATTACGTGATGGACCCGGCCTCGCTGGGGTTCGAGCCCGTGCAGGGCGGTGACGGTGCCGACGGCCGCTGATCCCCTTGCGCCGCTGGTGGCCGCGCTGGGTCGCCCGGCGCGGCCGTCAAGCGACTATGACCTGAACCGTGATTCGCCGGTCGCGCCCAAACGTCCGCTGCGCCCGGCGGCGGTGCTGGTCGGCGTGCAGCCGGGCGCGGCGGGCGTTCGGGTGGTGCTGACCAAGCGCGCCTCGCACCTGCGCCACCATCCCGGGCAGATCGCCTTTCCCGGCGGCAAGCAGGACGAAGCCGACGCGACGCCCGAGGCCGCCGCCCTGCGCGAGGCCGCCGAGGAGATCGGCCTGCCGCCCGGCGCGGCGCAGGTTCTGGGCCATCTGCCGGTGCATGAAACCGTGACCGGTTTCACGGTCACCCCGGTTCTGGCGCGGATTGATCCGGGTTTTGCCCCCCGCCCGCAGCCGGGCGAGGTGGAGGAAGCTTTTGCCGTGCCGCTGGCCCATGTGCTGGACACCGCGCGCTACCGGGTCGAGCAGCGCTTGTGGCTGGGGCAGTGGCGGCGCTACTATACGGTGCCATGGGGGCCCTATTACATCTGGGGCGCGACCGCGCGTATCCTGCGCGGGCTGGCGGATCGGATCGAGCGGTGAGGCGATGAAGGCAAGCGGCGCCTGGCTGAGCGACGCGCCCACGCAGGCGGTGCTGGCGATGCTGTCACGCGCCGGGCATCAGGCGCTGTGCGTCGGCGGCTGCGTGCGCGATGCGCTGATCGGCCGGGGGGTGGCGGACGTGGACATTGCCACCGACGCACGCCCCGAGGCGGTGGTGACGCTGGCCAAGGACGCCGGGCTGAAGGCGGTGCCCACGGGGATCGACCATGGCACGGTGACGGTGGTTGCCGAGGGGCGCGGCTACGAGGTCACGACCTTTCGCCGCGATGTGGAAACCTTCGGACGCCACGCGGTGATCGCCTATGCTGACCGGGTGGAGGAGGATGCCGCGCGGCGCGATTTCACCATGAACGCGCTCTATGCCCGCGCCGATGGCACGCTGGTGGACCCGCTCGGCGGGCTGGCGGATCTGGTCCAGCGCCGGGTGCGCTTCGTCGGCCCGCCTGCCGACCGCATCCGCGAGGATTATCTGCGCATCCTGCGCTTCTTTCGCTTTCAGGCGCATTTCGGCGACCCGTTCCACCCCATGGACCCGGACGCGCTGGCCGCCTGCGCGGCCCATGCGGACGGGATCGGCCAGTTGTCGCGCGAACGGGTGGGGGCCGAGATTCGCAAGCTTCTGGCGGCGCCGGACCCGTCCCCGGCCCTGCGCGGGATGGCCGAGACCGGTGTGCTGGAGGCCACGCTGCGGGGGCCCGCCCGGGCGCTGGGGGCGCTCTTGGTCCTTCTGCCCGGCGGCAGGGCGCGGGGGGGGCGGCGGGGGGGGGGGGGGGGGGCGCCGCGCGACCCGGACGCCGCGCTGCGCCTGACCCGGGCCGAGGCGCGGGATCTGGCGCGGATAGTCGACCACGCCGGGACCGATGCGCCCCCGGCGGCGCTGGGCTACTGGCTGGGTGCGGCGCCGGGCGCCGATGCGGCCCTGTTGCGGGCGGCACGGGCGCGCGAACTGCTGCCCGAAGGCTGGGCGTCCGAGGTCGCGCGCGGCGCAGCACAGCGCTTTCCGCTGCGCGCCGCCGATCTGATGCCCGCGCTGTCCGGCCCGGCGCTGGGACGGCGGCTGCGGGAACTGGAATGGCGCTGGGTGGCCTCGGACTTCCGGTTGACGCGGGCGCAGCTTCTGACTTGACAGGCGGCGCGCGCTGCGGATGATAGGTCAGTCTTGCAGACCTTTCCTGGACCAGCCCTGCCATGCCCTTCGAGACCTTTGCCGCGCTGTTGATGCTGACCTTCGCCGGGTGCTGGACGCCGGGGCCGAACAACGCGATGCTGGCGGCCTCGGGCGTCAATTTCGGGTTCCTGCGCACGATGCCGCATATCAACGGCGTCTGGCTGGGCTTTGCGGTGATGGCGTTTCTGGTCGCCGTGTTCCTGGGCGAGGCGTTCCAGCAATCGGCGCTCCTGCGCGAGGGGCTGCGCTGGGGGGGCGCGGCGCTCCTGCTGTGGGTCGCCTGGCAGATCGCGACCAAGGGCGGGCTGCCCTCGGCGCGGGGCGAGCCGCGGCCCTTCACCTTCCTGCAGGCCGCCGCGTTCCAGTGGGTCAACGCCAAGGCCTGGGTCATGGCGGTGGCGATTGCCGCGCAATTCGTCCACCCCGAGGCACCCTGGCGCACGGCGGCGCTGGTGGCGCTGGCCTTCGCGCTGGCGGGGGTCACCTCGTCGGTGGGCTGGGCGGCGGCGGGGCAGGGGCTGCGGCGTTTCCTGTCGGTGCCCGTGCGGCTGAAGGCGTTCAACATCACCATGGGCGCGCTGATCGCGCTGGGTGTTGTGGCGATGGTGCTGGACGGGCCGGTGGCGGCGCCATGACCGCGAACGGGGCCGGAGACGACTGGCCGCCGGGCTGGTGCGGTCTGTTGCCGGATCAGGCGCCGGTGTTCCTGGCGCAGTTGCGCCGTGAACTGGCCCCGGATCATCCGTTCCAGCGCCTGCCGGTGCATGCCATCGGCGTTGCGCTGGGCAGCGATGATGCGGTCTTCGCGGTCGAGGGGTAGCAGGCGCCCTTCTGCGTGGTGCACCTGACCTGGCGGGGCGCCGATCCCCGGCCATGGCTCCTGCGCTGGCTGCGTCCGTGGCCGCAGCATGATCCGGCGGTTGTCGCGCTGGCCGATCTTGCGGCGCTGTCGCGGGGCGGGTGATTGCGGATGGCGGGGCAGGGCGCCTGCGCCGAGGGTCCGAACGGCGCCGGGAAACGCCCGCGTCAGATGTCTTTCATCAGCCGCAAGGCATCATGGATAGCCGCATGTGTATTGCGCGCGCTGACAGCGTCACCGATGCGGAATAGCTGAAACCGGCCTTCGGGGTTGCGCGTCATGTTCTGAGCGCGCCCGCCGATCAGCGCCTCATGATCCACCGCACCGCCGTTCCGGGACAGGGGCTTGAGCGCGAAATACAGATCATCCAGCGGCAGGGTGCCATAGTTCACGACGACCTGATCATAGTGCTGTGCGCGGGTGTGATCGCTGTAATCCGTGCCGATCGTGGCGCGCAGCCGGTTGCCGTCCCGCGCCACATCCAGCAGGCGGCGGGTGACGGTAAAGGTCACGTCCCTGTGCTGCAGCGCGCGCATGTAAGGCACAAGGTTCATGCCCATGACCTCGGGGGCGAAGCTGCGGTCCGGGGTCATGACCTCGACCTGCGCGCCTGCGTTCGCGGCCACCTCTGCGGCCATCAGGCCGGGATGATCGCCTGCCTCGTCATAGACCAGCACACGCCCTGCGGGTTTCACATCGCCCGCGATGATGTCCCAGGCGCTGACCACATGCGGGTTTTCCGCGCCGCTTTCAAAAAGCTCCGTATTGGGCAGTCCGCCGGTGGCGATGATCACCACATCCGGGTCCAGCGCGGTCACATCCCCGGCCTCGGCACAGGTGTTGAAATGAAAGACCACATCCCGCGCGGCGCATTGGGCCATGCGCCAGTCGATGATGCCGATCATCTCGCGCCGGCGGGGGTTCTGCGCGGTCAGGCGGATCTGGCCGCCGGGGTCGGGCTGGGCTTCGAACACCACCACCTCATGGCCGCGCTCGGCGGCCACGCGCGCCGCTTCCAGCCCGGCGGGGCCAGCGCCCACGATCACGATTTTCCTGCGCGTTTCGGCGGGCGTGACCACATGCGGCAGGGTCAGTTCGCGCCCGGTGGCGGCGTTGTGGATGCACAGCGCCTCGCCCGCCTGATAGATGCGGTCCAGACAATAGGTCGCGCCCACGCAGGGGCGGATGTCGTCCTCGCGCCCGTCGCGGATTTTCTGCACGATATGCGGGTCGGCCATATGCGCGCGGGTCATGCCCACCATGTCCAGCAACCCCGCCGCAACCGCATGGCGCGCGGTGGCCACATCCGGAATGCGCGCGGCGTGGAAGGTGGGCATGCCGGTGGCTGCCCGCACCGCGCCCGCGAAATCCAGATGCGGGGCGGACTTCATGCCCTGCACCGGGATCACATCGGTCATGGCCGGGTCGGTGTGGATACGCCCGCGAATGACGTTGAGGAAATCCACCATCCCGCAATCGGCCAGCCGCTTCGAGATTTCCAGCCCCTCGGCGGCGTCAATGCCGCCCTTCGCGGCCTCATCCGCCGTGTAGCGCAGGCCGACGATGAACCCGTCGCCCACCCGCCCGCGGATGGCGCGCAGCGTGTCCATCAGCAATTGCATTCGGGTATCAAGGTTTTTGCCGCCATAAGGGCCATCCAGATCATTGGTCAGCGGCGACCAGAACTGATCAAGCAGGTGACCATAGACCTGCAACTCGATCCCATCCATGCCGCCCGCCTGCATCCGCTCGGCGGCGTCGGTGAAATCGGTGATGACCCGTTCGATATCCCAATCCTCGGCCAGCTTCGGAAACGCCCTGTGGGCCGGTTCCCGGTGCCTGCTGGACGACAGCGAAGGCAGCCAGTCGCCCTTGTTCCAGCCCGTGCGGCGGCCCAGGTGCGAAAGCTGGATCATCACCGCGCAGCCGTGGTCATGGCAGGCATCGGTCAGCGCGCGGATATGGGGCACCACCTCATCCTTCCAGGCCAGGATGTTGTTGAACGCGGGCGGGCTGTCGCGCGAGACCGAGGCCGATCCGGCGGTCATGGCCAGCGCCACGCCTGCTTTCGCCCGTTCGGCGTGATAGGCGACATAGCGCGCCTTGGGCATCCCGTCCTCGGGGTAGGCGGGCTCATGCGCCGTGGTCATGATCCGGTTGCGCAGGGTCAGGTGCTTCAACTGGTAGGGCTGCAACAGCGGATCGCTGGACATAAGACCTCCTCAATACCATGCGTCGGGCATAGAGGCTTTCTTGCGCGCGACATAGTCCTTCAGCGCGGCCTCGGTGCCGGGGTCCATTGCGGGCGCCTCGTACCGCGCCAGCACGTCCTTCCAGCGCTGGTTTGCGCGCTGCGCCGCGTCGATGCCACCATCCTCGGACCATGTTTCATGGGTGCGGTCGTCGTTGAACCCGCTGTCCCAATAGGCGGTTTCATAGTGCCGCAGGGTGTGATCGGTGCCGAACAGATGCTCGCCCGGGCCGAACTGCGCCAGCGCGTCAAAGGCCAGCGTGTCGTCGCTGACCTCCAGCCCCGCCAGATAGGCATGCAGCGCGCCGCACATGTCCATGTCCATCACCATCTTCTCATAGGACATGGACAACAGCCCGTCCACGAACCCCGCCGCATGCAGGATGTAATTGGCGCCCCCCTGCACCGCCGACATCATCGACATCATCGCCTGCTGCATGGCCTGCCCGTCCGGGGCCTTGGACGTGCTGAAATTGCCCGCGCAGCGCAGGGGCAGGTTCAGCCGCCGCGCAAGCTGGCCCATGACCAGCGACCCCAGAGCGGGCTCGGGCGTGCCGAATGTGGGCGATCCGGTGCGCAGAGACATGGACGACAGGAACCCCGCGAAAACCACCGGCGCGCCGGGCCGCACCAGTTGCGCCAGCGCGCAGGAGGCCATGGATTCCGCAAGGCACTGCGCCACCGCCCCGGCCATGGTCAGCGGCGAGACCGCCCCGCCCAGCAGGAAGGGCAGGTGAATGGACCCCTGCCCGGCCGCCGCATAGGTGCGGATGCCCGCCGTCGTTACTCCGTCCAGCACCAGCGGCGAGGTGGTGTTGAAATTTCCCATGATCACGCAATTGCGGTCCACGAAATCGGTGCCGAACAGGATGCGGCACATCTCGATACTGTCGGCGGCACGTTCGGGCGCGGTGATGGAGCCCAGGAAGGCGCGGTCGGACAGGCGCATATGCGCATGGACCATATCCAGATGGCGCTTGTTGACGGGCACGTCGGTCGGTTCGCAGATGGTGCCGCCCGAGTGGTGCAGCCAGGGCGAGGATTGCGCCAGTTTGATCAGGTTTTCGAAATCCTGGATCGTGCCATAGCGCCGCCCCCGGTCCAGATCCATCACGAAGGGCGATCCATAGGCAGGGGCAAAGACCATGGCATCGCCGCCGATCTCGACCGAATTGGCGGGGTTGCGGGCGTGTTGGGTGAAGCGCGCGGGCGCCGTGCGCAGCACCTCGCGCAGCATTCCGGGCTCGAACCGGATGCGCCAGGTCTCGCCGCCGGTATGGGTGACCTCGGCGCCCGCGCGGCGGTAAAGTGCCATCGCCTCGGCATCGTCGCGCAATTCGATCCCGATTTCGGCGAGTATCCGGTCGGCCGTGGCCTCGATCCGCGCCAGCGCCTCCGCGCCCAGCAGGTCATAGGTGGGGATGCGCCGGGTGATGAAGGGCGCGCGCAGGTGCAGGTTCTGCCCCGGTTCGGCGCTGCGGGTGGCGCCCGCCCGCCCCTTGCGGGCGCGGCGCGCGCTGCGGTCCGGCGCGGCGTTTTCGGGGGGTGCTGTTTCGGTAACGGGACTCTGCGGCAGCATGTCAGGCGCTCCAGGCTGGGACGCGGGGCAGCGACCGGCCCCGGTCATGCCCGCCGCCGGGAATGCTGCGGCAGACCGGGCGCTCGGGCAAGCGCATAAAGACTCAGGCTGCATTAGTTCAGCTTGGTCAAACCGTCCCGAAGCTGCTAGCATACTACCAGGATTGTTCCGTTACCTGAGTCCAACTTGCCCAGAAGCCCCTATGACCTGCCCCCCATGAGTGCGCTTCTGGCCTTCGAGGCCGCCGCGCGTCATGTCAGCTTCACCCGCGCCGCGCGCGAGTTGAACGTGACCCCCGCCGCCGTCAGCCACCAGGTCAAGGCGCTGGAGGCCGAGCTGCAGTGCCGCCTGTTCCACCGCCATCACCGCGGCGTCACCCTGACCGAAACCGGCGCCTATCTGCTGGTCGCGCTGCAACGCGGGTTCGAGGGCATGGCCGATGCCACCCGCCAGTTGCGCCGCCGTGCCACGCGCGCCTCGGTCACCATCGGCGTGACCACGGCGGTCAGCGCGCTGTGGCTGACGCCGAAACTGGCGCAGTTCTGGCGGACCCATGGTGATGTCTCGGTCGCGCAGATCGTCAGCGATTCGGGCGAGGCACCGGCCGAATGCGACCTGAGCATCCGCTACGGCGTGCCCCCGCGCGACCGCCCCGAATGCCGGGTGCTGTTTCGCGACCGGCTGATGGCGCTGGCCAGCCCCGGCTTTGCCGCGGCGCACCCGGTGGCGTCGGTGTCCGAGCTTGCAGCGCTGCCGCTCATTCACTTCGATACCCATGTTGCGGGCTGGACCGACTGGGCAGGGTGGTTCGGGGCGCTGGGGCATGACGGGCCGCTCCGCCACGGCCACCGGGTGAACAACTACCTGATCGCGCTGCAGGCGGCGCGCGATGACATGGGCGCGGTGCTGGGATGGGTCGGCCTGGCGCGCAGCTATCTGGAGGCGGGGCAACTGGTGCCGTTGCTGCCCCACCGGATCGAACCGCAGGAAGATTTTCACGTCACCCTGCACGCGCAGGGATCAACGCGCGCCCGGCTGGTCTATGACTGGCTGGTTGAAAGCGCCGGGGCGGCCTGAGCGCTGATGGCCAAGGCGCGCGCCGCGCTCACGCCCGGCGCCGTGGCGCCGGGCAGCGCCCCCGAAGCGCCATGGGTGGGTCGGGCGGGGCGCTGAGGGGGCGCTTTCTGCCCGCGTGTCACGGGCGCGCTACAGCCCGCCCAGTGCCGCACTCACCGGCACCAGGACCACCTGATCGGCGCGCCCCTCCATGCGCCAGGCCATCAGCCCGGCCAGCGTGTCGGTCCGGTCCGCATGACCCAGTACGATCACGCTGCCGTCGCGCCCTGCCTCGAATACGGCGCGGTCCAGATAGCGGCGGATGGTGAACACCGATTCGGCGTCGGCATCCAGCACCCGGAACACCTGTCCGCGCGCCAGCCCGGCTGCCTCGGCCAGTTGCGATGCCGCGTTCAACCCGCGCGCGTAACTGACCAGCGCATGCCCGTCGCGCTCCAGCACCGGCACCAGAAGCTGCGCCAGTGCGCGGTTGTTCTGAAAGCCCGTGTCTGGCGTGTCGATCAGCCCGACCGCCTCGGGGAGGGCATCCAGCCAGCCCTCGAACAGCACCTCGAGATCGCTCGCCGTGGCGCGCGCGGGCAGGTCGGCGGCGAGCATCAGCACTTCCAGCCCGGCGGCGCGGTAAGCGGCGGCGGCATCACGGGCCCCTTCGGCCAGCGGGTCCAGCGCCATGGTCACCGGAAACGGCAGGGCGACCAGGTCGGCGCGCGTTTCGGCGTCGATCCCGTCATCGATCAGGATCACCGCCAGCCGCGGCCGGTCCGGGGCGAGCGTTACCTCGGCGGCATGGCGCAGCACGGCGGGCAGGCGCGCGTCGGCCACTGCGGCTTCGGTGTCGGGGGCTTCGGTGCCGGGGGCTTCGGCCTCAGCGTCCTCGGCCTCGGCGTCCTCGGTGCGCGCGTCCTCGGGCAGGGCATCGCCGATCCGGGGCAGCCGGTCTGTGCGCACCGCCGGGGCCGCCGGGCCGGGGGCATCGGCAACGGCAGCGGCATCTGCGGTGCCCTGCGTGCCGTCCTGCGTATCGGGCATCGCGTCGGCGTGATCCGGCGCGGGGGCATCGCCCGCGATTGCCGTCTCGGTGGGCGGGGGTGGAGGCGTGGACGGCGGCGGTGTTGCGTCCGATGTGGGCGGCGGGCTGGGGCGCGCAGCGGTGCGGCCCGGGGAGGCATCCGCTTCTGCGCTGACCTGGGGCGTATCGTCATCGGTGCGCGGTGCGTCGGGCGGTGCGGCCTGTGTCGGCGCGGGCTGCTGTGCCGGTGGGGCATCCCCGGCGCCGATCCCGCTTTGCGGCGCGCCCGGGTCGCGGGCGACAGGGCGCTGCGGGGCCGGGGCTTCGGCGTCCGCTTCGGGGGCCACGTCCCCGGGGCCGGGGTCGTCGGCGGGTGCGGGCGCGGGCGGTGGCGGTGTCTCTGCGCGCGCTGGCGGCGTCGGCGGGTCCGCGGAGGCTGAAGGCGCTTCCCCCGCCGGGGCGGCGGGTGCGGCAGGGGCGGGCGGGGCGGCGGGTGCCTCGGCGTTTTCTGCGCCGGGCATCGGCGATTGCGCGGATGTGTCCGCCGCAGGCGATGCGGTTTCGGGCGGCGGTGCGGGCACTTCGGGTGCCGCAACCTGTTCGGCCACCGGCACAGCCTCGTCCGGCGGCGCCAGAAGCGCCAGCCCCAGGAACCCCGCCACGAAGATGACGCCGCCCCAGATCACCCCTGCACCGAAACCCCTGCCCAACGCGCCCTCCAGCATCGGTCGCCCGCGCCGACCACCGACGCGCCCGGTCCCTTGCGTTCTTCCACAAAAGCGACCGTGGAGCAAACCACATCCGTGCGCGCCGCGCCTGCGCGGTCAGCGCGGGCTTGACCCCGGCGCAGCCCTGCGGGCATGAAGGCGCGACCGGCTGCACGAACGCGGCGCAAGGGATCCTCGCCATGCTGCTCCTGATCGACAATTACGACAGCTTCACCTGGAACCTGGTGCATTACTTCGGCGAACTGGGCGCCGATGTGTCGGTGCATCGCAACGATGCGCTGGACGTGCAGGCCGCGATGGCGCTGCGTCCTGCGGCGATTGTGCTGTCGCCAGGGCCATGCGACCCGGACGCGGCGGGCATCTGCCTGCCCCTGACGCTGGCGGCGGCTGAAGCGGGCATCCCACTGCTGGGCGTGTGCCTGGGCCATCAGACCATCGGCCAGGCCTTTGGCGGTCGCGTGGTGCGCGCGACCGAGATCGTGCATGGCAAGCCCGGCATCATGCACCATGCCGGAAAGGGCGTCTTCGCCGGTCTGCCCGACCCGTTTTCGGCCACCCGCTACCATTCGCTGATTGTCGAGCGCGAAACCCTGCCCGAGTGCCTGGACATCACCGGCTGGCTGGCGGATGGCACGATCATGGGGCTGGCGCATCGCACGCTGCCCATTGAGGGCGTGCAGTTCCACCCCGAAAGCATCCGCTCCGAACATGGTCACGCCATGTTGCGCAATTTCCTGGACCGGGCCAAGGTGGCGGCATGAATGACGACATCAAGCCGCTCATCGCCGCCGCAGCCAGCCGACCGCTGACCCGCGAGGAAGCCGAGGCTGCCTTTGCCATCTTCTTCGAAGGGCAGGCGACGCCCGCGCAGATGGGGGGCTTCCTGATGGCGCTGCGCACCCGCGGTGAAAGCGTGGACGAATATGCCGCCGCGGCGGCGGCGATGCGCGCGCGCTGCATCAGGGTCCGCGCGCCCGAAGGCGCCATGGACATCGTTGGCACCGGGGGCGACGGCAAGGGCACGCTGAACATATCGACCGCCGCCGCCTTTGTGGTGGCGGGCGCAGGCGTGCCGGTGGCCAAGCACGGCAACCGCAACCTCAGCTCGAAATCCGGCGCGGCCGATGCGCTGGGCGCACTGGGCATCAACGTCATGGTCGGCGCCGAAGTGGTGGAGCGCGCCCTGGCCGAGGCCGGGATCGGCTTCATGATGGCGCCCATCCATCATCCGGCCATGCGCCATGTGGGGCCGGTGCGCGCGGAACTGGGCACGCGGACGATCTTCAACATCCTCGGGCCGCTGACCAATCCCGCCGGGGTGCGGCGGCAACTGACCGGCGCGTTTTCACCCGACCTGATCCGCCCCATGGCCGAAACCCTGCGCGCACTGGGGGCCGAGCGCGCCTGGCTGGTGCATGGCGGCGACGGAACGGACGAGCTGTCGATCAGCGCGTCCAGCCGGATCGCCGCGCTGGAGGACGGCGAGATCCGCGAATTCGACCTGCACCCCGAGGACGCAGGCCTGCCCGAACACCCGTTCGCGGCAATCCTGGGTGGCACGCCCGCGGAAAACGCCAAGGCGATGCGCGGGCTCCTGAAGGGGGCGCCGGGGGCTTACCGCGATGCGGTGCTGCTGAACGCAGGCGCCGCGCTGGTAATCGCCGGCAAGGTGAGAAACGTGGCCGAAGGCGTTGAGTTGGCGCGTGAAAGCATCGACAGTGGCGCGGCGTTGGCACGGGTGGAGGCGCTCGCGCGGGTGGCGCCGGTGGACAAGACGAAGGCGGGCGCATGAGCACGATTCTGGACAAGATCAAGGCCTACAAGCTGGAAGAGGTCGCCGCGCGCAAGGCGGCGCGCCCGATGGGCGAACTGGAAGCCGCCGCGCGCGAGGCCGACCCCCCGCGCGGCTTTGCCGAGGCGCTGATCGAGGCGCAGCGTCAGGCTTACGGGCTGATCGCCGAGATCAAGAAGGCCAGCCCGTCGCGCGGTCTGATCCGCGCCGATTTCGACCCGCCCGCGCTGGCCCGGGCCTATGCCGAAGGTGGGGCCACCTGCCTGAGCGTTCTGACCGACACGCCGTCCTTTCAGGGCGCCGATGACTTCCTGAAATCCGCCCGCGCCGCCTGCGACCTGCCGGTGCTGCGCAAGGATTTCCTGTATGATCCGTATCAGGTGGTGGAATCGCGCGCGCTGGGGGCGGATTGCATCCTGATCATCATGGCCAGCGTCAGCGACGCGCAGGCCGCCGAGCTGGAAGCGGCGGCCGCGGCGTGGGGCATGGATGTGCTGGTCGAAGTGCATGACGATGCCGAACTGGAGCGCGCCAGCCTGCTCAAGGCGCCGCTTCTGGGCATGAACAACCGCGATCTCAATACCTTCGAGGTCAGTCTTGATGTAACCCGGCGGCTGGCCCGGCTGGCCCCTGCCGACCGGGTGCTGGTCAGCGAAAGCGGGCTGCACACGCCCGAGGATCTGGCCGAAATGGCGCGTTTCGGCGCGCGCTGCTTCCTGATCGGCGAAAGCCTGATGCGGGCCGAGGACGTGGCCGATGCCACGCGCAAGCTGCTGGCCAATCCGTTGACCGCCGAAGGGGGGCTCTGAATGGCCGATCTGACGCATTTCGATACCGAGGGCCGCGCGCGCATGGTCGATGTCTCGGACAAGGCGGTGACCGCGCGCGTCGCGGTGGCGCGCGGCGCGGTGGTGATGCGCCCCGAAACGCTGGCGCTGGTGACCGAAGGGCGTGCGAAGAAGGGTGATGTGCTGGGCGTGGCGCGTCTGGCGGGCATCATGGGCGCCAAGCGCTGTTCGGATCTGATCCCGCTCTGCCACCCGCTGCCGATCACCAAGGTCACGCTGGACCTGGAGCCCGACCCTGCGCTGCCCGGCATCCGTCTGCGCGCCGAAGTCCGCACCACCGGCCAGACCGGGGTCGAGATGGAGGCGCTCACCGCGGTGTCGGTGGCCGCGCTGACGGTCTATGACATGCTCAAGGCCGCCGAGAAGTCCATGCGCATCACCGATATCGAGATCACGCTCAAGGACGGTGGAAAATCCGGGCGATACGAGGCGGAGTGAATGCAACGCGCGAGGGTTTCATGATCCCGGTCGAAGACGCGCTGGCCCGGGTCTTTGCGCTGGTGTCAGCGCTGGAGGTGGAGCCTGTGCCGCTGGCCGAGGCGGACGGGCGTGTGCTGCGCGCACCGCTGGCCGCGCGGCGGGACCAGCCGCCCTGCGATGTCTCGGCGATGGACGGGTATGCGGTCAATGGCACCGGACCGCGGCTGCGGGTGGTCGGCGCGGCGGCAGCGGGGGTGCCCTTTGACGGCACGCTGGCCCCGGGCGAAGCGGCGCGCATCTTCACCGGTGCCCAGGTGCCGCGCGGCGCCGACCGCGTGGTGATCCAGGAAGATGTGAAGGTCGACGGGGACTGCATTGATATTAAAGAGGACTGCGCCCCCGGAACCTACATCCGGCCGCGGGGTGGGGACTTTGCATCCGGGGACACGCTCGCCGCGCCCCGGCGGTTGCGACCGGTCGATCTGGCGCTGCTGGCGGCGATGAATCTGGCCGAGGTTCCGGTGAGCCGCCGTCCCCGGGTGGCGCTGGTGGCCACGGGCGATGAACTGGTGATGCCGGGCGAGGTCCCGCGCGCCGATCAGATCGTGGCCTCGAGCGTTTTTGCGCTGGCCGCGATGGTGCGGGCCGAGGGGGGCGTTGCGCATGTCCTGCCGATTGCGCGCGACAACCGCGACAGCCTGCGGTCGGTTCTGGAACTGGCCCGTGATGCCGACATGGTGGTGACGACCGGCGGCGCCTCGGTGGGCGATCATGATCTGGTGCGCCCGGTGCTGGCGGAACTTGATGCAAGTCCCGCCTTCTACAAGATCGCCATGCGCCCGGGCAAGCCGCTGATGGCGGGCCGATTGGGCCGGGCGGTGATGCTTGGGCTTCCGGGGAATCCCGTTTCATCAATCGTTTGTGGGCATCTCTTCATGGTTCCGGCGCTCAGGGCGATGCTGGGGCTGGGGGCCTGGCCACGGGCCAGTGCCACGGCGCGGCTGGCCTGCGATCTGGGCGCCAACGGTCCGCGCGACCATTACATGCGCGCCCGCCTGCTGCCCGGCGACGCCGGGTTGCCCGGAATCGAACCCTTCGCACGGCAGGACAGTGCGCTGGTCTCGGTTCTGGCAGAGGCCGACGCGCTGCTGGTCCGCCCGGCCCGCGCCGCACCTGCGCCGCGCGGCACCCCGGTGCGCTACATTCCGTTGCAGGCGAGCTGAACCGGACACGGCTGCCGCAGTGCCGGTAACGACAACGTTGACAGGTCGGCTGAACATAGATAGAACAAGAGGTGAAAATCATGCGGCCTTGCCGGGTTTCCGGGTGCGTTCACAGGGCTGCGACAGCTCGATCCGGGTGGTTTCAAGGGGGGGAACATGCTGACGCGGAAGCAGATCGATCTACTCAAGCTCATTCATGACCGGATGCAGGCCGAGGGCGTGGCCCCGTCCTTTGACGAAATGAAGGACGCCCTGAACCTGCGGTCGAAATCGGGCATTCACCGGTTGATCACGGCGCTGGAGGAACGCGGCTTCATCCGCCGCCTGCCGCACCGGGCCCGCGCGATCGAGGTGTTGAAACTCCCCGAACCCCTCAGCCGCAGCGCCTTCGCGCCGCAGGTGATCGACGGCGGGCGCCCGTCGGCGTCCGAACCGGTGCACCGCCCGCAGGCTGCCCGCACGGTCGAGGAAGCGCCGGCACTGACCGTGTCGGTGATGGGGCGTATTGCCGCGGGCACCCCGATCGAGGCGATCAGCGAGGAGTTGAACACCGTCGCCGTTCCGGGCGCGATGCTGTCCGGGCGCGGCAGCCACTATGCGCTTGAGGTGCAGGGCGATTCGATGATCGATCTGGGCATCAATGACGGCGATATCGTGGTCATCCGCGAACAGACCAGCGCCGATAACGGCGATATCGTCGTGGCGCTGGTGGACGGGCAGGAGGCCACGCTGAAGCGCTTCCGGCGCACCGGCGGGATGATCGCGCTGGAAGCGGCGAACCCGGCCTATGAAACGCGCGTGCTGAGCGATGACCGGGTAAAGGTGCAGGGCCGGCTTGTGGGGCTGATCCGGAGCTACTGAAGGGCGCTTTGCGTGCGGGCGCTGTCGGGTCTGGGTCAACGCGGCTTCGACCGGCGGGGAAAGTCCGCTGCAAGACGGGCCTCCACGCGGGCGGAATGAAACCGTTCCGACGCCGCTCATGTATTGTTCCTGCCGCAGATGCTCAGGCAAAGCCCGGTTCCCTTGCCGGACCGGGTGCGGGAAGCACCCCAAGGATGGCCGTGGTGCAGCGTTCTGCCAGCGAATTTGCCGCGCGCCGCCGCAATGCAGACGGCCCCGGCAAACACCGGGGCCGCGCGCGTTTGTCGGAGCCCCCCTTACTGGAAGGCCAGATCGGTCACCGCATGGGTCCAGGCGGCCTCGCCCGGATGCTCCGCGATCACCGGGTCCGAGCCACCGGCGAGCAGCGTGGCCACGGTGCGTTCGAAATCCTCGGGGTCGAGCGTGCCGTTCGACCCTTCGGTCAGCAGAGCCACCTCGCCCATCATGCGGATCTGATGCTCTTCGGTCTGCGCGCCGGTGTCGTCATAGTCCAGCACGATCATCGCGGCCTCGGTCGGGTTGGCCGCCGCCCACTCCCAGCCGCGCATGGACGCACGCACGAAACGGGCCATGCGGTCGACGAAACCGGGATCGACGAGGTTGTCCTCGAGCACCCAGAGCCCGTCCTCGAGCGTGGCCACGCCCTGATCCTCGTACTTGAAGGTGATCAGCTCGTCCTCGCCGATGCCCGCATCGATGACCTGCCAGTATTCGTTATAGGTCATGGTGCTGATGCAGTCGGCCTGACGCTGCAGGAGCGGGTCCACGTTGAACCCCTGCCGCAGCACTTCCACACCGTCATCGCCGCCCTCGGTCGGAATGCCCAGGGTGCTCATCCACGACAGGAACGGGAACTCGTTGCCGAAGAACCACACACCCAGGGTGCGGCCCGGGAAGTCCTCGGGGCCGGTGATGCCGGTATCGGCCAGACAGGTCAGCATCATGCCGGATTGCTTGAACGGCTGGGCGATGTTGACCAGCGGCAACCCCGCCTCGCGCGCGGCCAGCGCGGCGGGCATCCATTCCACGATCACATCGGCACCGCCGCCCGCGATCACCTGCGGCGGCGCAATGTCCGGCCCGCCGGGGCGGATGGTCACATTCAGCCCCTCATCGGCGTAATAGCCGTTCTCCAGCGCCACGTAGTAGCCCGCGAACTGTGCCTGGGTGACCCATTTGAGCTGCAGCGTCACATCGTCCGCCCAGGCGCCCCCGGCCACCAGAGCGCTGGCCAGCGCCCATCCGGTTGTCTGTTTCAGCTTCATTTTCCACCTCCGTGTTGGCCCCTTGCGCGGGGCGTTATCGGGTCCGCTGGGACGGGTGCCAGAAGGTCACCCGCTTTTCCAGCAGCGCCCAGAAACCATAGAACAGCGATCCCACCACCGCCGCCACCGTGATCTCGGCCCAGACCATGTCCAGTTGCAAGCGCCCGACCTCGGTCGAGATGCGAAAGCCCATGCCGCGGGTGGGTGAGCCGAAGAACTCGGCCACGATCGCACCGATCAGCGCCAGCGTCGATGAAATCTTCAGCCCGTTGAAGATGAAGGGCATGGCCGCGGGCAGGTGCAGCTTCATCAGCCCCTGCGCCCAGGACGCGCTGTAGGTGCGCATCAGGTCGCGCTGCATCGCCTCGGCCGCGGCCAGCCCCTGCACGGTGTTGACCAGCATCGGAAAGAACACCATCGCCACCACCACGGCGGCCTTGGACGGCCAGTCGAAGCCGAACCACATGACCATGATCGGCGCGGTACCGACAATCGGCAGCGCGGCCAGGAAGCTGCCCACCGGCAACAGCCCCCGGCGCAGGAAGTCGTAGCGGTTGACCACCAGCGCAAAGGCCACCGCCGCCGCGACCCCGATGGCGAAACCCGAGAGTGCGCCCTTGACGAAAGTCTGCACGAAATCCACCCAGAGCGTGGGCCACGAACTGCCGATCCGGGCCCCGATGGCCGACGGCGGCGGCAGGATCACGCGCGGCACGGCCAGCACCCGCACCACCGCCTCCCAGACCCAGATCAGTGTCAGGCCAAAAACCACCGGCGCCAGCAACCCCTGTGCCCCGCCGGCGAGCCCCGGCAGGCGCCGGAGGTCCGCCAGAAAGGCCACGAGCATCCAGGCGCCCAGCCAGACGGCAATCAGGGCCGACCAGAAGGCCGCGCCTTCGGCGCCGGTCTGTTCGCGCGCCATCAACAGCGCGGCGGTGATCAGGCTGGTGGCAATCAGGACCAGCACCACAACACCCCGCCAGGGCGCCGCCCCCGGCGCGCGTGTCCGATCATGCACGATCGCCAGCACGCAGGCCACCAGAAGGTTGAGCAGCGCCGCCCCCGAAGGTTGCGCCTCTGGCGCCCCCATGCCCAGCACCAGCGCCGCCAGCGTGGCCAGCATCAGCCCCAGACGCTGCACCGCGCCCGCGCCTGCAAACACCGCGCTCATTGCGCCATCCCCATGCGCCGCAGCGTCACCCGCTGGATCAGTCCGATCACGCCAACCAGCACCGCCGCCAGGATCGCCGCCGCGAACAGCGCCGACCAGATCTGGATGGTCTGGCCGTAGTAACTGCCTGACAGAAGGCGGACGCCCAGCCCCCCCTGCTGCACCGGCAATTCGCCGACGATGGTGCCCACCAGCGCCGCCGCCACGCCGATCTTCATCGAGGCAAAGAAATACGGCATGGAACTGGGAAGGCGCAGTTTCAGGAACGTGTCGCGGCCGCTGGCGTTCCAGGTCTTCATCTGGTCAAGCTGGATCATGTCCGGCGCGCGCAGCCCCTTGACCATGCCCACCACCACCGGGAAGAAACTGAGATAAGCGGCAATCACCGCCTTGGGCAGAAGCCCCACGATCCCGACCGAATTCAGCACCACGATGATCATCGGCGCCAGCGCGATGATGGGGATGGTCTGGCTGGCAATGGCCCAGGGCATGACGGAGGCATCCATCGCGCGGTTGTGCACGATCCCGATGGCCAGCACGAACCCCAGCCCCGTGCCGATGGCAAACCCGAGGAAGGTGGCCGAGAGTGTGATCCAGCCGTGATGGATCAGCGAGCGGTTGGACAGCGTGCCGGTGTTCCACCAGCCCCGCCGCCCGGTCATTTCCTCGACCACGGTGGAGTTCCACAGTTCGACCACCACCTGATGCGGCGCGGGCAGGCGCGGGCGCTGCTGGCTCATGGTGTCGGCGACCACTTCGGCGAATGTCAGCTCCACCCCCGCGCGCGCGGCGCGATCCTCGGTCCAGGCGCGGTTCATCTGCACCGTGGCCGCGTACCAGAGCGCCAGGATCGCGGCGACGACGGTGAGGACGGGGAGGACGGACTTCATGTCGGGCGATCCTGCACACCGTGGCGGCGCAGGGGGGCGCTGCCCCCCGTCGCGCAAGCGCGACTCCCCCCGGAGTATTTCCGGCAAGAAAATGGGGCATGGGGACTGGGATCAGGGAAGTGATCAGTCATCGACATGCCCCGCCCTGAGCCCCTCGCGCACGCGGTGGGCGATCTCGATGAATTCCGGGCTGTCGCGGATGTCCAGCGGGCGGTCGCGCGGCAGCGGGCTTTCGATCACATCGGTGATCCGCCCCGGGCGCGGCGACATGACCACGATCCGGGTGGACAGATACACCGCCTCGGGGATGGAGTGGGTGACGAAGCCGATGGTCTTTTCGGTGCGTTTCCAAAGCTCGAGCAATTCCTCGTTCAGGCGATCGCGGACGATCTCGTCCAGCGCGCCGAAGGGCTCGTCCATCAAGAGGATGTCGGCATCGAACGCCAGCGCCCGGGCGATGGACGCGCGCTGCTGCATGCCGCCCGAAAGCTGCCACGGAAACTTGCGGCCGAAACCTGCAAGGTCCACCAGATCCAGCACCCGCTGCGCCCGTTCGCGCTGTTCGGTGCGGCTGTAGCCCATGATTTCCAGCGGCAGGCGGATGTTGCCCTCGATGGTGCGCCAGGGGTAGAGACCCGCGGCCTGGAACACGTAGCCATAGGCGCGGGCGCGGCGCGCGGCTTCGGGGGACATGCCGTTGACGGTGATGGTGCCCGCGGACGGCTGCTCCAGATCGGCGACCACGCGCAGGAACGTGGTCTTGCCGCAGCCCGAGGGGCCGATGAAGCTGACGAACTCTCCCCTGGCGATGCTGAGGTCGATGTCCTTGAGCGCCTGAACGGGCCCGTCGGCGGTCTGGAAGGTCAGATTGAGACCTTGTGCATCGATCACCGGGTCGGTGCGGGGGGCGTTCACGTCCTTCATGCGTCCAGCCCCCAGAGTTCGGCGGCGGCGAATTCGACGGAATTGCCCGCCGGATCGCGCACATAGATGGATCGCGGGCCATGGGGCCAGCGGAAATCGGACTCGATGGCGATGCCGGCGCAGTCCAGCCGCGTGGCCATGGCATCCAGATCGGCGGCGGCGACCCGCAGGCAGACATGGCCCGGCCCGTCGGCCCCGTGCGGGGGCACCGGCAGCGCCTCGGGGCCGGGCCGCTGGCGGCTGGCGGCCGGGTGGAAGACCAGCAGGACGCCCTGTCCGCAGCGGAAGAACACATGCCGCCCGTCCTGCGCCGCGATTTCGGGCAGGTCCAGCACGCCGGTGTAGAACCCGCGCGCGGCTTCCAGATCATCGGCGTAAAGCGCCGCTTCCAGCACGCCCGTGATCACCGCCATTACACTCCCGTTGCCGGAATGCCACCGCGGCTGACCGGGCGCGGCGCGGTCAGGGCCTTCCACTGGGTCAGGGCGCGGTTGACCGGCGTGTTGGGTTCGCGGGCGACGAACTGGCCATGCCCTTCCTGCGCGCGCATCTCGCCGTCGTGGCAGGCGACGTGACCGCGCGTCAGGGTGAAGCGCGGCAGGCCCTTGACGTGCTGGCCCTCGAACACGTTGTAATCGATGGCCGATTGCTGGGCGCTGGCGGTGATGGTCTTTTCCTTTGCCGGGTCCCAGACCACCAGATCGGCGTCGGCGCCCACGGCGACCGCGCCCTTTTTCGGATACAGACCGAATATCTTGGCCGCGTTTGTCGAGGTGGCGGCAACAAATTCGTTCGGGGTCAGCCGACCCGTATTCACGCCATGGGTCCAGAGCATGGGCATGCGGTCCTCAAGCCCGCCGGTTCCGTTGGGAATTTTCGAAAAATCGCCCATTCCCATGCGCTTCTGATCGGTTGTGAAGGCGCAGTGGTCCGTGGCCACCACCGAGAGCGACCCCGATTGCAGCCCGGCCCAGAGGCTGGCCTGATGCGCCTTGTTGCGGAACGGGGGCGACATGACGCGGCGGGCGGCGTGGTCCCAGTCGGGGTTGAAATATTCGCTTTCGTCCAGCGTCAGGTGCTGGATCAGCGGTTCGCCCCAGACGCGCTTGCCCTGGGCGCGGGCGCGGCGGATGGCCTCGTGGCTTTCCTCGCAGGAGGTGTGGACCACATAGAGCGGCACGCCCGCCATGTCGGCGATCATGATGGCGCGGTTGGTGGCCTCGCCCTCGACCTGGGCGGGGCGGGAGTAGGCGTGGCCTTCGGGGCCTGAATTACCCTCGGCCAGCAGTTTCGCGGTCAGTTCGGCCACCACATCGCCGTTTTCGGCGTGCACCATGGCCACGCCGCCCAGATCGCCGACCCGGCGGAAGCTGGAAAACAGCTCGTCATCATTGACCATCAAGGCGCCCTTGTAGGCCATGAAATGCTTGAAGCTGGTGATCCCGCGCTTCACGCTTTCGGCCATGCCGTCGAACACCTCTTCGCCCCACCAGGTGACGGCCATGTGATAGGTGTAATCGCACTGCGCGCGGCCGGATTTGTTGTGCCACATCGAAAGCGCGTCCATCAGCCCCTGACCGGGCGCGGGCAGGCAGAAATCGATCACCATGGTGGTCCCGCCGGAAAGCGCGGCGCGGGTGCCCGAGGCAAAGTCATCGGTGGAATAGGTGCCCATGAAGGGCATTTCCAGATGCGTATGCGGGTCGATCCCGCCGGGCATGACGTAGCAGCCGGTCGCGTCGAGGTCGCTGTCGCCGCTCAGGTTGGGCCCGATTTCGGTGATGACGCCGTTTTCGATGCGGACGTCCGCCTTGTAGGTCAGGTCATGGGTGACGATGGTGCCGTTGCGGATGACGGTGCTTGTCATGGTTTGCTCCCTGTCTTTCGTCGCGTTGCGTGCGGTGGCGGTCAGCCAACCACTTCCGCCGTTTCCAGGACCGCGTGCAGCAGCACGTTGGCTCCCGCCTCGGCCCAGTCCTTGCTGATCTCCTCGGCCTCGTTATGGCTCAGCCCGTCCACGCAAGGGGTCATGATCATGGTGGTCGGGCAGACGCGGTTGATCCAGCAGGCATCGTGTCCGGCGCCGGAGATGATGTTCATGTGGCTGTAGCCCAGCTTTTCGGCTGCCGCACGCACCCGGCCGACCAGCGTTTCATCGAAGGCCGGAGGGTCAAAGAAACCAACCACTTCGGCACCGAACTTCACCCCGATATCGGCGCAGAGGCCCGGCGCCCGGGCGTTCAGTTCCGCCGCCATTGCTTCCAGTGTTTCGAGCACATGGCTGCGGAAATCGACCGTGAAAACAACCTTTTCCGGAATGATGTTGCGGCTGTTGGGGTAGACGTCCACATGCCCGATGGCACCGACGGCGTTGGGCTGATGCTTCAGCGCAATTTCGTGAACCAGTTCGGTCACCCGCGCCAGCCCGCGCCCGGCGTTGCGGCGCATGTACATCGGCGTCGACCCGGTGTGCTGGCCCTTGCCCGTTACCGTGCACTGGATCCAGCGCAGCCCCTGGCCGTGCGTGACCACGCCGACATCCTTGCCCTCGGCCTCCAGGATCGGCCCCTGTTCGATGTGCAGCTCGAACATGGCGTGCATCTTGCGCTGGCCGACGGGTTCATCGCCTTTCCAGCCGATCCGCTCCAACTCGTCGCCGAAGCGCGCACCCTTGGCATCCGTGCGCGCATAGGCCCAGTCCTGTTCCAGCACGCCCGCAAACACGCCGGAGGCCAGCATGGCCGGGGCAAAGCGCGTGCCTTCCTCGTTGGTCCAGTTCACCACAACGATCGGACGGCGGGTCTTCAGCCCCAGATCACGGATCGAGCGCACCACTTCCAGCCCGCCAAGAACCCCCAGCACCCCGTCATAGCGCCCGCCGGTGGGCTGGGTGTCCAGATGGCTGCCGATGCAGACGGGCAGGGCGTCGGGGTCCTCGCCCGGAAACTCGGCGAACATGGTGCCCATGGTGTCGACCTTGACGGTGCCGCCCGCTTCCGCGCACCAGCGCTGGAACAGGGCGCGGGCCTCGCCGTCCGCGTCGGTCAGGGCCTGGCGGTTGTTGCCACCCGCAATCCCCGGCCCGATCTCGGCGATCTCGTGGATCGACTCCCACAGCCGGTCAGGGTTCACCTTCAGATTGGCGCCAGCCTCGCTCATGCTCCTGTATCCTCCTTGCCGTCTGCGGGGGGCACCGTTCCGGCCGGTCGAACCGTTTGCGGTGCGATGCGTTGTGTCTGCCCCATCAGATGATGCCTTTTTCTAGCGGGTCCTGATGGACCGAAGGTTCTCATGCTGCCTGCTGACTAGCGCGACATATCCTTCGAGCGGAAACTGATCGCGGTTGAGACCCAGCGCGCCAAGTGCGGACAACAGGTAAAGGCCGCAATACCGGACGTCGATGTCAAGCGCGGATGCATAGCGCCGCAGCAGACGGGCGCGTGACGCGGACGGGAACAGCCGCATGCTGAACAGAAACCGCATCAGATCGTAGAACGGATATCCGTCGGTTCTGGCCGCGCCCCAGTCGATCACGCGAAGCTGCGCGCCCGGCAGCAGGGGGGACCGGTCAAGCAGGATATTGCGGAACCAGAAATCGCCGTGATGTGCCGTGCCCACCAGCGCGGGGGTGGAATTCTCGATGAACTCCAGCTCCGTTTCGGCCTGTCGGCGCACGCTGTCGGGCAGCGCGACTTCCTGCGCCAGGTATTCAAGGGGCGCCATGTGCCGTTCGGTGACCGTGTCCTTTGCGGCCAGCGGTCGGATGGTCTCGCGGGCCAGATCGCGCAGCCAGGTCACGACGGACGGGGCGCGAACGTTCAACTCGGCAAGGCGCAGCGGCCTGTGCGCAGACCAGTCGGAATACCGTGGCCAGACCGCAAAGCTGCGCCCCTGGCAGGACCCTTCCAGTGCCGGGAGCGCCACGGTCCGGGCCAGTCGCGGCGAAAGCTTTCGGGAAACGCGGCGCCCCGCCTCGGTCCAGATTGCCACCGAGTCCGGAAAGCCGGGGGCCGAAACCGATACGAAATAGGCGGCGGGTGCGCCCTCTTCCCCCAGCCAGAATTTTTCCGTGGCATCGACCACGTCGCCGTTGCGATCAGGCTTTGGGCGTGGCGATGCCAGCGGGGTCAGGACCGGCGCGCGCATGTTCAGACGCGCGCGGCAGGCGTTCAGAAGGTCGGACCCGATATCGACATCATGCCCTGACAATTTCCTTGGGGATACCGTCAAGCGCTCCCTCCGCATGAACTGTTTCCGTGGTCGGGGCCGTTTTCGGCCCCTGATCAACGCCGGGCATCCCTGCAGGCCCTCGCCGCGCCCGAAACACGGCTCAGAGATTATCCAGAACGTCCCGCAACGTCCCGATAAGTTCATCGACCTGCGCGCGTTCGATGATCAGCGGCGGCGACATGGCGATGATATCGCCGGTGGTGCGGATCAGGATGCCCTTTTCATAGGCCTTCAGGAAGGCCGAGAAGGCGCGCTTGGTGGGCGCCCCGGGGATGGGTTCCAGTTCCACCGCGCCGATCAGCCCCATGTTGCGGATGTCGATGACATGACGGGCATCGCGCAGGGAATGCAGCGCTTCTTCCCAGTAAGGCGCGATTTCGGCGCAGCGGTCGAAAAGCCCTTCCTCGGCATAGGTTTCCAGCGTGGCCAGCCCGGCGGCGCAGGCGATCGGGTTGCCGGAATAGGTGTAGCCGTGGAACAGTTCGATCATGTGCTCCGGCCCTTGCATGAACGCATCATGCACCGCGCCGGTGGTCAGCACCGCGCCCATGGGAATCACGCCGTTGGTCAGTCCCTTGGCGGTGGTCATCATGTCGGGCAACACGTCGAAATGCTGCGCGGCAAAGGGCGATCCAAGCCGTCCGAAACCGGTGATCACCTCGTCGAAGATCAGCAGGATGCCATGCTTCGTGCAGATCTCGCGCAGCCGCTCCAGATAGCCCCTGGGCGGCAGCAGCACACCGGTCGACCCCGCCACCGGCTCCACGATGCACGCGGCAATGGTCTCGGCCCCGTGCAGCGCGACGATTCGCTCCAGGTCATCGGCCAGGTTTGCGCCATGCTCGGGCTGCCCCTTCGTCCAGGCGTTTTCCGGCAGGTGCGTGTGCGGCAGGTGATCCACCCCGCCCAGCATGGTGCCGAACATCTTGCGGTTGTTGACGATCCCGCCGACCGAGATGCCGCCGAAATTCACCCCGTGATAGCCGCGTTCGCGCCCGATCAGCCGCGTGCGCGCGCCGTCGCCACGGGCGCGGTGATAGGCAATGGCGATCTTGAGCGCCGTCTCCACCGACTCGGACCCCGAGTTGGTGTAGAACACATGGTCGATCCCCTCGGGCGCGATGTCGATGATCCGGTTGGCCAGTTCGAAGGCGATCGGATGGCCCATCTGGAACGCGGGCGCGTAGTCGAGTTCCGCCACCTGTTTCTGCACGGCCTCGGTGATCTTCGGGCGGCAGTGGCCCGCGTTGCAGCACCACAGCCCCGCGGTCCCGTCCAGCACCTGCCGCCCCTCGGCGGTGGTGTAATGCATGTCCCTGGCCCCCACGAACATCCGCGGCGATGCCTTGAACTGGCGGTTGGCCGTGAACGGCATCCAGAAGGCGCGCAGATCGTTGGGCGTGGGGCGATCGAGGGCCATGGCGCGTACTCCGTTGCGTTGCCCGGCGTGGCACTGACGCGGGGCATCAGGCAGCAGGTCCGGGTGGTTGAAGAAGGACTTGACCCCGACGCTAACAGAGTTGACCATGCAGTCAAGTTTCTTATGTCACAGGGGCTGCCACAAGGACCCCGGAGCATGGCCCAGGCACGACCTGCCGAAAAAACCGACACGCGCAGCGAGGCGCGTGCCGAAACCGAGCGCCTGATCCTCGATGCCGCCGAGCGGGTGTTCGCCGAGCATGGCTTCGGCGGCGCCACCATGCAGGCGATCGCCGTCGCCAGCGGCCTGCCCAAGGCGAATCTGCACTATTACTTCGCCACCAAGGAAACGCTCTATCGCCGGGTGGTGGAGCGTATTTTCACCATCTGGCTGGAAGCTGCGGACAGTTTCGAAACCTCCGCCTCGCCCGAGGCCGCGCTGCGCCGCTACATCACCCGCAAGATGGACCTCTCGCGCAGCCACCGCTACGGCTCGAAGGTCTGGGCCAACGAGGTGATGCAGGGCGCGCCGATCATCCAGGACTATCTGGAAACCACGCTGCGCGACTGGACCGAAACCCGCATCGCGCTGATCGAGCGCTGGATCGCAAGCGGTGCCATCCGCCCGGTGGAGCCGCGCTGGCTGCTCTACATGATCTGGGCCACCACCCAGCATTACGCCGATTTCGCCCATCAGATCGAAACCCTGAACGGCGGGCGCGCGCTGTCGGACGCGCAGTGGCAGGACGCCACCGACACGGTCTGCGCCGTCATCCTGCGCGGGATCGGACTGGACGCGGGGGGCAGGGCATGACCACCCGCATCCAGCGCCGCAACCGCCGTCGCATCCTGGATGCCGCGCTCGATGTGTTCTCGGCGCAGGGGTTCCGGGGCGCGACGCTGGACCAGATCGCCGAGGCCGGCGGGCTGTCGAAGCCGAACCTGCTGTATTATTTCGACGGCAAGGAGGCGATTCACCGCGCGCTGCTGACCGATCTGCTGGACACCTGGCTGGACCCGCTGCGCGCGCTGGACCCCGCCGGTGACCCGCAGACCGAGATCATGGCCTACATGCGCCGCAAGTTGCAGATGTCGCGCGATTTCCCGCGCGAAAGCCGGCTTTTCGCCAATGAAATCCTGCAGGGCGCGCCGCGCATGGAAAGCTTCATCCGCACCGAGTTGCGGCCGCTGGTCGATGACCGGGCCGCGCTGCTGCGCGCCTGGGCCACGGCGGGGCGGATCGCGCCGGTGGACCCCTATCACCTGATCTTTTCGATCTGGGCACTGACCCAGCATTACGCCGATTTCGACGCCCAGATCCGCATGATCCGGGGCGACGGGCATGACCCGCTCGACGGGGCCGATGCGTTTCTGGAAGAGCTTTATGCCCGGCTGATCGCGCCCGCCCCGCAAAAGGCAGCGGCGGGACCGCGCGCGGTCACGGGGGGCGCTTAGCGGCACCGTCCCGAAGCGCCCTCGGGGCGTGCCGGGGCGG
>JAFIEE010000186.1 GCA_020832705.1 Paracoccaceae bacterium
CCCCCCCCCCCCCCCCCCCCCCCCCCCCCGGCGGGCGCGGGGGGGGCCGGCCAGCGACAGCGGGGACGCGCGGTCGGCGCGTCGGCGCCCTGCCTTGCCTTTGTCCGGCCGGTCCCGGCGGAACGCGCGCCGGGCGTGTGCCGCGCCGGGGTGTCGGTGTCGTGGGGGGTGGCATCGCCGCAGCCCCCCGCACCGTCGCTGACAACCGAAGCGGCGGCGCGGGCCGCCGATTCGGGCGGCACGGCCGAGGGTGCCGCCAGCAGGGTGACTGCCAGCACCAGCAGCGCCGCGCGGATCAGGCTCCGTGGGCTGGTCAGGTCAGGCGGTGCGGCGGCGGTGTTCTGCACAGGATCGGCCCTGCCTGCGCCCCGATACGGGCGCTGCGCCGACATGGTGTTGCGGCGGGCCGATGTCCAGCCCGCCAGGAAACCCGCGCGAAAAAAGAACCCGCGGGCGCTCAGCCCGGCAGCTTGCCGGTCAGCACATAGCGCAGCAGTGCCACCACCTGCTCCGGCGTCTCGGCCACCGCCAGCGCGGCGGCGTTCACCTCCTTGAGGGCGTGCGCGTGCTCGGGCGGGTGAAGGACGATCAGCGCCTTGCCCAGCGCGCTGGCGAACCCGGCATCGAATGCCGCGTTCCACTGCTTGTATTTCTCGCCGAAGCGGACCACCACCACATCGGCATCCATGATCCCCTTGCGGGTGCGGATGGCGTTGAGCTTGGCGCCCTTGTGGTCATGCCAGACCTTGTTGTCCTCGGCGCCCAGGATCGCCACGCCGCAATCGTCCGACGCCGCGTGATCGGTCACCGGGGCGCTGAAATCGATTTCCAGCCCCTGTGCGCCGTCGATGATCCGTTCGCGCCAGTCGGTGTGGATTTCCCCCGACAGATAGACCTTGAGCATCCTTGCCTCCCGATATGTTGCGGCTTGATCACGCCCCTGCGTTGTTGCCCGCCCTGCAATTCTGTGGCAAGACAAAAGCGGAAAAACCAAACCCGAGAGTTCAGACGATGACCGATTTCGCCGCCCGCCGCGTGATGATGGTCGATACCCAGGTGCGCCCGTCCGACGTGACCAAGTTTCCGATCATCGAAGCCATGCTGCACGTGCCGCGCGAGCGCTTCGTGCCCGCCGAGAAGGTCGAAGCCGCCTATGTCGGCGAAAACCTGTCACTGGGGGGCGGGCGCGTCCTGCTGGACCCGCGCACGCTGGCCAAGATGCTGGATTTTCTGGAAATCGGTGACCGCGATCTGGTGCTCGATGTCGCCTGCGGGACCGGGTATTCGACCGCTGTGATCGGTCGCATGGCCGAGGCGGTCGTCGGTGTGGAGTCCGATGCCGACATGGCCGCCGAGGCGCAGGCCAACCTGTCCGCGGTCGGCGCCGACAACGCGCTGGTGGTGGTGGCCGCGCCCGAGGCCGGGCACGCGGGCGGCGCGCCCTATGACGCGGTGATCGTGCAGGGTGGGGTCGAGGTCTTTCCCGAGGCGCTGGCCGCGCAACTCAAGGAAGGCGGGCGCGCGGCAGCGGTGTTCATGGAGGGCGCGCTTGGCGTGGTGCGCATCGGGCTCAAGCGCGACGGCCGCATCACCTGGCGCGATGCCTTCAACGCGGGCGCGCCGGTGCTGCCGGGATTCGGGCGCGCGGTCGAGTTCACCTTTTGATGTGAGTGGGAAGGCGCATGGCGTCCTGACCGGTCAGGCCCGCCGTTGCAATGACAAGGGGCGGCATGATGACGATGCTCGGATGGGTGCGCGGGGCGGCGGTGATGGCGGTGGCGGGCTTCATGCTGGCCGCGCCCGTGGCGGCACAGAGCCTGACGGACACGCTGATTGCGGCCTATCGCAATTCGAACCTGCTGGAACAGAACCGCGCCGTGCTGCGCGCCACCGACGAGGATGTGGCCCAGGCGGTCGCCGCGCTGCGCCCGGTGGTCAATTTCGTTGCCCGCAGCCAGGCGCAGTTCAGCCGCGACAGCCTGCGCGGTGACAGCAACCAGTTGACCGCCTCGCTGGGGCTGTCGGCGACTGTCACGCTCTATGACTTCGGGCGCGGCCAGCTTGCGGTGCAGGCCGCGAAGGAGCAGGTGCTGGCGGTGCGCGCGGCGCTGATCGGGCTGGAACAGCAGGTGCTTCTGAACGCCGTGGCCGCGTTCATGGATGTCCGCTCGGCCGCCGACACGGTGGCCTTGCGCGAATCGAACGTGCGGCTGATCACGCAGGAAGTGCGCGCCGCGCGCGAACGCTTCGATGTCGGCGAGGGCACGCGCACCGATATCGCCATCGCCGAGGCGCGGCTTGCGGGCGCGCGCAGCCAGTTGGCCAGCGCCGAGGGTGACCTGAAGGTGGCGCGCGAAGCCTACAAGTTCGCCACCGGCGCCTATCCGGGGCAGTTGCGCCAGCCCCCTGCCTTGCCGGGTCTGGCGCGCAACCTAGACGCCGCTCAACAGGTGGCGCGGGTCACGCACCCGTCGATCCGGCAGGCCCAGCACGAGGTCGCCGCCGCCGATCTGGCTGTCGAGCGCGCGGCCAGCCAGCGGCTGGGCAGCGTCACGGGCAGCGCCAGTGCCAATGTCGGCGTGGCGCGCAACCTCGATACCGTGCCGCCGGGCACGTCACGCAGCGGCAATTCGCAGTCGCTGACGCTGGGACTGGAATATGCGCGACCGATCTACAGCGGCGGCGCGCTGCCCTCGGCGCACCGGCAGGCGATCGCCCGGCGCGACGCGGCGCGCTCCGGGCTGCATCAGACCGTGGCGCAGGTGCTGCAGAATGTCGCGCGTGCCTGGTCCGGCATGGAGGTCGCCGCCGCGCGGATCGAGGCCAGCGAACGCCAGATCCGGGCCGCGCAGACCGCCTATGACGGGGTGCGCGAAGAGGCCGCGCTGGGCGCGCGCACCACGCTCGAGGTGCTCAACGCCGAACAGGAACTTGCCGATGCCCGCGCCGCGCTGGTGCAGGGGCAGGCGGGGCTGCAACTGGCCGCCTATTCGGTGCTGGAAGCCATGGGGCTGCTGACGGTCGAGAACCTCAACCTCGGGATCCCGACCTATGACCCCGAAGCCTATTTCAATGCGGTGCGTGACGCGCCCGCGCGGTCCCCGCAGGGCGAAGCGCTGGACCGGGTGCTGCAGTCGCTGGGTCGGCAGTGATCGTGGCTCGGGCATGCGGCCGGGGGGCGCCTCAGGCACCGCCACGGCACTTGAGGATTCCATTGCCACGGCTTTCACGATAGGATCGGTGATAACGAAAAGAGCAGTCAGCAGGTCGGGCATGTCGGATTCCCTCTCAAAGCATGAAATCGAGGATGTGCTGACATCCATCCGCAGGCTGGTCTCGCAGGAGGTGGCGCGCAGCAACGCCGACCGGTTGCTGCTGACGCCCGCGCTGCGGGTGGTGAGCGGGAGCGCCGGGGACCCTCCTGATGCCGAGGTGCCGTCCGGCGCGGTCGCGCAGGACAGCGCCACCGCCCGCCCCGCCGAGGCCCCGCGCCCGGATGCACCGGAGCAGGCAGACGCAGGGTCCCGCGAAGCCGTTGGCGCGCGCGATGAAGGGGAAGCGCCTGACGCGGGTGCCGGCAGCGCGCCGGGCAGCATGTCCGGCGCGGCGCGGGGGGCGAAGGCAGAGACCGGCCCGGCGACAGGTGCCGACGACGAACTGGTCATCGACGAGAACACGCTGCGCGATCTGGTGGCACAACTCCTGCGCGAAGAGCTTCAGGGCGCCATGGGTGAGCGGTTGACCCGCTCGATCCGCAAGCTGGTCCGCGCCGAGGTGGCGCGCGCGCTCAGCGAACGCGAGTTCCTGTAGGGCGCGGACGCCTCGGCCCGGCCGAAAGAGGGCCTGCCCAGGGCACCACCACACCCCACCTACCGGCCACCCACCGGCCCCGGCACGCCTCGCGGGCGCTGAGCGCGCGCGCGGGCATCGGCGCACCTTTCGGTGCCTCCGGTCAGCGAGTGCCGGTTATCGCTTGCGGTGCGGGTCTTATGGTGCGGGCCATTCCCCGCGCCGGGTCATCACTTCGCGCAGCAGTGCGGGGCGGTCGGTCATGATCGCATCCACGCCCATGTCCAGAAGCCGCGTCATCTCGGCCGCCTCGTTCACCGTCCAGACCTGCACCTGGATCCCGCGCGCATGGGCGGCCCGCAGGAAGCGCGGGGTGACGACCGCGATGCCCTTGTGCCGCGCAGGCACCTGGACCAGTGCGAACCCCGCATGCTGCAGCACCGGCAGCCCCCAGCCCGCCAGCCACAGCCGCGCCACCCCGGCATGCGCGGGCGACCAGCACAGATCCGGGCCCAGCGCAGCACAAAGCCGCCGGGTGCGCGCCGGGGCAAAGGCACCGACGCTGACCCGGTCCAGCACCGCCATCCGGCCCAGCAGCTCCGCCAGCGGTGCAACCACCGCGTCGGATTTCGCCTCGATCGCCACGTGCAGTTCTGGGAAGCTCTCCAGCACCTCGGCCAGCAGCGGCATCGTGGCGCCGCCTTCGGTGCGCAGCCCGCGCAGCGTCTCCCGGTCCAGCGCCGCCACCGCGCGCGGGTCGCCGAACATGCGCTGCAACGTGTCGTCGTGATGGACCACCACCTGCCCGTCGGCGGTGGCGTGCACGTCCAGTTCGACATGGGTATAGCCCAGCCCTACCGCCATCATGAAGGCAGGCAGCGTGTTTTCCTCGGCCTCGAGCGCGCCGCCGCGGTGGGCAATGGCCAGCGGGCGGGGATGGTCCAGGAACGGGTGCGGCCGTGTGTCACGCATGGCGCCATGATGCCGATTCTGCGCGCCCTGTGAAGGCCCGGAAACACGCGGGCACAGCAGATGTGATGCAGGGCATTGCACCGAGGTGCCGAGGTTCCCGATTTCCGGGCATCAAACGGTCTGCAACAGACAGGAGATGACACACGGTCGGCCGCAACCCGGTCAGCAGCGTCTGGCCCGCGCCCTGCGACGCGCTGTGCCTGTGCGCCCCCCCGCCGTGCGGCGTTTCCGGCGTCGGCGTATGATGCCGCGCCGGATCAGGGCGCCTGTCGCTTCAGCATGGCACTTCCCGGGGTCAGCGACGCAGTCTTCCTGGTCAACGGCGGTTTGGTGATGCTCAAGGATCAAAGGCGCAGCCGTTCCGAAAATCAGTGCGAGACCTGGTATTTCACCGCGCCCCGGTCCGGCAGCGTCTCACGCGCCTTCTGCCGGTCAGCCGATGTCGATGACAGCGCCACCCGGGCAGCGCCGAGCGACGGCGTGCGAACCCGCACCCTGCCGAAACGCGCCCCGACGCGGGCGGCGCCGAAACCCGGATGCCGCTCTGCCGCGGCCGAGTCTCCGGCTGCCGCGCCCGCGTTCCGCTTGCGCGCGGCGAAAGGCCGCAGGCGCAGGACACCACGCGCCGCAGGCAACATGACCGCGTCGGCGTCAGCGCGTGCGCCGCGCCGACTTCATCTTGCCGAAAATACTCAAGTCACACGCGTCGGGGCCACGCGCCACCCCCTGCCCGCAGGCGGACCGGGGCGGCCGCCGGGCCGCCCGCCCGCCCCCCCGGGCCGCCCCCCCCCCGCCCCCCCCCGGGGGGGGGCGCCCCGGCCCCCCCCCCCCCCCACGGGCGGGAGCCTTCCTTCCTGCGATGCGCAGCGGTGCGGCAAGGCCCTGGCCCATCGACCGGGCCCATCGAGCCGGTGCACCGGGCGCGCGTGCCCGCTCAGCGCGCGCGCCGCGCGCCGGGGGCGGCGTGGCGGTCCAGCATGTCGCGCAGGGCCTGCTTGCGCAGCGGCTTGGTCATGTAATCCGTGAAGCCGCGCGCCAGCAATTCCTCGGCATCGCCGGACATCGCATGGGCGGTCAGCGCGATGATCGGGACCTCGGCACCGCCGGGCAGGGTGCGGATGCGCCGTGTCGCCTCGCGCCCGTCCATCTCGGGCATCGAGATGTCCATGAACACCAGCGCCGGGCGGAAGCTGGAGAAGATCTCCACCGCCTCGCGTCCGTTGGTGGCGAAGGCCAGTTCGCACCCCATGTCGGCGATCATGCGCGCAAAGACCAGCCGGTTGGTGCGATTGTCTTCGGCCGAAAGCACGCGCAACGGCGGGGCGCCGGGCGATTCGGCTGTGTCGGGCGGCGGCCCGGTGGGTTTGGCGCCCCGGGGGGGCGCGCTGGCCGGGGCGGTCGCGTGCCCGGGGCCGGGCCTGTCTTCGGTCCGGGTTCCGGTTGCGTCCGCTGACCGGCCGGCGGGGTCGGCGGCCGGGGCATCACCGTCCCTGCGCCGTGACGTTTGTGTCGCACCGGCATTTGCGCCCTCCGCACCCGTGCCCTCCGCACCCGTGCCCTCCGCCCCGTCGCTGCGGTCTGCGCCAGGCGCGTCCGGCGCGCGCGCGTCTGCGAGTCCGGGTCCAGACACGGGCGCGGTGTGGGCGTTCCCCGGCCCGCCGGGCGCTGCCTGCGTCGCCATGGGGGCGGTGGGCGCGTGCGGGTCGG
>JAFIEE010000187.1 GCA_020832705.1 Paracoccaceae bacterium
CCCCCCCCCCCCCCCCCCCCCCCCCCCCCCCCAGGCCGCCGGTCAAAGGTGCCCCCCCCCGGATCGCTCCCCGGATCGCTCCCCGGATCGCCTCCATGAGCCCCTTCGACGAAGCCGCCCGCGCGCCGGATCGCCCGCCCGCGCCCGGCACCGACCCCTGGGCGCAGGTCGCGCTGGCGCTGACGCTCCTTGCCATCGACCCGGACGGCCTGCGCGGGCTCTGGCTGCGTGCGCGCACCGGGCCGGTGCGCGACCGGGTCCTGGCGGCGCTGGCGCCGCTGGCCCCGCGCAAGCTGCACCCGGGCGTGAGTGACGAGGCGCTCACGGGGGGCATGGATCTGAGCGCCACGCTCGCCACCGGTGCGCTGCACCGCCACGCAGGGCTTCTGGAACACGCAGGGCCCCTGACCCTGACCATGGCCGAACGCTGCCCGGCGGGGCTGGCCGCGCGGCTGGGCCAGGCGCTGGACGCCCGGGACGGCCCGAGCCTGATCGCCCTGGACGAGGCCGCCGAGGAGGGCGAGGGTCTGCCCGCGGCGCTTGCCGACCGGCTGGGCCTGTTTCTGGGCCTGGATGGTCTGGGCCTGGCCGACAGTGCCGAAATCATCCTGCCGCAGCCCGCCATTGCCACCGCGCGGGCGCGGCTTGCGCAGGTGGCGACCGGCGCGGCGCCCGGGGGGGCGCTGGACCGTCTCACCCGCGTTGCGGCCGAACTGGGCATCGACAGCCTGCGCGCGCCGCTTCTGGCGCTGGCCTGCGCGCGCGCCCATGCTGCCTGGCGCGGCGCCGAGACGGTGGCCGAGGCCGACCTGGAAACCGCCGTCGCGCTGACGCTGGCCCACCGCGCCACCCGCTTCCCCGAGGACGCCCCGCCCCCCGAGGACACCGAGGACAGCGCTCCCGACCCCCCGCCCCCGGAAGGCCAGCAGGAACAGGACAGCGATCAGCACAGCGATCAGGACAGCGATCAGGACCGGCACCTTCCCGACCTGCCCGACGAGATGCTGATCGATGCTGCCCGCGCGGCTCTGCCTCCCGGTCTGCTGGCGCAATTGCAAGCCGCGCGCGTGGCGCGCGCCGCGCAGGGGCATTCCGGCGCGGGCAGCAAGCGCAAGTCCCTGCGGCGCGGGCGGCCCATGCCCTCGCGCGCGGGCAAGCCGGGGTCAGGCGCGCGGGTCGATGTCATCGCCACCCTGCGCCAGGCCGCGCCCTGGCAGAAGATGCGCCGCGCCCTGATGCCGGGGCGCGCGGCAAATCTCGCCACCGACCGTCTGCTGCTGATGCCCGCCGATATCCGCATCCGCCGCTATCAGGACCAGACCGACCGGGTGCTGATCTTCGTCGTCGATGCCTCGGGTTCGGCGGCGCTGGCGCGCCTGGCCGAAGCCAAGGGCGCGGTGGAACTGATGCTGGCCGAGGCCTATTCCAAACGCGATCACGTCGCGCTTGTCACCTTTCGCGGCACGCAGGCCGACCTGAGCCTGCCGCCCACCCGCTCGCTGGTGCAGGCCAAGCGGCGGCTGGCGGGGTTGCCCGGCGGCGGCGGCACGCCGCTGGCAAGTGCCTTGCAGGTGGCGCTCGCGGCGGCCGAGCAGGCGCGCGGGCACGGCATGGCGCCGACGCTGGCCCTGCTGACCGACGGGCGTGGCAACATCGCCCTCGATGGCCGTGCCGACCGCGTGCAGGCCGCGCAGGAGGCCGCGCATCTGGCCCGTGCCATCGCCGCGCGCAGGTTTCCGGCGCTGGTGATCGACACCAGCCTGCGGCCCAAGCCGCAGCTTGCCGAATTGTCGGCGCAGATGGGCGCCACGCTGATCGCGCTCCCGCGCGCCGATGCGCGCGCGCTCTCGCGCACGCTTGGCACCGCGCTGGCGGGGTAGGGGCGTGGCCGCGCCCCCCCATGACTGGCCCCTGCGCGCGCAGTCGCAGGTCATCCGCTGCCGCCCGCATGACTGGCATGTGCAGGTCATCGGCGCGGGGCGGGGCGATGGGCCAGGCAACCTGGCGGACGTGTTGCTGCTGCACGGGGCCGGGGCCTCGGCGCACAGTTTCCACCGGCTGGCACCGTGGCTGCCGGGGTATCGGCTGATCATCCCCGATCTGCCGGGGCAGGGGTTCACCCGCGCCGGCGGGATGCTGCGGCTGGGGCTCGATGCCATGGCCGACGACCTGACCGCGCTTTGTGCCGATCAGGGCTGGCGCCCGCGCGCGATCATCGGCCATTCGGCGGGCGCCGCCATTGCCCTGCGCCTGACCGAAATGCTGCCCGATTCGCCGCAGGCCGTCATCGGGATCAACGCGGCGCTTGGCCCCTTCGACGGCTTCGCGGGTTGGCTGTTCCCCAGGCTGGCCCGCGCCATGTCCGCCAGCCCCTTCATGGCCGCGATCCTGACCCGGCTGAGCGCCAGACCCGGCCAGGTCGAAAGCCTGCTGGCGGCCACCGGGTCCAACCTCGACCCACAGGGGGTGGCGCTTTACCGGCGGCTGGTCAGCGATCCGCGCCATGTCGAGGGCACGCTGGGGATGATGGCGCAATGGCAGCTTGAGCCCCTGATCGCGCGGTTTGCACAGATCGCCGTGCCGTGCCTGCTGCTCGTTTCGGACCGGGACCGCGCGGTGCCGCCGGGGGTTTCGCGCGAAGCGGCGGCGCGGATGCCGCGCGCGGCATGCGCCGTGATCGCGGGCTTCGGTCATCTTGTCCACGAAGAGGCACCCGCGCAGGTGGCACCGCATGTGCTGGGCCACTTGCGCCGCTGCCTGGGTGGCGCGCCGATGGACGCCGCAACCGCCGCCAGTCCCTGAGCGCGGCGCAGGCGCGCTCAGCCTGCCTTGCGCGCGCGCCACAGGGTGAACAGCCCCGCGCCGACCACGATCGCCGCACCCAGCGCCACGTTGGCGCGCAGTGTCTCGCCGAACACGATCATGCCGATCGCGGCGGCAAACGGCAATTGCAGATAGGCAAAGGGCTGCACCGCGCTGGCCTCGGCGACCTCGTAGGCCTTGATCAGCAGCCAGTGGCTGAAGGCCGCCGTCATGCAGAGCATGGCCATCCAGCCCCAGTCCGGCGCGCGCATCGGCTCCCAGAACCAGATCCCCACGGCGGTCATGAACACCGCGCCCGTGGTCCCGGTCCAGAAGAAGCTGACCGCCGCGCTGTCCTGCCGCGCGGCATAGCGGGTCAGCAACCCGTAAAGCGCGAAGAGCGTCGCGGCCAGCAGCGCCACCAGCGCCGCCGGGTCGAACACGCCGCGGCCGGGCTGCAGGATCACCAGCACGCCCACGAATCCCACGCCGATCGCCGCCCAGCGCCGCCAGCCCACGCGCTCGCCCAGCACCGGGCCGGAGAGCGCCGCGATCAGCAGCGGATAGACGGCAAAGACCGCATGGCTTTCGGTCAGACCCAGCAGCACGAAGGCGGTGACCATCACGCAGACCTCGGCGGCCAGCAGTATCCCGCGCCCGATCTGCAGCCAGGGCTGGCGCGTGGCCGCCGCGCGCCGGATGCCGCCCGCCTGCCGCGCCGCCACCGCCATCACGAAGGCGGCAAAGAACCAGTAGCGGATCATGATCACCATCAGCACGTTGTATTCCCCCGCCAGATGGCGCGAGATCCCGTCCTGCAGGGCAAAGACAAAGGTTGTGGCGACCATCAGCCAGATGCCCAGCGTGGTGTTCTGCGTGACCGGGTTGGCGGGGATCATGCCGTAGCCTCGGCGCGCAGCCGCCCCAGGGTCATGTGTCGCTTGCGTCCGAAGCCCGGCGCGCGTGCCACCGTGAACCCGGCCGCCGCCAGCGCCCGGCGCACGGCGCCTGCGGCGCTGTAGGTGGCGAAGCTGCCCCCGGGCGCGGTGTGGCGCGCGACCTCGGCCATGAGCGCGGGCTCCCACAGTTCGGGGTTCTTCGCCGGGGCGAAACCGTCCAGATACCAGGCGTCGGCGCATCCGTCCCATGCGGGCAGCGTGGCGCGCGCGTCGCCGATGATGACCGTGACTTCCAGCGCGCCCAGGGTGAAGCAGGTGCGCCCCGCGCGCCACGGCGTCAGGAGCGCCCCGGCGGGCAGGTCCGGGAAGGCGTCCAGCGCGCGGGCCATGTCCTCCGGGGTCATTGGGAAGGCCTCGAACGCGGTATAGCGCATGGGGCCGGGCCGGTCGGCGGCGGCCTGCAGCGTTGCCAGCAGGTTCAGCCCGGTGCCGAAACCCAGTTCGGCGATGTGAAACCCCGGGCGCAGCCGCGCGGGCAGGTCGTTGCCGGTCAGGAAGACATGGCGCGTTTCGGCCAGCCCGTCGTGCAGGCTGAAATACGGATCATCGAAGGCGCGCGCCACCGGCACGCTGCCCTCGCGCCAGTCCACCCTTGCCCGCTGGTCCTGCATCCGCTTCTGTCCTATGGCTGCGCGCGCGCACCTTGGACGCGGCAGGGGGGAATGGCAATGGCGGCACTGACGGTCATGGGCGGCGGCGTGTTCGGGCTGGCGCTGGCCTTTGTGGCGGCAACGCGGGGCGCACGGGTGCAGGTGCTGGAGCGCCGCCGCATCGGCGCCGGGGCCAGCGGCGGGGTGGTGGGCGCGCTGGCCCCGCATGTGCCGGAAAACTGGAACGCCGGGAAGGCCGTGCAACTGGACGCGCTCCTGATGGCCGAAGCGTTCTGGGCCGAGGTGGCGCGGATTTCAGGCCGCGATCCGGGGTATGCACGCACGGGGCGGTTGCAGCCGGTGGCCGACGCGGCGGGGCTGGCGCGTGCCCTTGCGCGTGCCGAGGGCGCGGCAACGCTGTGGCAGGGGCGGGCGGACTGGGCGGTGCGCCCGGTGTCGGATTTCGCCGGGCTGGTGCCGGTGTCCCCGACCGGGATGGTGGTGCATGACACGCTGAGCGCGCGGCTGCACCCGCGCCGCGCGCTGGCCGCGCTGGCCGCCGGGGTGGTGGCCCAGGGGGGCACCGTGGCAGAGGGCGCGGACATGCCGCCCGAAGGCCGCGCCCCCGTGGTCTGGTGCACGGGATACGAGGGGCTGGCCGCGCTATCGACCGGGCGGGCGCGGCCCGTGGGCAGCGGTGTGAAGGGGCAGGCGCTGCGGCTGGCCCATGATGCGTCGGCGTTGCCCCAGGTCTTTGCCGAGGGGCTGCATATCGTGCCGCATGTGGACGGAAGCGTGGCCATCGGATCGACCAGCGAACGCGATTTCACCGTGCCCGACCGGACCGATGCGCAATGCGATGCGCTGCTGGAACGGGTGCGCGCGCTCTGCCCGGCGCTGGCCGGGGCCCCGGTGCTGGAGCGCTGGGCGGGGGTGCGGCCGCGGGCGCGGACACGCGCGCCGATGCTGGGGCGGTGGCCGGGGCGGCCGGGCCATTACGTGTTCAACGGCGGGTTCAAGACCGGCTTTGCGCTGGCGCCGCTGCTGGCCGGGATCATGTGTGATCTGGTCCTTGAGGGTCGCGACCGGGTGCCCGACGGCTTTCGCGTCGAAGACAACCTTCAGGCCCCGCCGCCGCCCCGGTAAGGCCCTGTCCCGCGCGCCGGCAGGGCGCGGCGCGGTGGCCTTGGTCGCCCCGCCGAAGCTGCGCAGGTCCGCGAAACGGGGGCGTGTCACACCAGACCGCGGAACCGGTCGGGCAGGCGCACCACCGGGCTGCCCGGGATCATCGCGGGCTTGTTGAGCGCGTTCAGCGGGCGCAGCCAGGTCTGCCAGCGCCGGGCGCGGGGGAAAAAGGCGTCCCCGTCGCGCGCCGTCGCGCGGGTGATGATCTCCGGCAGCCGCGCGCGCCGGTCCAGATGCCCCGCCCAGCCGTCGCGGTGGCGGTCCGGATCGGCCAGCGTGGGCGCGCAGAGCGCGGCATCGACCATGCCGAAATGCAGCAGGTAGAGGTTCGGATCGATGCGGAAATTGCGCCCCTTCACCCGGTGCATCCCGGAGCCCCAGGTGACCGCGCGCCGCGCCACCACCGGCTTGGTGTAGCGGGCCGAGACATGGGCAAAGGCGCGCTGCTCCAGAAACGGGCGCGCGGGGTCGAGCGGGGCCTCAAGCGCCATGTGCTGGCCCACATCCAGCCCCAGCGCCGAGGCCGTGGCCCCGCGCCCGGCGGCCAGATAGGTCACGAGGTCATCGCCCGCTGCCGGGTCGAGGATCAGGAATTCGTCCACATCGGTCACGATGGCGATGTCATGCACCCGCATCAGCCCGCGCGCGATGTCGGACATGATCCGCGCCCGGCGCCGGTCGGCCACCCCGCGCGGCGCGGGCACATGCGGCAGGCGCAGCACATTGACCGGGCCCAGCCCCTCGGGCAGCGGCTGGTCGTGGCCGTCCAGGATCACATAAAGCGCCGCGCGCCCGCCCAGCGCCGCCCCGTAATGCGCCACCCAGCGCGGCAGGAACAGCCGGTCATTGCGCAGGGTGGTCATGGCAAAGGCGCG